>JAISUW010000056.1 GCA_031271865.1 Oscillospiraceae bacterium
CGGATCTCGTGGACAGGGAAAACGGCATTCCCTATGAGTTCAATGACCTCCCGGACATCACTTACTATGAGGTCAAGAAAGACAATAAGTACGGCTTCACCGACTTGGATTCCGTAATGGCTTTTGCGGAGAAGACATTCGTGCCGTCCACCGCGCAGAATAAGTTCTACTTCTTCCCGGAGCGTTCCCAATATACGGAGAACCATATCGGCAACTTCTACTACCGGAACAAGAAGCTCCTCATGTCTTTCGGCACGGCGGGCAAAACCGGCGACTGGCTTTTAGACACAGTTCGCATTATGCAGCAGGACGGCGACTACCTCATGTTAGGTGTACAGTATCAATCCACCGGCGCCCTTCCCTATGAAATCTACTGGCACTACAAATGGGACGACACCGCCAAAGCTTGGAAGTTCTGGAGCGATATGTGGGGCGGCTAAGCGTCCTTTGGCTCAAACTAAACTAAACTCAACTAAACTAAACTCAACTCAACTAAACTCAACTAAACTCAACTAAACTCAACTAAACTCAACTCAACTCAACTAAACTAAGCTGGTGCCCCTATGCGTATACTTTTTGTTTACCCGCTCTTGACGAAGTTTGTGAGTCCGTTCCGTGGCATAACGTTACCGGTTTCGGTATTGCAAGTGGCATCTTTTGTGCAAGCGAAAGGGCATACCGTACAGATTGCTGACAGAAATGTGCAAGGGGCGGCTTCCTGCAAACGAATCGAACGTTTCAAGCCGGATGCGATAGCATTTACGGTCATGTTTACGCATCAGATACAGGATTTCATTGCAGAGAGCAACGCCATCCGCAGGAAGTATCCTGAACTGCCGATACTCAGCGGCGGTTTGACGGCCACGCTCTTGGCGGAATCTATCATCAAGGATGGGAATGCGGACTATGTCGGCTTGAACGAAGGGGAATACACCCTCCTCGAGCTGCTGGAAGTTATCAGCGGCAAACGCACACCGGACACGGTACAATCCCTAGTTTACCGAACGCCTGACGGAGAGATAGTGCAGACAGCGCAGCGTTCCTTTGTGGATTTGGCAGATTTCCCGCTGGCGGACTATTCTCTCTTGCCAATGGATAAATACGCCGCTTCCTATCCGGGAGTTTCCCGCGCTTTCCCCGTGATAGCTTCCAAGGGCTGCCCGGCTGCGTGTACTTTTTGTGTAAGCAAGGCCTACAACCGCGGCTGTTGCCGCCAACGCAGCCGAGAATCCGTAATGCAGGAAATCCGCACCCTTGTCACAGAATATGATGCGGACGGCATTATTTTCTATGACGAGACCTTTGGTGTGGACAAGGCTGCATTGGAAGGGCACTGTGCCGATTTCATAGCTCTGCGTACAGAAAGCGGGAAACCGATAAAGTGGTTGTGCGAATCCCGCATCGGGGTGCTCACGAGAGATGATTTAGACCGGATGGCAAACGCCGGTTGTATTATGATTCAGTTCGGGATAGAAAACGGTTCCCCGGAGATACTCCAGCGGATTAAGAAAGGGTATAATCCGGCTAAAGTCGAAACAGACATCCGCAACTGCAAATCATCCGGTATCAGACCATTAACCAGCTTGATTCTCGGCTTCCCGGACGAAACCGAAGCGCAGATACGGCAAACCATACACCTCATTTTTCGATTAAACACAGAGACCTATTCTGCCGGGTATTACTATGCTTCTCTTTGCTCGGAGGATTACAACCGTCTGGTTGCAGAGCGGCGCCTGGTGCCGGTACAGTCTCTCTCAAAGCATAAGAAGACGGGCAACAGGTATTCCGTAGACACAAATTATGCCGCAATTCCAACGAAAGAATTAAAGGTCATCTTCTCTTTTTTCAATTGGGTCGCTGTCTTTCATAAACAAGTAGCCGCAACAGACAAAGGCCTCTACTTGCTAAGAACTGCCATACCCAACATCCTCAGGAATATTCGGAAAGGCGGTTTCCTGTTAGACTGCTTTCAAATGCTCCTTATCTTCTTGAATGCCGCGTGGTGCATCCATGCCTACCCCCAAATCCGAAATAAGTACGACTTATATTCCGGAAACTTTGGGAGAGCAGACTGGTCGGATCTCGCCTATATGGACGAATGATCGCAGGCAGGTAACAAATTGAATTGTTTACCAAAATTTTGCTTGACAAATGCGTCTATATCCTGTAAAATTGTTACATACTCTTTTTGAGTTCATTTCGGGTAATATAAACCCAACTATTACAGCACCCCTGCCGGGGTCGAATAATCGAAAGGTGTGGTACATTTTATGGCAAAGAAACGTCCGGAGGAAATCCGCGCAGAAGAAGAGGCCCTGGCCCGTCAGCAAGCCCAAGCCCGTGAGCAGGAACTCCGCGCAAAGGAAGCGCAAATGACCGCGATGATTCAGAAGCGCGACGAGGAAGCCCGCCAAATCATGGATACCCTTGTGGAAACCGATACGGAGCCGAATGCACTCTCCGCTTTGGCTGTGACCGGTAAGGAAGCCGACCTCTGGCAGCTGCGCTACATGGTCGTGGAACGCCTCGGCCGCCAGATTCTCATCGACAAGGACTATGCGCAGGCCGACCTTCAGGCTTGGCTTGTCCCCTATGCTCTTTCCGACGACAGCACCTATGTGCGCCGCGCCGCCATCAAACTCTTGACGGACATTGCCGCCCTGCACAAGGCCGCTACGGAGGATGCGGAGAGCATCGTTCGCCGCCGCGCTATCCTGCGCCTGTTTGACTTTGTCGAACAAGCAGATGCCTTGGCTGCCCTGAATGCTGTCTCCCTGGGTGACCCCGAGAGCGAGCTGCGTATGATGGCCGTCTTGAAGATTGTCGACCAGCCGACCCTTGCCACCGTCAGCCGCGAGGACAGCGTCCCCGCTATCCGCAAAGCCGCCGCCCAGAAGCTCACGAGCCAAGACGACCTTGCTTATGTCGCCATCAACGACATTGACGTGCAGGTACGCGCTGCCGCCGGTGCCCTCATCACCGATGCCACCGCTCTTGCCAAGGCCGCGCAGGCACAGGCCGAGGCCGCCGCGAAAGCCGCCGAGCCCGAACCGGAACCCATCTATGCCGAGCCGATTTCCGCCCTCCCCGATGCGCAGGCAGCCCTTGACACCCTCGCCGATGAACTGAAGTACGAGTAATCCCTCCCAAAGCCAACCGACAGGCGGCTGACCGAGTGTCAGCCGCTTGTCTTGCCTCTTGCTTCTTGCCTCTTGGTCAGGTTCTGCCCCTATGGGTTTATAAAAGGATAGCTGTGTT
>JAISUW010000037.1 GCA_031271865.1 Oscillospiraceae bacterium
CTCAGCATTAAATATTGTTGATATATAACATATCTAAAAAATTCCAAACGGAAAATATAGGGGTGAATTCAAAAGCAGTCCCCAATAATTAAACCATCCTTTTCTGTAACCATTCTATACAGCCATTTAGAGAAGCTGAGCAAAGTACATAGTCTTATAAAACCCTTAAAAACCCACGCAGCGCAGCAAAAGCCCCCGCTCCGCCGAGCGGGGGCTTTACGGTTGCGCCGAAAGTCAGCGATCAAAACAAACTGAAAACCCACACGAACGGCAGAGCGATATAGTACATGATTTCTATCAGCACATCCCAGAGGAACTCAAACGGTACGAGCAGAATATCCACCAGCCAGCCAAAGACATCCCCCAACCAAGAAACATCTATGTCATACCCGCCCGAGGATCCGCCGCCCCCATAGGAAACGACATAGGTAGCCGTAGCCCAAGCGTTGTTGCGGTCGTAAGCCGTAAGTGTTGCAGTGCCGACCCCGCGCGCCGTCCAATAGCCGCTGCTGGTAACGGTCATTACGGATGTGTTGGAGCTGGTGGCGCGCACGACTGCCATGCCGTCCGTGAAGCGGACGTACCCGGTGTCGCCGACACTGACGTAGTATGTCGCGGAGGCATTGACAGCCAAGGCGGAGCATAGGGCAATGACCGCCAGCAAGATGGCCAAACTGCGCTTCCACAGACCCTTTTTGGTGTGCTTGCTACTTCGAAGTTGTTTCATTGTATTACACCTCTTTGTGTGAATTAAACTTTTACAAGTTCTCAACTATAATACCATAGATTTCTAAATTGTCAATATAAAAAAATTAGGCTTGTTTTTTTTATTTTTTTTGTGCAGGTTGCACAAAAGCAAGCCGCCCAATCGAGCGATTGGGCGGGCGGATAGAAGAGGTTGTTTCTCTCAGCTGCCTTTCTCGACCGCTTCAAACAGTCCATTGAGGTAAGCGGCACCCAAAGCGCGGTCATACAGACCGTAGCCGGGGCGTGCGGTCTCGCCCCAGAGCATACGCCCGTGGTCGGGGCGGACAAAGACCCAATGCGGGGCGCAGTCGTGCAGCGCTTTTACGATGGCGTACATATCCAGACTGCCTGCGGAGGAAAGGTGCGCGGTTTCGTTGAACCAGCCGGGGCGCTGTTCCACGTTGCGCAGGTGCGCGAAATAGATGCGCGGGCCGAATTCTCGAATCATGGCGGGTAGGTCATTGAAAGACCCCGCTCCGAATGACCCTGTGCAGAACGTGGAACCGTTCATTTCACTCGGCACGGCGGAGAAGAGCCACCGCAGGTCGTCCGCTGTGCTGAGGATACGCGGCAAGCCGAAAATCGGCCACGGCGGGTCGTCCGGGTGGATGGCCATTTTGACGCCGCATTCCTCGCAGACAGGAGTAATCGCATCCAAGAAGGCTTTCAGGTTGGCGCGGAGGTCGTCGGCCGTTACGCCTTTGTACGCCGCAAAGAGTGCCTTGATGGTCGGGATGCGGAACGGTTCCCAGCCGGGCATGGCGAAGTCGCCGCTCTCGCTCAGCTCGCGGAAGATGTCCTCCGGGCTTTTGCCCTCTACGTGCTTGGCATCATAGCATAGGCAGGTGGACCCATCCGAGAGGGGCATGGCCATATCCGTGCGCGTCCAGTCGAAGACAGGCATGAAGTTGTAGCAGATGACTTTCACGCCCACGGCGGCGCAGTTGCGGATGCTCTCAATGTAGTTTTGGATGTGCTTTTGTCCGGTCGCGTTGCCGAGCTTGATGTCATCGCTGACATTGACGGACTCGATGCACTCCATCGTGAGCCCGGCGGCGTGAACGGTATCGCGCAGGGCTTGCAGGCGCTCAAGCGGCCAGACCTCGCCCGCGGGCAGGTCATGGAGTGCCGGCACGACACCGACGACCCCGGGAATCTGACGGATTTGGTCAAGGGTAACGGTATCCAGCCCATTCCCGAACCAACGTAGGGTCATTTGCATAATCAGTCTCCTATTGTTCATTAAGGTATTCAAGGAAAATGCGAAGCCAATCTTGCTTTCCGTGAAGCATTCGCACAATGCGCACGATGTGTTTTTCTTTGCTGACTGTAAAGATGATTACTCGGTCTCGAAGAAACATATTTCGATAACCGAGCCGGGATAAACCATCGTCATCAACCTTTGGAAACCGCTCAGGAAATTCAGACAGACTGTAGGAGAGATTCATGTAGACGTTGCGCGGATATCGGAGCTTGTAGAGTTTGGTAGACATAAACAACAGCTGCTTTTATATCTGCCCTTGCCTCTCTGGAGATTATGACTTTATACTGTTCCATCAATAACCTCCTGCCAAATCTCGCGCAAAGCCTCCTCAGCAGGTTGCACATCACCATCGGCAGCAGCTTTTTCGCCCTCCAAGAGCTTTAGATATAGAGCAGATTTTTCTTTCAGTTCCGTAAGCAAATGCAGCGGCATCAATACGAGCGGCTCTGCACCACTGATACTGATAATGAACTCCTCATTTTGCTCGCTGATATACCGTGCGGCTTCCTCAAAGTCTGCGGTCAAATGCCGTATTCAGCTGTTGCATAGGAATATCTCCTTTGTAAATAGAACCGTCAGGCGATCCGAATGCCGGTGCGCCGGATTTCGTTAGGGAAGGGTTGTCATCGGTAAAGCCGGCTCGGGAGAGGCCGCCGTCACGAACTCGCCCCGAAAGTGAGATCCCCCGCGGTCTTTTCCTCCGTGACAGCTTTTGCTTTGGAGGAGGCAATCTTCTCTTGGAGTTTCTCCCAGAAGAGGTCTTCGTCCAACGGGAGAGCAATCTCTTTTCCCAGCCAAGAGGAGAGGAATGCGGCGTTGGAGATGGTCAGACCGTTGATGCCCTCTTCCCCGCGGGCGTACAGCCCCGAAGTATCGCCCGTCACGCAAGCCTTCGCGAAAGCGGTCAGCACCATACTGTGGTCGCCGACGGGGTTCGGCGTAATCTCGAGGTCGTACTCTGTGAAGCCGGGGCGGGAGAAGCCTTTCGGGCACTCGTAGATATGCTTAGAAGTCGGCTGATCCTGCTCGATGACATGGACGCCGCTCTCCATGATAATCTGCGCACGGTCGAAAGTGATTTCCATACGGTTGGTGCCGTGCGCGTCCCCGGTGGTCGTAATGAACTCCCCCGTTGCGCCGTCCGGGTACTCGGCGTAGATGAGGACATCGTCCTCCACCTCGATGTCATGCCATTTGCCCTCATGGCACTTGGCGTAAATCTTCTCGGGCATCCCGCAGAGCCACTGCCACAAGTCCAAGTTGTGCGGGCACTGATTGAGCAGAACACCGCCGCCCTCGCCGGACCAAGTGGCGCGCCAACCGCCGGAGTTATAGTACTCCTGCGTGCGGTACCAGTCGGTGATGTTCCAAACCACGCGGCGCAGCGAACCGAAGTCCTTCTCTTCGATGAGCTTTTTGAGGGCTTGGTGGCGGGGGTTGGCGCGCTGGTTGTACATAATGGCGAACACCTTGCCGGAGGCGGCGGCGGCTTCGTTCATCTCGCGCACTTGCTTGGTGTAGACCCCGGCCGGCTTCTCTGTGAGGACATCGAGACCCTTGGAGAACGCATAGACCGCAATCGGCGGGTGGAAGTAGTGCGGGGTGGCAATCAGGATAGCGTTGACAAGTCCGCTGTCGATGAGCTCCTCGGCGGTATCAAATGTGACGGCTTCCGGCACTTGGTTACGGGAATTGACAAAGCGTTCGGGGTTGATGTCCGCAACGGCTGTCACGCGCAGGTATTTATGCTGCCCGACGCGGTGGGCATAGAGATGGCTGCCGCCCATGTTGCCCAAGCCGATGACCCCGAGCTTGATGGGCTGCACTTCCTCCAGAACAGTTTGGAGTGCATCGGCTGCCGCGGCGAAGCTCTCCTCGTTGGTCTTGTAGGCGACGCTGTCCTTCAGCTTTGCCTGCGTCTCCTCGTCAAAGGCGGATAAGCCTTCGAAACTCTTCAGGTGCGGCTCAATAGAAAGGAAGTACACACCGAAATTCGACTCGTCAAAGTCCTTGAGGATTTCGGCTATGCGGCCGTCGCCTTGCCCGGCGGGGACAACACCGCCCTTTGCAGCGGAGTGGTCTTTGATATGGAAGTAGGTAATATAGGGCTTGAGCATCTCATAGGCGGCCCATGTCTCCTGCCCTGCTTCCAAGAAGTTAGAGGGGTCGAAGATGACACCGAGGTTCTCGCCGACCGCTTCGCGAAGCTCCAAGCACTGCGCGGCGTTCTCACCGTAAATGCCCTTTTCGTTCTCATGGCAGCACTTGAGGCCCTTCTCGGCGGCGTAGTCGGCCATAGCCTTGACCTGCGCGATGACTTTCTCTTTGGAGGCTTCACGGTCCTCGCAGTAGAAAGAGAACATCCGGATGTACTTGGTTTGCAGCACGTCCGCAACCGCCACGGTCTGTTGGAAAGCGGCGAAGTGCGGCGCGAAGTCTTCGTCAATGCCGATCTTGCCGTACTTGGAGCCAACGGCGGAAACCTTGATGCCGGCGGCATCCAGCTTTTCCTTGAGGGCAACGGCTTCCTCGTGCGTGAAGTCGGAGATGTTCTTGCCGTCCACGCCGCGGAGTTCCACGCGGTGGATGTTGTTGGCCTTCAGGGCGGCAATCTGTCCGTCCAGAGAGGCGGACGCTTCATCCGCAAAGGCGGAGAGGGGGAAGTATGCCATGGTGTAAGTACCTCGTTTTCGTGTTTTCGGCAGTTGTAGAGCCTGTGTTTATAGTAGTATATCACATATTCGCGGTCAAATCAAGTGGTTTTTGTGAATTCGTCCGCTGTTTTGCCGCCGCGAAAATCACAGCCTTGACAAGGCAAGATATATAAGGTATAATATACAGAGACCCAAGCAAACCATGCCGAGCCATATAAGGAGAACAGAATCCATGCGTGAAGAAGTCATTGCCCATATCTTGGAGGGAAGAATCATCGCCATCGCCCGCGGTGTAAAGCCGGAATTGCAGGAGCCACTTGCGGAGGCACTCCTCGCCGGCGGAATCAGCCTGTTGGAACTGACCTTTGACCAATCCAAGCCGGAGAGCTTTGAAGCCAACGCCGAGGCCATCCGCAACCTGTCGGAGAAATACAAAGGCCATCTGCGGGTTGGCGCCGGAACCGTGATGTCCCCGAAAGAAGTGCAACTCTGCGCTGAGGCCGGCGGGGAGTATATCATCTCCCCGAATGCCGACGAAGCCGTCATTAAAGAAACCCGCAAGCTGGGTCTGGTGAGCATCCCCGGCGTGATGACCCCGACGGAGTGCGCGCTGGCGCACAGTTGGGGCGCAGACTTCATGAAAGTCTTTCCGGCGGGCGTACTGGGTGCAGGCTACATTAAAGCCATCGCCGCGCCGCTGAAGCATTTGAAATTCTTGGCGGTAGGCGCCATATCCGAAGAGAATATGGCGGAATTCGTAAAGGTAGGTGTCTTGGGTTTCGGCATGGGCGGCAATCTGGTCAACCAATCCTGGCTGGCAAATGGTGAGGCGGACAAAATCACTGCCCTCGCGCGCCGGTTGATGGCTATCAGCAAGGGGTAGGGTCTATTGCGGCAGAACCGTGCCGCCATAGAGGGTGTGAGGAGAGGTCATGGCTTTCAAGAGTAAGCAGCCCGAGAAGCAAGTTAAAATCAAAGAACATGAGCACGAGATGGAGGAGGTCTCCCCGCCGCCGTCGTATGACCGCATCGCACCGCTGGATGAGACACGCGGGTATTGCGTTCTCTCCATGATTCTCTACCATGCGCTCTTTATCCTCGGTTCGTATTTCGGCGTCGTCTGGGCGATGGAGGCCTACAACTGGCTGCGGCCGATAGAGCCGCTGTTCGGCTGCCTGTTTGTCTTCATCTCCGGGGTAAGTGCCCGGCTCTCCTCAAAGCCGCGGGAGCGGGCTTGGCGGCTGATGATGTTTGCGCTGCTGCTGTCCGTTGTGACCATCGGGATTCTGCCCAACCTGCCCAACGCGCCGATAAAGAATATGCAAATCTGGTTCGGGGTTCTGCACCTCATGGCTGTCGGGTATTTCTTGGTATCTGTCATCAAGAAAAAAGACAAAGGTTTTCTGATGAAGCTTCCGCCCTTGGTGGGCTGCCTGGTCTGCTTGGTTCTCCTCACGCTGACTTGGCCGATTCCGGAGAAGCACGCCATCGGGATGTTCGATTGGTTTGCTATCCCCCTCCCGGAACGGCTCTTCGAACCGGACCTTTTGCTGAAGAACTTCCTTATGCCTTTTGGGATTCATGATAAGGACTTTTACTCGTGGGATTACTTCCCGCTCTTCCCGTTTCTCTTTGTGTTCTTCTTCGGTTGGTTTATGGGGAAGATGAAGAACGACAATAAAGAGGACAATCCCGCTTGGTGGTACAAGCAGAACTTGGAGTGGCTCGGTTTCATCGGGAAGAAAGCGGTCTGGTTCTATCTGCTGCACATGCCGGTGCTGTATGGGCTGTTTTATATGCTCTCGGGCGGCCGGATGCATTTTTAGGCGAGCCAGTGCCCGGCAGTCACAAATTAAAAAAGGAAGATGACCTATGGCAAAGAAGCCGTTCAAGAATCTTCCCCGTCCCTTTGTTTTTAGCGTCATTCCTGCTTCTTGTATAGGACAAACCCGCCGGGTTTGCATATAATGGAACGGGCTACGCTTGCCCCGCTTTCCGTATCGCCGGAAAGCAGAACCTTCCCAAGGAGAACTTAACTCATGTACGATTGCTGCTGCTGGCTGGAAAACTGGCGCAGGTACTCTTGCGATTACAACAACTACCTCCGCGCTTATATCCGCCTGTTTAACCCTTGCGGCTGCTGCCGCGGCTGCTGTGCGCCGCCGGCTGCGGAGCCGACGGCCGCCGCCGCACCGACGGCAACGGCTGCCGAAGCCCTCGCTGCACTGAAAGCCGCCAACCTTTCCCCGGCCGATGCTACCGCGTTGAAGACCATGATCGCTGCGAAAGTTGCCGCTGCCAACGCTTGAAATCTTTTTTCCTCCCTCTGCAACTGCACCCTATACGAATGTACAGGGTGCAGTTTTTGTTACTATACGCTGCAAGCGGAGAGAATTTCCGCGGGACAATTGCCAAATGACCTGTTCCTGCATATGATATATTTGAGGGATAGTAACAAATCTATCCATTCCTACGCTGCCCGGGCCGGCGGATTCGTCTGCCCCTACATATAAACGCAAGGAGCTTATATAATGGACAATTGGGACTTTTGCTGTAAACATACAGAGGCGGGCAAGTGCCAGTGCTGCCTGAACGGAATAACCGGGGTCTGCGGCGGCCGCGGATTGTGCAACACCTGCGGCGGCGGTCCATGTATGGGCGGACCCATCCCGGGGACGTGCTGTGTCTGTAAGGGACCGACAGGAGCCACGGGGGCCACCGGTCCGCGGGGGGAGGGCTACCAAGGCGCCAATGGTGTTATCATCAATAACGAGACACATATGGTCTATGTCTTTAACCCCTCCACAAACCAAGTCATTGCCGCCTACTGCGTCTGCGGGAATATGGACAAAGTCGCCGTCAACGGAAACACGGGTGTGGCGTATATCACCGTGCCGGACGACGGTACAGGGCACTCCAAGCTCCTTGTCATTGACACGCAGAGCGGCGCGGAGATAGACGAAATCAGTCTGCCGTCCCGCCCGAATGATGTGGTGGTTGACTCCAATAACAACAAGGTCTATGTCCTCAACGATGACGGCACGATGAATGTCATTGATGGCACGACCAATACCATAACGAATACGTACGCCATCGGCACGAACCTAAGCTCCGGCGAGCTCAACGAGGACGGGAGCATCATCTATATCTCCGAGCATGACTCGGATGTGGTGCATATCATCAATACGGCCACAGGTGCCGAGACGCGGGCGATTGTGTCCGTACCGACACCGAACGAGCCGGCGTATAACAGCGCCAACGGCTATTTGTATGTACCCTCCGACGACGGAAACGTGTATGTGGTTGACCCGTCCTCCGGGACGGTCCTCCAGACCATCAATGTGGGCGGTACGCCGAAGTATGCCGATGCCGACCCGGTGACAAATAAGATTTACGTTGCCAATGAGGCGGGGTATGTCAGCGTCATTTCCGGCAGCACCAACACAGTGGTCGCCAGCGTCAATGTGCCGGGGACGCCGTCCGGGGTGGCGGTGGATCCGATTACGCACCAAGCGTATGTGTCCATGGAGGACGCAAGCACTTCCGTGATTGACGGGAACTCCAATACGATTATCGCCTCCCTGCCCCCGAGCGGCGGAGCGATCGATTTGCCTGACGACACCGTGACGGGGATTCCCGGTCCGCAGGGTCCGATGGGTCCGACAGGCCCCACGGGTGCAGACGGCGCGCCGGGTCCCGCCGGTCCCGCAGGTCCGGCAGGCGCAAAAGGCGCTACAGGTCCGACAGGACCCAGAGGCGAAAAGGGTGCCACAGGAGAAAAAGGATCCACCGGAGCCAAAGGCGAAACCGGTGCGGCGGGGCGACCGGGCGCAACGGGGGCGACAGGCGCAAAAGGCGATACCGGCGACAAGGGCGCAACAGGAGCCACGGGAGCCGTCGGCGCGACAGGTGCGACAGGCAAAGACGGCGCTACCGGTGCCGCCGGGAAAACCGGAGCAACCGGCGCAAGAGGTGCCGAAGGCGCAACCGGTCCGATTGGTCCGACAGGCAGAGCAGGCGCAACCGGTCCCGAGGGGGATGCGGGTCCGACAGGTCCGAAAGGCGTTACCGGGGCGACCGGTCCGGTGGGTGCGACAGGCGCCAAAGGTGCCACAGGCGCCACCGGCGCCAAAGGCGATGACGGCGCGACCGGCGCCAAAGGCGCAACCGGGGCGACCGGGGAGAAAGGACCGGCCGGTGCCGTCGGTGCGACAGGCGCCAAAGGTGCCACAGGCGCCACCGGAGCCAAAGGCGATACCGGTGAGAAAGGCAATACAGGAGCGGCGGGCGCGACCGGAGCCACGGGAGCAGTCGGTGCCGTCGGCGCGACAGGCGCCAAAGGCGCAACCGGTGCGACAGGCGAAAAGGGAGCGACCGGGGCGACCGGTCCCGTCGGGGCGACAGGTGCCAAAGGTGCCACAGGCGCCACCGGAGCCAAAGGCGATACAGGCGAGAAAGGCAATACAGGCGCCACCGGAGCCACAGGACCCGTCGGTCCGACCGGCGCAAAAGGTGCCACCGGCGGCACAGGTGCGACCGGTCCGGCAGGTGCTGTCGGCGGCGACGGTCCGACCGGTCCCAAAGGCAGCACAGGCGCTACAGGTCCGACCGGACCCAAAGGCGACACAGGCGGCGTAGGTCCCGAGGGGAAAGTCGGACCCACAGGACCGCAGGGCGCTGTGGGTGCCAAGGGCGATAAAGGTGACAAGGGTGACACCGGTCCGGCAGGTGCTGTCGGCGCTACAGGGGCGAAAGGTGCCACGGGCGCCACAGGTGCCACCGGAGCCAAGGGCGACACAGGAGAGAAAGGCAATACCGGCGCCGCCGGCGCGACCGGTCCGACCGGGGCGGCGGGTGCGAAGGGCGCAACCGGTGCCACCGGAGCCAAAGGCGACACAGGAGAGAAAGGCAATACCGGCGCCGCCGGCGCGACCGGTCCGACCGGGGCGGCGGGTGCCGCAGGAGCCACAGGAGCAAAAGGCGCCACGGGAGCGACCGGCGCGCAGGGCGTGACCGGAGCGACCGGTGCCGTCGGTGCAACCGGCGCGAAGGGAGCCACGGGAGCCACAGGCGCAACCGGTGCCGCCGGCGCCAAGGGCGATACCGGTGAGAAAGGCAGCACAGGCGCCACCGGAGCGACCGGAGTCATCGGTCCGACCGGCGCGAAAGGTGCCACCGGCGGCACAGGTGCGACCGGTCCGGCAGGAGCTGTCGGCGGCGACGGTCCGACCGGTCCCAAAGGCAGCACAGGCGCTACAGGTCCGACCGGACCCAAAGGCGACACAGGCGGCGTAGGTCCGGAGGGTAAGGTCGGCGCTACCGGACCGCAGGGCGCGGCAGGTGCCAAGGGCGATAAAGGTGACAAGGGTGACACCGGTCCGGCAGGTGCTGTCGGCGCTACAGGGGCGAAAGGTGCCACGGGGGCAACGGGCGCCACCGGTGCCAAGGGCGATACAGGGGAGAAAGGCAATACCGGCGCCGCCGGCGCAACAGGTCCGACCGGGGCGACAGGAGCCGCAGGAGCCGCCGGCGCCAAGGGCGAAAAAGGCGACACCGGAGAGAAAGGCAATACCGGAGCCGCCGGCCCCGTGGGTCCCACGGGAGCAAAAGGCGCAGACGGTGCCACCGGGGCGAAAGGTGCCACCGGTGCCACAGGTGCAACAGGTCCCGTCGGTGCTACGGGAGCCGTCGGCGCAACCGGAGCGAAGGGAGCCACCGGCGGCACAGGTGCAACCGGTCCGACAGGTCCTACCGGCGGCGACGGTCCGACCGGCGCGAAAGGAGCCACAGGTGCGCAGGGCGTGCAGGGGCCGCAAGGGGAAGTCGGTGAGATTGGTTCCACAGGACCCACCGGACCCAAAGGATCTACCGGTGCGCAAGGTCCGCAGGGCGAGCGCGGAGAAGCCGGGGAACTCGGACCGACGGGAGCCACCGGTTCCCGCGGGCCGACAGGTCCCGCCGGTCCGCAGGGCGCACAGGGAGAAGTCGGCGCAGAGGGTCCCACAGGTCCAACGGGTGCCAACGGAGCCACAGGTCCCGTAGGCGCCACAGGAGCCGAGGGTGCTACAGGTCCCACGGGAGCTGTCGGTGCCACCGGCGAAATCGGTCCCACCGGACCTGTCGGTGCGGCAGGGGAGACAGGTGCGACCGGCGAAATCGGTCCCACCGGCGAAATCGGTGCGACCGGTGCCACCGGCGCGGAGGGCAAAGGACCTTGCGGACACAGCTACTTCATGACGCTGGATACTGCGGGCAAGTATACCCTCTATGATGCGGATACCAACGAGATACAATCGCAGGAGATTATTGCCGCCGGCTTCTTGGCGGTGAACTCCAACTCCGAGCAGGCTTTCATCGCCAATGACAGCAGCTTATATCAAATCTCCACGGACGGGCAGCTGCTCAACCAAGTGAACTTCACCGGCGGCGGTACTGTGACCGGTTTGGAGGTCGACCCCTGCCGCAATCTGATTTTCGTCAGCTTCTCCAACAACCGCACGCTGATATATGACGGTTCTCTCAATCTGCTGGGAACAGCCGCTACCGGCGGTGAGATATACTTTGATACTTGCCATGACTCTCTTTTGGTGCACAACCGTGTCACGCGCACGCTGGACACGTTGGATCCGGAAACCGGAGCCATCTTGGGGCAAATCCCGCTGATTACCAATGCGGCCGGACCTGTGGCAGTCAGTTCCGTTACGCATCGGGTGTATGTCGTGGAAGGCAACCGCATCGAGGTCTTCGATTACCGCACGGAGGATAAAATCGCGGACATAACTTTGCCCGCTGCGGGGAAAGCTATAGACATCGACCCCTCCACCAATCAGATTGCTGTAGCCACAGCAAGCGGCGGCGTAATTATAAGCGGAGCTACTAATGCCATCGTGGATACCATCCCCGGCGACTATACGGATGTGCAGGCCAATGCCGGGCAGCACATGGTCTATTTCTCCCGCACCGACGGGACGGCGATAGACACCTATGACACCGGCACCCATACGCAGGGGGCATCGATTCCGGTCACGGACAGCACCGGGGCGCAGAGTCTCGGCTACCTCTTCGGCTGCGGGGTCGGCTGCTCCAAGTGCGGCTGCTCCTGCCAAGAGAACGCCGAGGCAACCCGCCGCTCCGTGTTTGCGGCGCAGGCCATGGAGTTCTTGGACTCCGAGGCCGGGGAGCAGTACCTCACGGCACGCCTGGTGAATCTGATGAAGGAACCGCAGGTGCTGGCACTCTTGGCGGCGGCACTCTCAGAATAAGGCGGACTGATTTTACCATACTACAGATAAGGAGGAGAGCTTATGCTGACACTGATTCTTTCCCTATGGCCGATGGCGGCACCGAAAGGCCGCCGCAGCGGCATTGTCATCCGTCCCATCCGCAAAGGCGATCTCTTGGAACAGAGCAAAGCCACTGCCCGCAAAGAGGCACCCGCCGCCAAAGTGCAGCAGCCGCGGCCCTTCCTGTCGCCGCATTCGGCTTGCTATTTCTAAGGATTATATTTATACAGCAGCAGTCTGCCCCCAAGGGGGCAGACTGCATTGCGGTATATAGAGGCTGACTTTATCTGCAGCGACGGAAGTTTTGATAATGATCCAAGTACACATAGTAGTCGCGGTAGAATGAAGACAAGTAGCCGTAGTAGCCGCCGTAATAACCGCCATAACCGAACATAGTGAATTCCTCCCTTTGGATGCTCCTGTGTGTTCAGCGGACAAGCCGAACTTGTCCGCATTCCCATTATAAGCAGGCATTCCCAAAAAGGTGAATGCCTGCCGCCGAATCCGGCTTAATAGTACCCATAGTAGCCGTAATACGGGTAGCCGTAGCCATAACCGTAACCGTAGCCGCCATAGTAACCGCCGTAGTAACCGCCGTAGCCATAGTACGGATAGCCATAGCCATACCCGCCGTAGCCATATCCGCCGTAGCCATATCCGCCGTAGTAACCGTAGCCGTAGCCGTAACCACCGTAACCGTAATACGGATAGTAGCCGTAATAACCGTAATACATTGTGCGTCCCTCCGTTTAGCGTCCTGTGTTTTTACGGACAAGCGGAGCCTGTCCGTTCTATATTATAAGCAATCCCACCGGAATCGGTGATTGATTGAGGCATTAAAGTGTGCTGCTGCAAGTGCAGGAATTGACTCTGACGAAGATGTTGTTTCTATCCTGAAAAAAATGCGCAGCGAGGATAATCAATGAGAGTTCTTATCGACAGCATCATTCGGAAATACACAAAAAAAGCTTGACAAATCCACTTGCGTGTGGTAAAATAGTTCTTGCGCTTAGGGGTATAGCTCAGTTGGTAGAGCAGCGGTCTCCAAAACCGCGTGCCGAGGGTTCAAGTCCTTCTGCCCCTGCCATTTGCTACGGTGATTCTTGGATGTTTTCCTGCCGAAGAGTTGCCGGTTCTCAAAGAATCACATCGCCCGGATGTGGTTTTTTGTTATTTGTGCGCGTCGCCGCGGATATTACGGAAAAGAGGTTGCCCGATGAAAGAAAACCGTATCCATGTTGCGTTCGGCTTCCATGTGAACTGCTACCACTCCTATCGGGGAGATTCCAACGATGCCACGGGCTTCGGCGGTGACATCCGTATCATCCGCAAAATCATAGCCGGTATGGATGACCTGAATGCGCAAGGCATCCCGGTGAAAGGGACATGGGACTTTGAGAATGCCTATTCCTTGGAACGGATTCTCCCGGAATACGCGCCGGATATTATAGAAAACGTCCGCCGACGCTGCCGAAGCAACGGCGATGAGAACATCCTGATGGGCTACTCTAACGGTGCCTTGGGTGCCATGACGGCCGAGGAGTTCGACGCTTCTATCCAAATGGCTGTCAGCAATCCGGCGGGTTCCGGCCTGCAGGACTTGTTCGGCGGCTATGCGCCGCTGATGCGTCCGCAGGAGTTTATGTTTTCGCCTGCACAGGTGCAGGACTATAACCGCAATGGACTTGCCTTGTGCCTGTATTATTCCTGCGTTCCCTTTGACGGCTTCCGTACGCTCATCCCCCAGTTGGAGGATACCTATGCCTTCAACCCATTGACTTTTCGTTATGGGGAAGAGAATCTCACTGTCCTGCCGACCTACTCGAATGCCGATGTCTTTGATGCGGGCTGTCTGCGGGCATGGGTGCAGGACTTGCGGGCAAAGCAATGCGCCGGTGAAGTCAACCATGACCTGCTTATATTCATCAATATGGATGCCGATGCTGTCCTCTGGGAGCCGATGAATGTACCGTTCCCGCTGAATAAGCTCTCCAATACGCAGGGCATTGTAGGATATGCTATGCAGGTTGCGGACTTGGAGTATGTAGTCTTTGATACGCCCTGGCACTATATGCAGTCCCACCCGGCATTGAAAAGCATCACTTTCGGCCAAGACACCGCCGACGGCTCCTTTACCGGCTACGCCTCTTGGGCGGAGAAGCCATTCAACCGCCTCATTTGGAGCCGCATAGAAAAAGCAAGGCGGTTGGCGGAAGCCGCGGATAGCCATGCCGGCTTTGCCGAGCGTCTGCTGCTTTTATCCACTACGCATTTCGGCTTGGCCTCCCCGCACCTGAATATCCAACGGGAGCGCAAAGCTTTGGAGCTTTCGGAAACCATGCTCGCCAAAGCTTCGGTCGCCCTCCCCGAAACAGGAAGTGCGCGGCTGCTGCTGTCGGGAGCCGGTGAAGTGTATAGTTTGCAGCTTTCTTTCGCGCCGGGTTACTTGCCGGATATACGCTCTCTTTCTATCCAAGCGGAGGGCTTGCGGGACTTTGGCGCTGCAGCGGGTACCTTCCACCCGGACGGCTCCGTTGCAGAAGCCTTCTGCGTTCTGCGCTTTCAAAGCCCTGCATCAGAAACCGGAATCACTTTCACTGTTGTACCGACCGCTCCCGCGCCTGCGCAAACCGCTGCCCTCCCAACCGGGTTGTCTTGGCGCGGCTACATAGAATACGGCAAGCGTATATATCCGCTGCGGACAAGAGCAAAACGAGCGTTGCCCTGTGCGGGAAGCGCCGCCGGCGTAGAGCAATCCGGCGATATACTTCTTCCGAACTGCGACCGGCGGGGACGCTTTGCCTATAAGTTCTTCTCTCTCCCGGACAGCGAAACGGTCTATGCCGTGCTTGAAACCCACTACCCGCACACACCGGAGCGGGACGGCGTTTCTACGGAATCGAGTGCTTTGGGCAGGAGCTATGATGCCGCATGGCGCGAAGTCGTTCCGTTTGAACTCTCGCTCCCCGCGGCACCGGAAACGGTTATACATAAGCGTGACTTCGCCGGCAGGCTCGGCGCATACCTCTTGGCTTCTTTCGCGGAGAGCGTACCCGCGAATGCAGAGCTGGACGCATTTAATAACCACCTGACCTGCGGCATAGTGGGTGCAGCCGGCAAAGAAAAAGCGTTGCTTATATCCAACGCCCGCATGGTGAACGGCTCCATGGCGCATTGCCCCATGCGTCTGCGGGCGGGGAGGCTGTACTTAAATCCGTTTGGGACCTACCACGGGAAACAGCGCGTGCATCCCAGCCGCGCCAAAGGCATCTTTGCGGGCGCGGTACGGGAGGCTTTCGTCATGGTCACGCCGCAGTCGCGGAGTCTCGCCCCGGCCTACAACGGTGCTTCCGAAACGGCATTCCTGGCTCTCCGCACCGATACCGACTGCCTCCCGGAAGCGGCAGCCTTCGCAGATGGAGCAATGCTCCGCACACCGCCCGGCTCGCCCGTTTGGCAAACGCTGACGGACAGTATCCGGCGCCCTGCCCCTGTGCCCGCCCCGGAGGGCGGAAAGAAGCTGAAGTCGGTTCTCGTATCCGGCGAACTCCCGCCGCTTCCCAAAATTGCCGCTTTGGCACTCCGCGCTTTCGGCAATATGGTATTGCAAGAGGCAAGAAGCAAGAGATGATAAATTGGTAACAAATGGTAACAAAAAATATCCAAAACCAATCACAGGTACGTACCGATTTCCAAACCTCTCGCCGTTCTCTGTTTTACAAGCGGCAAGAAGCAAGAGAAGATTAATTGGTAACAAACGGTAACAAAAAATATCCAAAACCAATCACAGCAGCGTACCGATTTCCAAACCTCTCGCCGTTCTCTGTTTTACAAGCGGCAAGAGAAGATGAATTGGTAACAAACGGTAACAAAAAATATCCAAAACCAAGCACAGTTACGTACCGATTTCCAAACGCCTCGCTGTTCCCTCCTGCATAAGGCAGCGCAGTTCCTCGGCGTCTGCGGCTGTCAGTGCGTCTTCATAGCGTTGCAGTTCTGCAATCAATCCGCGCAGTTCGGTGAGGAGATATTCCCGATTGGAGAGGAATAGCTCCGGCCACATATTGTCATTCATCCGCGCCACGCGGGTCATGTCTTGGAAAGAACCGCCGGTGAAACCGTCCTGCTTTTGTGCGGTAGGGGATTTGATATAGGCGGAGCTCACAATATGCGCCAATTGACTGGTGAGTGCGATGACGCGGTCATGCTCCTCCGGTGTTGTAAAGACAACGCGAGAAAAACCGCTGCGCACCGCAAACTCTGCGGCAAAGTCGGCGGTGCTTTCCGTTGTATGCGCCGTGCGAGCGATGAGAAAGCTGTGTCCCATAAAGAGATCCGGCAGCGCATTGGCATAACCCGACACCTCCCTGCCCGCCATCGGATGGCAGCCGATATAGGCAACGCCCCGCCGGGCAAAGAACGGCTCTAAGGTCTCTACAATCCTGCGCTTGACGCCGCAGGCATCCATCACAATCTGCCCGGGGACAAACAAATCCGCATTCACCCGGCAAAAATCCACCGTTGTCTGCGGATAGAGGCAGAGCATACATCCGCGCATGCCGGGCAGTTCGGCTATGTCCGTACTGTCGATTACGCCCTGCTCCAATGCCTGCCGACAGGTACCCGCGTCTAAGTCTATCCCGAGGATGTACGACTTCGGGAAGCGTTGCCGCAACGCTTTGGCAAAGCTCCCTCCAATCAGACCCAGACCGATAATTGCGATTTTGTCCATCCACATTGCTCCGTATATGTTTAGCGTTTGGGATATTTTTTGTTACCGATTGTAACTGCCCGCCTTACTGTAAGACTTCTCGGGAGCATCCCTATGCGCCTTGACGCATCAACTCTTCCGCAGAATCGCATCCAGCTGCGCATCAGTAAGCCCGGCAACTTGTTTGATTTGCTCCCGGTTGATATTCATCAGAACCATGTTGGCTACCATGGCCTCAAGCAACTGCTGCTTTCCTATTTCCATGCCCTTTTCCATTCCTTTTTCCATTCCTTTTTCCATTCCCTTTTCCATTCCCTTTTCCAAGCCTTCGGCAAAGCCTTTCTCCAAGGCAATGCGTTCTGCGTATAGCTTTTGGGCAACAATGTCGCGGCGCTCCTTTTCGCGGGCTTCGGCGACCATGCGGAACCCCTCATCAGCGCTGATTTCTATCAGGCGGCTGACGGCTTTTTGTACACCGGGATTGTCAGACGCTGCCATTACGAACTCCTCCTTCTTGTCTGCTTTTAGGAAACGCATCCATGCGCTCAAGTTGCCGGTTTCACTCTCCGGCAGTTTGGTCAAATCAAGAATATTCACTTCAAGCATATCGCTGTATTGTTGATGCGTCTTGATGTCCACCATGCGGATTATACTGTGATACTCCTCCGTCTCAGGCAGGTGGTTGAAGTCTGTAATCACCAAGTTGATAGCGCGGCGCAGTTCAGTATACTCTGTGCCGGAGGAAATCTGGCTTGCGACCATCTTTGCCTGATAATACAGTATACGTTCGCGGAAAGCATCCTGAGGGACAACTTGGATTTCTACATCTATTTGATGACCGCTTTTGGTCACGGCTTTTACATCTAAGATGCTCATCTTTCCTGAGATTTCCTCCGGAAGCTGGTGGGTGTCGGCAAGACGTACTTCCGAAAGCTCATCTCCGGGCAAATCAATCGCCGCTTGGAGAAAACTCTTGAGAATATCAATCCCCGCCTCTTCACCCATGAGTTTCTTGAAAACCAAATCCAGCTTCGGAGAGAGAATCCTCTCTTCTCCATTTCTGTCAAAAAACACGGGAATCACCTCGTTCCTGAATATATTATACTATATTTGCGTGGAAAACACAAGTGCATTCTTTGTCACCGGTTGTAACTATTGCGAAAAAGGAGGTAATTGCCGCCGCCGGTCGAAGGGGAAGCATTCGGATTATATGCCGAAGGCTTCGTTCGAGTTCGTAGAAGTTGTAATGATAAATAGGATTATATACTTTGCTCAGCATGTTATAAATATTAAGTAATACCATTTTATGTTCATATCCTACCCACATAATGAGAGTGAATGATAGAACAGTCCAAATCTGAAGGAGAATATGCTATTAAGAATATGCACTAATCCTTGTATATCATAATAGTGTTATAGCTGAAGAAAGTATATAATCTATTGTCCAAAGATTTCAGATAACGGTTCTCTTGCATAAAGCAATCATAGATACCCGCTATCGGTTCCCTTGCATCAGGCAATCATCACTTCGAGAGCGGCAATCTTAGCGCACAGGCAAAGCAACCCGGCGGCCGCTTGCAATTCCTCCAAGCTTGGGTAGGTCGGTGCAATGCGGAGATTTTTATCTTCCGGGTCATGCCCCAATGGATACGTGGCGCCTGCGGGGGTTAGCGTGACACCGGCTTCCACGCATCGGGTATAGGTGCGTTTTGCAGTCCCGGTGAGGATGTTCAGGGAAATGAAATACCCGCCGCGGGGCTGTGACCAAGAGGCAAAGCCCGGCTCGCTCAAATCGCGTTCCAAGATGTCCAGAACAGCTTCGAACTTCGGGCGCAGGATAGAGGCATGCTTCTTCATGTGGGCAGAAACACCGCTGACATTTTTGAAGTAGCGCACGTGACGCAGTTGGTTGAGCTTATCATAGGATATCGTTTGAATATTCATACGTTTTTTAATAGCGGCTATATTTGCGGGCGAGGCGGCGATACAGGAGATACCTGCACCCGGGAAACTGATTTTGGAGAAGCTCGTAACCTCCAAGAAGCGGTCTTCCGTCCCGGCCGCCTTGGCGAGGGCAAGCACATTCGCCAGCGGTTCGGCTTCTTTATAGAGGTCATGCACGCAGTAAGCATTGTCCCAGATAACGCGGAAATCCCGGGCAGACGGTTGGAGGGCGGCAAAGCGGCGCACGACCTCCTCGGTGTAGGTTGTCCCCTCCGGGTTGGAGTACTTCGGGACACAGATCAGACCCTTGACACGTTCATCACGGCAGTACTGCTCCACCAGTGACATATCCGGTCCGCCGGAGCGCATGGGGATGGGTATCATCTCAATCCCAAATGACTCCAGAATGGAAAAGTGGCGGTCGTAGCCGGGTACGGGGCACAGCCAGCGGATGGGTTCGCCGCCGGCGTTTGTTACGATGTCTTGCACGAGGTCATACATAATCTGCAAGCTGGAGTTGCCGCACACAATCACCTGTTCGGCAGGGACATTCAGCATCTCGCCGAACAAACGTTTGGCTTCCGGGATGCCGTCAAGCAGGCCATAGTTGCGGCAATCAAAGCCGCTCTCTGTTGTGGGCGGGTTGAGGAGCTTCGCGTCAAGCAGTCCTTCGCTCAAGTCCAGCTGTTTCGGACAGGGTTTCCCGCGGCTCATATCCAGTCGCAGTCCAAGGGCTTTCTTCTCATTGTAGGCGGCGCGGAGGGCTTCAAGCTCCGCTTTGGCTGCTTCTTTTGACAGCACTTCATACTTTGGCATAGTATCGTATCCTCACATCTATGGGCGGCGGCGATGCCGCAGGGTTTGGTTTGCAAGCCGATGAAATCGGTATTTTTCGCACCATATTTTATTATACTACATTTTGGAAACGATTGCAATAGTTTTACAATAAAAGCTGTCGTTTCAGCACATTTTCGGAGATATTCACAAAGACAAGCTTGACTTTGCCCCAAAGTTGTGGTATTATTTTCTAAGCCGCCGATGACTAAATCTGCTGATTCTATCCTAAAATAGAAGTGGAAGCTCATAAACAAATCCACTTGCGGAGGATACAGATATGCCGGCAGAAGGTCACAACAACCCCGCAGAAGCGTGGTCCAGATTTGCGGCCACAGGGCGCGTGGAGGATTACCTCCGTTACCGCCAGTTTACCAATAATATTGAGGCACCCGGCAGTGCCGACGGAAATGGGGCGGTTACGGATGCGAACCCCGGCCCTCGTCCTGCGCGAAACAGCGACCGGCGAAGCCGACAAACGCCTGACGGTGCTTTCTGAAACCGCCGGCATTCTCTTTCCCTATGCCAAAGGCGCCATGAAGGCCAAAAGTTCACGACTGACGGGCACGAGCCTTTTCGCGTATTCGGATTTTGAATTCAGTGACCGGCGCGGCTCGCTCTACGTTGCCTCCGCACTACCGATAGAAATGTTCTTCGGTCTGCGGGAGAGCGTGGAACGGGTTGCGCTGGCATCCTATTTCGGAGAACTCGCCGCATTCCTATGCCCCAAGGAGGAACCCGCAGGGGAGCATTTGCGATTGCTGCTGAACATACTGCACTTTTTAGCAGCGGGAAGCCGTGCATTGCTGCAGCTTAAAGCCATCGCAGAACTGCGGCTGCTGACCTTAGCCGGCTTCATGCCGGATGTGGACTGCCTCCCGTCAGGTTGGTTGGATTTGCGCGAAGGTATCCTGATCAATCATCCGTCCGGAAACAACACCGTTAAGGTGAGCGAGGGGGCGGTATTGGCCATTCGGCACATCTGTACCGCAGAACCGGAGCGGCTCTTTCAGTTCCAAATGTCCGATACCGGCCTCCGAGAACTCGCAAATGCCGCCGAACGCTTTCTGCTGGCACAAGCGGAGCGGCGCTTCTATACGCTGGAGTTCTTCAAGAGACTGTAAGACATCTCAAAGCATGATACACTTGTTCATACCGCGGGCATCGTCCGTGTTAACTCCTTGTAGCCAATGTGCGCTGAACCGGGCATTGCCGTTAAGACACGTTCAAACAGCATGTCTTCATGCCGCCGACGGTTGAAACGGTAGGCAGCTTCATTTAAATACCGTTGTATGTGCCGGGAATCTAAGCCGTGATAGGTGCCGTTGAAAAGAAGCTTGATGTTGGAAACAATCGTGCGCAGCCATGCCAATACTTCCTTGTCGGCATTTTCCACCGCATATGCCGTTAGATACTTCTCCTTTATGTACTTATGATAGTTCGGCCGCATACCGGTCCGTAGCTTGGCGGCAAGCGTAAAGTGCCCCTCCGCTGCGGTTTTTATCGTCTTCCCTTTTAGGTCTTTGACATATACGAGCTTTATGTACTGCGGCTTTCCGCTTTTTGTCGTTGACATCCCTACCAGAACTTTCGCTCGATTCCTGCCGCGGCTCTGTACCAACTCCTCTGAAACCTTTCCAAATTCGGTGTCCGCAAATTCAATGACACCGGTCAGCATGTACTGCCCCTCCCGCATCCCCATCATCTGCCGTATGCGATGCAGTAAAAACCACGCCGTTTTGTAGGTCGTATGCAAATGCTTCTGTAAATACAGCGCCGAAACGCCGCGTTTATCCGTTACGACCAAATACATCGCCCAGAACCACTTCCGTAAAGGTAAGTGCGTGCTCTCCATGGCTGTCCCGGCTATGAGTGAGGTCTGGTGTCGGCAGGCTTTGCATTGATATGTACCGCGTTTGCGAATGGGGTATAATACCGCGCAGCCGCATACCGGACAGCAGAATCCCGCCGCTTGGCGGATGCTGTAGAGCTTCTCGTAACAAGCTTCCTCGGTCGCGTACCTGGCGGCGAATTGCTCAAAACCTATGGGTTCGCCTTCGGGGTTGTGGGTTAGGGGCATGATTCGGCTCCTTGTGTGATTGTTTGTGTGGTACTAAGATTATTATACCATAATTCGACATAGAATGCAAGAGTTTTTATAGATTATGTCTTTCCCTCAGCATAAATAAATGGGTATATTAATATATAATATGAATTACCGGCTGCTATAGAAAGCACTGAATTAGAATTCAGTCTGAATAGTAATATAAATCTAGAGGAAATATTTCATATATATCATATTTTATAGCCGCTGAGTGAAAGACATAATCCTATTTGAAACATAATCATACTTGAGACTTAATCCTAATTTGCGAGTCTCCATACTCCCAAACTGAAAGCATCTCTGATAACACCGCTTCCGCTTTTTGACAACCCCAACTCGAATTTCCTTGCAATCTCCTGCAAGATATGATAGAATAAAAGAGGAGAGAAGCGACACACAAAAGAGAAGAGAAGCGAAACACAGGAGGACAAGCCACCCATGGAAGACTGGATCAAAAGCCAAATCAAGTACGGTCTGCGTTACATTCCGGCAGCGCTCTTGCGTTATCCATTTTGCAAGAAGCGTTCGGAGGAAACGGAGAGAATCCGTGAGGCCGCGGGGGGGCACATGATTCGCGGGGTTTGCCGAGCCAACGACCGTCCGGAGCAAGAGACGTTTGACGCCATAAAAAATGCCGGCATCGGATGGGTGCGCGGCGGCTTTGCGTTGCCATTCAACGCAGATGGAACGGTACGGGAAGGCTTTTATGCAGATAAAGAAAAGTACAAGCGTTTTGCGGAGGCCGGGATAAAAGTGATGTTCATTGCGCCCGGGCCGCGTTCCTTTTACGAGATCGGCATTGACAGCCGCACGCCTGAAGGTGCGGAATTCATCCGCAAGAGTGCCCGGTTTTACATAGAGGAACTCCGTGGGATCATCGGTGCGGTTCAAATTGGAAACGAACTCAGCACGCCGCGCTTCCGCGGGTCGGCGCACACACTGAAGGAGGCTTGTGACTACATCGGCATTTTTGCCGAGGCCATCAAGGCCATCAAGGGAGATATACTGGTGGGCTACAATCTTGTCGGACCGCAGGTAGACCAGAATGTATTTCTCATGCCCTACATGGAGTACTTGGATTATGTTGGGGTGGATATATACATCGGGTCGTTTTTCAAGCAAGCGGCGTATATGTGGGTGCATGGGCTGCTGTGCAAGTTTCTATGGGCATTCCTGCAAAAGCCAGTGATTGTCTGCGAGTGCGGCTATTTAGGAGCCGGCGCACCGAAGACCTCTGCGGAGAAACTGGAGATTCTCCGCGCCTACGGCTACGACTATCCGACCGTAGCGCAAGCGGAAGAAGCGCTCCGGCAGGACCCGACAAGCTTTTTCGAGAAATGCCCGCCCATCTTCGCAGAACACGCCAAGCGCTGGGCATCCGGTTCACCGGGGGAGTGGCTGCTCTCTCTGGACGGCAAATCGCACGTTTACAGTGAGATTCCCGGCGGCGCCAAAATCAAAGGCTGCCCCCACACGCCGGAGGGGCAAGCGGCGTTTTTCCGCCGGCTGCTCCCAAGCTTAGAGAAGTTGCCCTTTGTCTGCGGTCTGTTTATTTACTCTTGGTATGACGATAAGGAGTGCAACATCTGCGGACAGGAGTCCTGTCCCATGGAGACCAAATGGGGAATCAACCACCATGACGGCACACCGAAGCCGGCGTACTATGCCATCCGTGATTTGTGGACATCTTGATTTCTCGCTTCTTTTCGGCTATTTTTTGTTACCGATTGTAACCATTCGGATTTCTGCCTCTTTCCATTTTGAAAGGACTGATTCTAAAATGAAACACCGCAGACTCCTCGCTGCTCTCTTGGTTGTTTCGATGTTGATTACCTTTGGCGTCAATGTTTCCGCCCACCCGCTGACGGATACGCCGCGCGACATCCTGACGGCTGTCGTGCAGCAAGCCGCCGCGGCTGTCGGGGACGCGTGGGACACGCTGACGTTATCGTGGGATACGCTATTCAGTCCGCGCGGTTTTTGGATAGCGCTTGACCATACCGTCACGCGGCTGATAACTGCCGTGCTGGCAGGAATAGAGAGCATTATCCCTGCCGCCCGACCGATGGAAACGACAGAAAACTATGACGGCAGCGGCTTCTTGGAAGGACGCACCGGTGCAGGGCGAACCTTTTATCTGGGCTACGACAGCCGTTCCATTCTCCCCGCCGACTTCGGGGAACGCGGCTACCGCATGGGCGGTTTTACTTTTAATAAGATAGCTACAGAAACCTATGATGACCTGAAAGTGCGTACATTTGTTTTGGATGATGGCAGCGGCAACGGCGCAGTGAGTTTCAGTGTCCTTGACTGCATAGGTTTCGCCAACGCCGATGCGCGCCTCATCCGCGCCGCCCTCAAGGACATGACGGACAGCGGGCAAATCGCAAGCCTGAACGTGTCCTCCACACACACGCACAGCGGTATAGACAGCCAAGGACTTTGGGGACACGACATCTTTGAGCTGCTCGCAACGAACATGGGGGCGGCATGGCTCCCGGGTATTATTCAGCCCGTGCAGGGCGTGGATCCCACTTTCCTGCAGACCATTATTGACCAAACGGAAGCCTCTGTACGGGCGGCATACGCCAATCTGGAACCGGGCACACTCTCCTACAGCAAGACCGAGGCACAGAACTGGTTCAGCGACCGCTTGGATCCGTATATCATCCTGGAGGAAGTTCACCGCCTGACCTTCTCCCCAAGCAACAAGAGCCATACAGGCACCATCATCGCCAACTTCTCCGCCCACCCGGAGAAAGTAGGCGCCGAGACTTCCGACAATCCCGGCAACGTGGTATCCGGCGACTTCGTCCCCTATATTGAAGAGACCGTCAACCGTGCAGGCTACAACTTTGTCTTCCTGCAAGGCGCCATCGGAACACGGATCTCCGCGAACACAGGCTTCACCAATGACGACGGACAACCGCGCAACCGCTTACAGCAAACCATCCGCTACGGCAACAAGATGGGCGAGTTGCTCCTTGGTATGGACGCAGGCGAAAGTATCGAACCGACCTTATCCATTTCCCACAAGCAATTCTTATTGGAGGTCACGAACCCCATCCTCAAAGCTGTCGGGAAAATGTGGCTGGCGGACAATAAAATGATTCGCCAACCGTGGACAAACAAGACCTTCACCCTCACGGAAGTGGGTTACCTCCAACTGGGCGATACTGTCAAAGCCCTCCTGCAGCCCGGCGAAACCTCGCCGGAACTGGTGGTCGGGGGACCGAACCTGACAGCCGCCGGCTCCGTGACCGGGCGCGACTATCCGCTTGCCCCCCTGCGCGCGTCCGTGGATGAAAATCTCTTGGTCTTTGACCTCATGAACGACAGCATCGGATATATTATAGCGGACAGCGACAGCACCGACCTTCTCATCCGCTACAATGCCGACGGCACCCTGACGGACGAATCAACGGTGAACGGAAACCTGAACGATGCCCTGCTCCTCTCGTTCTCCCCGAAAGTGGCTTCCACTGTAGGGAGAGAATTCCTGGCCTTGGTGCAAGGAGCGGACGCTTCTTAATGCCTTCGGCGCTGCCGGCTAAGCTCAATACTTCTCCATACTGTCCACAGACAGCACAAAGACCGTCGCGCCGCCGACGGACACCTGCGCACTTTGGGATGTGTCGTCCCCGCGCAGACCCAGTCCAAAGTTGGCGGTGGTCGGCGCGGCATAGGCGCGGGTCTTGGAGTAGTCGTTGATAATGCGCTTGACTAAGTCCACATCCTTGTCCTCCGCCCCGATGAGGAACGTCGTGTTCCCTATCATCAGAAAGCCTCCGGTCGTGGAAAGCTTCGTGACGACAAATTTCTCCTTTGTCAGAGCAGAGGCGACTACGCCGGAGTCTTCATTGTTTACGATGGCGACGACGAGTTTCATTGCGGTGCATTCCTTTCGGTACGGTTATGTATTCTTTGTGCTGTGCCGACTCACAGGTTCGGCAAAATCATTTTTTTGGATTTTTTGTCCAGAGCGTTCACGTCGGGAATCTCATAGCGGTTGTCGTTGGCATCTTTAATCAGCACTCTTCCGTCATAAAGCGGTTTGACGGAAGACAGGTGATGCCGAATTTCAAACGTGTGCTCCCCGTGCGTGGTATCCACCGTCCACATCCAGATGCCGAATTTCTCTTCTGTTTTGATAAAGCGTGTGATCCGCGGGATGCGGTAGTACTCCGCCAAGGCGTTCTCTATAACAGCCTTTGCGTCGGGCAGGAGTCTATCTAAGTCCCGGATGACCGCCTGTTCATTGCCGTCCTTGTCCAGGAGGGTGATATAGCGCGTCAGACCCGAGGTCGGAAACAACCGCCGCGGTTCCAAACCGCAGATGACCTCCCCGGAGCCCGCAAACTCCACGTCCACGAACACACCATCGTTGGGCGTGAACCGCACTTCATCGGCATCTATGTAACGGATAGCCATAAACCGCACACCTCCTTGGCTGCTGCATTTGTATTATTATAGCATTTTCCAAACCCATATGTCAAGGGGTTGCCGGCATAATAACGTACCTGCGGCAGGGCGAGCCGGAGGAGAGGCTACGGCATGTCGACAAATGACGAATATAGGAAATCTGCGCAAATATAGTTGACAATTCTTCAAATCCGTGTTATAATTGAAGTATAATCCTCGGAATCATCGAAAATTCACATAATATTTACATATGAGAATCCACAGATTGGAAGCGGGGAGTCGCAGTGTTTCTTTCTTTCTTGAAAATACTGGTTTCAATGGTTGTGGCTTTCTTCACGACCTTTACGAACTTTGGTTCAGACGCCGAGGACGGTAACGCAATGTTCGAGGATATGGGAGCAATCACCGCTTCCATCACGCAGACATTCCTGAAGCAGACGTGGATGTACGGAGAGATTCCGCCGCTGCCGATTACGTTTGCACCCGAACTGGAGGCTGCTTTTGATGACATAGAAGCGGCTTCCGGATTGCGCTTGGAGGACATCGCCTCGACCATCCCGGACTTCATGCACGCCAACCGTTGGCTGTATAATCTCTGGCCCGGTCTGTTCGACGGCCTGCGCGAGGACTTCTTTGCCGCGGCGGATTCCTATGACAGCAAGATGCCGACATTCGGCGGTACGGAGGATTCCGTCAAGTTTGTAGCCTACCGCATACTCGGGACTTTCTTGGGGATGGTGGAGGAAGTCTATGTCGGCTGCGACTACGAATGGGAGAATCCGGGCAGCGGCAAGTATTCGCTGAACCTATACTGTACATTCCCGGACGGCACGGTGAAGATGTTCCCGACCTACACGGAGCTTGACCCTGTCAACAAACTTATCGCCGACGGCTGCGGGATTGGCTCTATTGGATTCAACTACAATTACGGCGAGAACTATGCCTACACCGTCGACGACCCCTGGATCATGCGCCACTTGGGGTATAACAAAATCTACGACGACTTGCTCCTGAAGTCTACGATGCTCAACGTGGATACGGTGCGCCTGAAGTTTGACTGGAAAGGTGTACCGCGCATGATGCAGATTTGGAAGGGCCGCTACTTCTGCACCTCGGGCGGTGAGATAGGCTTGTATAACCTGACAAGCCCTACAGAGGATTTATACAGTTGGTATTACTCCGTCGGGCAGGACGAGTTGGTGCCGATGTCCTTTAAAGTATCTGCGCTGACACCTTTGGGCGACCGTGTGCTTGTAGACCGCCCGGCGCAGCCGCATTGGTGGATGACCGGCTTCTCCATCGCAGAAACGAGCTATACCGCGCCGCGCCTCAAGCTCGAGAGTACCATCACACCGCCGGACGCAGAGTTTCTCACAAACCTGCAGGCGGCCTTTGACGAGCAGATAGCCAATCGCGTAAAGATCTCCTACACCTTGAATCCGGATGGGACGCTGTCGTTTGTTTGGTAAGCTGGGTGCGCACTTTGGTTAGGTTCTGCCTACCGGTTTTATAAAAGGAAAGCTGTTTTCCTCCACCTTGGGGACGCGCCCCCGGGCGGGGGTTTGGGGGCTGGCCCCCAAGGTGGAGGAACAAAGCTAACCTATCAGCACACCATAAGGCAGAACCCAACCAGAGTGCAAACTTCTCAGAATGTCATCCAGATCCAGCCGAAGCAAATAATCACAAGCAGCCAGTTAATGAAATTGCTCTCATACTTTGTATGCTTTCCCCAGAGGTGGATGTTGTGACAGTTATACTCCGGGTCAGCTACAAGGATGCCGGCGGCGTTGGGTATGGCAACCGCATTCACAGCGGCGACACTCTGCGCGGCATTGACTTGGCTGACGGCAGTATTGATGGCCGTCTGGAGCGCTTGCCAAGAGGCACTTGTGTACTGCGCCTGCGTCAGACCGTTCGTTACGGCGCGGATTTGGGCGATGCGGGTGGCTCTGGCATTGGCGAGGAGAACCGCCGGGTCGTCCTTGTAGGTCGCGGTCACGGCCGTATTGGCGGCGGGCATGGTGAGGGTCGTGGTTGCGGCGGCGGCGTTGGTGACTGTCGCACCCGTCCAGCAGTCAAAGAGCTTTCCGGTTGGTGGGGCGGCGGCGGTGATGGTCACTACCTGCCCGGCCGGGTATCTGCCGGAGCCTTGGCCGCTGTTTACAGTCAGTTGGTAGGTCGGGATGGGGTCGGAGCGGTCACGCTGCTCGGTCTGTGTGCAGCGGGAGCAGCGGTAAACGGTATACCCGCCGGCAGATACGGTGGGGTCTACCGTCTGCACGAAGACGGTAAAGCTGTGCCCAAGGGCGGCTGCACCGGTGCGCGTTTCGATGGCGCCCGCAAAGCCGCAGTCCGCGACCGTGCAGGTGCGGGTTTCCACACCGGCTTCGGTGCAGGTCGGGGCGGTGGTTTCAACCCATTCGCCGAAGGTATGCGCGGAGGTCTTCGGCGTCTCATCGCGGTTCTCCGTGGCGTCACAGCGCACACACTTGTAGGTCGTGTAGCCTGTTGCTGTATGGGTCGGTGCTACGGTGTTCTGTTTGACGGTGTAGGCATGCCCGAGGGCAGTGACCGGGCGGGATTCGCTCGCTCCGTCAAAGCCGCAGTCCGCGACCGTGCAGGTGCGGGTTTCCACACCGGCTTCGGTGCAGGTTGGGGCGGTGGTTTCAACCCATTCGCCGAAGGTATGCGCGGCGGTCTTCGGCGTCTCATCGCGGTTCTCCGTGGCGTCACAGCGCACACACGTGTAGGTCGTGTAGCCTGTTGCTGTATGGGTCGGTGCTACGGTGTTCTGTTTGATGCTGTAGGTATGCCCGAGGGCATCGGCACCGGTGCGCGTTTCGGCGGCACCGTCGCCGTGGGTGCAGGTGTGGGTTTCCACACCGGCTTCGGTGCAGGTCGGGGCGGTGGTTTCTTCCCACGCGCCGTAGGTGTGTTCCTCCCAGACAGCATAGAGCTCGCTCACGCCGTCATCCACAAATACTTGCAAAGCCGTATCCGCCGGATACTGCACGGCATCGGCATCGGCCGCAGCCGCCCAGCCGAGGAAGTGACAGCCCGCTTTCGCTGACCAATTGCGCAGTTCGAGTTCGGAGCCGCCGATGGTTTCTTGGCTATCATAAACAAATTGTGCGCTGTCGGACGCTTCTGCCGTGCCGTTGTTGGGATGGAGGGTAACAGTATACTGAATCGGTGTCCATTGCGCGTAGACAGTGTCGTCTCCGACATTGTAAGTATAGATATTGCTGTATGTATTCCCTGCGGGGGCGGTTGCTTCGCCGGACAAGGAACCGCTGCCGGAGAGAGTCCAGCGCACGAACTGATAGTGCTGGCGTGTCGGCTCGGGCAAGGTGTAGGTTGAGCCGTAATACTGTGTGCAGGTTGTAGTGCTGACGCCGCTGACGCTGCCGCCATTGGCATTGAGTGTAAGGGTATAACTATTCAAGGACCAATGACCGGTAAGCGTGCCGTCGCCGTCCAAGAATGTGTACGTATTCCCACTGAGGGATCCCTTTCCGGTCAGGGACCAACCGGTGAAAGTATAGCCGGGGCGCGAAACGTAAGAGGGCGTATAGCTGGTTAAGTAATCCTGCGTGACTGTATAGGATGCACCTTCGATGGGAATCACAGTCACGGTGTATTTGTTGACAGACCAAGTGGGAATCAGCTGCCCATTCCCTGCGCCGAAAGTGTAGACCGTTCCGTCTTCTGACAAGCTGCCTTCCCCTGTGAGCGTCCAACCGGCAAAGGTATGACCGGTCTTGGTCGGCGCTGTGAGGGTGTAAGTCGTTGCGTAATCCTGCGTAACATAGGTCGGTGTACCCGTAGTGGACGGCGGGTCAATGGTGAGGGTGTATTGGTTAATACTCCAGTTCGCCGTTACGTTTGCGGGGCGGTCGCCGAATGTGATGGTATTGCCGTCGAGCGTGGTGGGATAGTCCGTAGCAGCAGAGGAGAGTGTCCAGCCGGCGAATGTGTAACCGGGATGCACCGGAACCGTCAGCTGTGCGGTCGTGCCGTACTTGCCCCAAAGGACTTGCAGCGGATTCGTGCCGGAGAGGTCGTCATAGACATAGACATTATAGATGCCCTCTTGCCACACGGCATAGAGTGTGACGGTCACGTCGTTTTCTGCCGTGAGGTTCAGGAGGGTATCGCCCTCTTCGTAAGCAACATCCTCCGCAGCGCAATCCGGGTCGGTAGACCAGCCGATAAGATTGTTACCCGGCTTTGTGATGGAATCCGCAATATTACTGGGTATAGAGGCATCTGTGTCATAAGTGCAAATTATATCAGAAACAGAACCGGTGCCGCCGTTGGCATCAAAGTGAACGGTATATGTGTTGGCGCGCCAGCCGGCGGTAACCGTCCCCGCACCTTCGCCGTAGGTGTAGACTGTCTTTTCGGCATTGAGGGAACCGGCACCGCTCGTCAGCGTCCAACCGGTGAACGTGTACCCTGTGCGTGTGGGTGTCGGGAGGGTGTAGCTTGTGGCGTAGTCCTGCGTCTGACTCTCGGGTGTGACCGTGCCGCCGTTTGCATTGAGGGTGAGGGTGTAGGAATTAATTTGCCAGCCGGCGGTAACCGTCCCCGCACCTTCGCCGTAGGTGTAGATTGTCTTATCGGCATTGAGGGAACCGGCACCGCCCGTCAGCGACCAACC
>JAISUW010000031.1 GCA_031271865.1 Oscillospiraceae bacterium
GAGACCCCCCGCGGTCGGGGAGTTCCCCGGACCCCCGCGGTAACTTGCCCGCTTGGATGGAAAATTCGCCTGATGTCCGGTAGGGCGAATTTTCCATATGCGCTACTCTGTTCCTCTTCTTCGGTTGGGGGCATGGTTTCGGTTTCCTGTGTTGCTTGGGTGCGGAACTCTGGTCTCCTACCTCTGACCCCATACATACCTACGTAAACGTACCCATGTATACGTACCCATGCTTACGTACCTTTGGGCTTCGCCCAAACCCTTCTGTTTACCGGGAGAAAAACGCCCGCAGCATCCCCTCTGTGACGCCCACATTCTCTGCGGCGATGAGGATGCGGCCGCCCCACACATAGGTCGGTACGGCGTCGGCTTCGATTGTATCCCAGACGGCGGTGTTGTTGTCCGCCACCTCCTGCGCATAGGCAGAGCCTACGAGCAGGTTGCGCACGGCGACATCCGGGAAGAATGCTGCGAGGGCTTTAGCCAACTCTGCAGGGCTCTCTGTATCTGTGCGGCTGCGCAGGCATAATGTGAAGAGCTTCTCCGCCAGACCGTCGGGGATGGCGCCGGTCGCCTGCGCCCATAGGAAGACCCGGGCGCAGAGGTCGCTGTGTTTTCCGTAGCGTTCCGGGCGGGGGTGCGCCTCGCAGGGGTGCCACTCCGGCACGATATGGGGGTACTCCGGCAGGATGCGCTCCAACAGACCGTGCGCCCGCCAACAGTAGGGGCAGGCGAAGTCAAAGTACACTTGCAGCTTTTCCATACAGCTCTTTCTGTTGTTCACTGCCAACGGTCAGAAGATGCCCCAGATGCGGTCGGCATATTCCAGCACCGCACGGTCGGCGGCAAAGCGGCCGGCACCGGCGATGTTCATCAGGCTCATGCGGTTCCAGCGGGATTTGTCTTTCTCCCACAAGTCCACGGCGGCATCTTTCGTGGCGTGGTAGTCCGGGAGGTCGGCTAAGGCCATATAGGGATCCCAATGCACCAGATTCAGAATCTCCGGGAACTGCTTGCCCGCAATTCCGGCGGAGAGGAAGTCAAAGGCACGGCGCATCTCCGTGTTGTTCTGATAGTATACCGCTGGGTCATAGGCCGGGCGCAGGAGGTCGGCCTCTGCCGCCCGCAGACCGAAGATGAAGATGTTCTCCTCCCCGGCGGCCTCGCTGATTTCAATATTGGCTCCGTCAAAGGTTCCGAGCGTGACGGCACCGTTAATCATGAGCTTCATATTGCCCGTCCCGCTGGCCTCCGTACCCGCCAAGCTGATTTGCTCCGAGAGGTCGGCCGCCGGCATGAGATGCTCCGCCATGGTGACATCGTAGTTCTCGAGGAACACCACCTGCATCCGCCCGGCGACGTCAGGGTCGCCGTTAATCAGCCCCCCGAGGGAAGCGATGAACTGGATAATCTGCTTGGCCATCAGATAACCGGGGGCGGCCTTGGCGGCGAAGAGGTAGGTGTGCGGCGTGAACGGCTTGCCCGGGTTGGCTTTGAGGTCCAGGTAGTCCGCGAGGATTTGCAGGGCGTTCATGTGCTGCCGCTTATACTCATGCAGGCGCTTCACCTGCACATCAAAGATGCTGTCGGGGTTCAGCTTCACCCCGAGCTTCTTGAGGGCGAAGCGACAGAAGTGCAGCTTATTGTCGTACTTAATCTCCTGCAAGGAGCTTAGAATAGCGGGGTTGTCCGCATAGTCGCGGAACTTCTCCAGCTCGCTCCCGCGGGTCAGGAAGCCGTCGCCGATGGTGTCGCACAGTAACTCTGTCAAGCGCGGGTTGGCTTGCGCCAACCAACGCCTGTGGGCGATGCCGTTTGTGACATTCGTGAATTTGGTGGGATAGAAAGAGTAGAAGTCCGCAAAGAGTTTCTCTTTGAGTATCTCCGAGTGGAGTGCCGAAACGCCGTTGACGTGGTGGCAAGCCGCCACGCAGAGGTTCGCCATGCGCACCTGCCCGTTGCTGATGATGGCAGTGCGCTCGACCACATCGCCGTTGTGGGTCTTGGTCCAGACTTCCTCCCGGAAACGTGCGGAGATTTCGCACACGATCTGATACACACGCGGCAAGAGGCGGGCAAACAAGTCCTCCGGCCACGTTTCGAGTGCCTCCACCATGACCGTATGGTTCGTGTAGGCGAAAGTGCCCTGCACGATTTTCCAGGCATCCTCCCAAGTGAAGCCGCACTCATCCAAGAGGATGCGCATCAGCTCGGGGATGGCGAGCGTGGGGTGGGTGTCGTTGATATGAATCGCCGCCCGCCCGGGAAGCTTCTCCATAGAGCCTGTTTCGCGCAGATGGTCATAGACAATCTCCTGCATGGAGGCACTTACCAAGAAGTACTGCTGGCGTAGGCGCAGGGATTTGCCCTCCGGGTGGTTATCCGTCGGGTAGAGCCCCTTGCTGATCATCTCCGCCATGGCGTTTTCTTCCAAGGAACGCGCATAGTCGCCGGAGAAGTAGGCCTGCATATCAATGCCCTGCTTCTTGGCGGACCAGAGGCGCAGCAGGGAGATGCCCTTGCCGTCTTTCCCTGCCACGAAGAGGTCATAGGGTACGGCGGTCACGGTTTTTTCGTTCTCTAAGCGGATTTCGTGGTGACCGTCCTCCCAGCGTTCGATGAGCGTCCCCTCAAAGGATACCTCCCGTTCCTGCCCCTCCGGGGACTGGAGCCATATCTTGCCGCCCGGCAGCCAGAAGTCGGGCAGTTCCGTCTGCCAGCCGTCCACCAGTTTCTGCTTGAATATGCCTATATCATATAGTATAGAGTACCCGGTCGCACAGATGCCCTGCGAAGCCAGCGCATCCAGATAGCACGCCGCCAATCGGCCCAAACCGCCGTTGCCCAAGCCCGGGTCGGGCTCTTGGGTATAGAGCGTATCCAAATCCACATCGTAGGCTGCGAGCGCCTCCCGCGCCACTTCCGTCAGACCGAGGTTATATAGGGTATTCTTCAGTGAACGCCCCATGAGGAATTCCATACAGAGGTAGTAGACTTTTTTCTTTCCTTGCCTGGAATAGAGCGCATCAAAGTTGGCGCGCCGTTCCGTCAGCTCATCGCGCAGCAGCCCTGCCAGCGCCTTGTAGAAATGCTCATCGGAAGCCTCTTTCGGCGTGACGCCCAAGTGGCGCAGCAAGCGGGCGGCAATCTGTACCTGGAATTCATTTGGGTTGGATGAAAGCATAAGCACCTCCTTTTTGTTGTGGGGAGATTATACCATACCGCGGTAAAAAATGCAACGCAAACTGTACGGTTCGTCCGCATTCCCTCCGACTTTGTATATTGTGCTACTATTATACGCTTCTTTTCACGAAAAAGCAAGCCAAACCTATCCAATATACACCGGTTCTTGCATTCCCGGACCAAACCAACCCTTGCAATCTCAAAAAAAATATGCTATACTAATGAAGCTGTGCAAGCAGCTATCAAGCAAAAACAATCCATACATACGGAGGAACCGATTCTATGGCATACTTTGACACCATCCCTGCCGTCAAGTACGAGGGAAAGGCATCCCGCACCCCGCTCGCGTTTCATTTTTATGACCCGGAGGAAGTCATCCTCGGCAAGAAGATGAAGGACCACCTGAACTTTGCCATGAGCTATTGGCACACCATGTGCGCCGAGGGCGTGGATATGTTCGGCGTGGGGACTGTGGACAAGTCCTATGGGCAGACCGACCCCATGGAGCAAGCGCTCGCCAAGGCGGAGGCGGCCTTCGAGCTGATGGATAAGCTTGGGCTGCAGTATTACTGCTTCCATGACCGCGACATCGCGCCGGAAGCGGAGACACTCACCGAAACGAATGCCCGCTTGGACATCGTAGCCGACAAGCTCTTGGAGCTGCAGCAGAAGTACGGCAAGAAAGTGCTGTGGGGAACGGCCAACTTGTTCTCCAACCCGCGTTACATGAACGGTGCCGGGTCATCCAACAGCCCGGAGGTCTTTGCGTTCGCCGCCGCCCAAGTGAAGAAAGCGATTGAGATCACCCACAAACTCGGCGGGCAGGGCTTCGTGTTCTGGGGCGGCCGCGAGGGATACGAAACGCTCCTGAATACCAACTACAAGCTGGAGCAAGACAACATCGCGCGTTTGTTTACGTTGGCGCGTGACTATGCCCGCTCCATCGGCTTCACCGGGCCGTTCTATATCGAGCCCAAGCCGAAGGAACCCATGAAGCACCAGTACGACTACGATGCCGCGACAGCCATCGGTTTTTTGCGCAAGTACGGTTTGGACAAAGACTTCCGGATGAACATCGAGGCCAACCATGCCACCCTCGCCGGGCACACGTTCCAGCATGAACTGCGTGTGAGCCGCGAGGAAGGCTTCTTCGGCTCTATTGATGCCAACATCGGCGATATGCTCCTCGGCTGGGACACCGACCAGTTCCCGACCAATGCGTACGACACGACCCTCGCCATGCTGGAAGTTCTTGATGCCGGCGGCTTCACCACGGGCGGTTTGAACTTTGACGCCAAGACCCGCCGCCCCTCCAATACCTTTGAGGATCTCTTCCAAGCCTACATTGCCGGTATGGACACCTTCGCCCTCGGTTTGCGCATGGCCGCCAAGATTAAAGCGGACGGCCGCATAGAGGAAGCCCTTGCCGCTAAGTACGCAGGGTGGTCCGGTGAACTCGGGCAGGACATCCAAAGCGGGAAGCTCGGTTTCGCTGAACTGGAAGCGTATGCCTTGGGCAAAGGCAACGTATCCACCGGCTCCGGGCGGCAGGAATACCTGGAAGCCGTCCTGAACGATGTACTCTTCGGCGCATAAGTGCTATTTATGTTCCTTGCCTCCTCCGAAAGGGGGAGGCAAACTGTTAATACATGAATAGTTCAGACAAAAACGGTTTGCGTTGCAAGCTCTTGACAGATTCCAATAAAAATGGTAGAATAGAAATCAGAAGAGCATCCCTCTACTTTTGACAGATAAAGGCGGCAGAAACACAATGAGAAAAACAGTAGTAAGCGTATGCAAACATATCCTGGCACTTTGTTTGGCGGCGGCATTGCTGCCTGTATTGCATTTGGGTGGCGCAGCGAAAGCTGCGGGGAAGCAATGGGTTGCCTCCTGGGGTACCGGTCTGCAGAAGATAGACTTGGCGCTCAGTGAAGACTTCGACATCGCCGTGAGCGGCTTAGCGACTACCGTACGTGTGCGCTTTGAGAACGGTCTGACCGGCGACACGGTGCGCTTGCGCTTCTCCAATCAGTTCGGCTCGGCGGCGATACCGATAGAGAGCGTTACGCTCGCCCGCGCCGCCGGGGAGAGCGGTTCCTCCATTGTGGAGGGGAGCGCCGTTGCCGTTACGTTCGGCGGCAAGAAAGAAGGCTCTATCCCTGCCGGAAAGACGCTGACCTCCGATGCGGTTTCCATGTCCGTCAAGGCCGGGGAGGAGTTGTGCGTCAGTTATTACCTGCCCTACTATACGGATCTGAATACCATGGGTCTGATTGGCGCCGAAAGCTACCTTTCCCTCGGCAACCAGACTTGGTGGACGAATCAGATTGCCTCCGCCCCCCTGTACGTAATGCAAATCTCCAAAACAGGCCTGGAGGTAACGCCACTGCTCTGGGGCGTGGATGTGTACTGCGCGGGGCGCGCCATCGTGGTCTTGGGCGACTCGACGACGGCGAACTACCTCCCGCGCATGATGGCGGATGTGATTCGCCAAGCCGGCTACACGAACGTCAGTGTCATCAACACTTCCATCACCGGCAACCGGATGCTCTCCTATGAGGAGGAGATTATGCTCCGCGGACCGTTCGGCGAGCGGCTCTTGGATCGCCTGGACAGGGATTTGCTCAGCGTCCCGGGAGCCACGCACGTCATCGTCCGCGCCGGCGGGAACGACATCAACCACCCGCGCTTGCTGACCCACCGCGGCATAGCGCCAATGTACACGGCGAAAGAAATCAACGCCGGCTTAAAGAAAGTCAATGACACAGCGCTGAAGAACAGCATCACGCCCATTTTCGTTCCCTACAATGGCATGAAGAGCTTTGAGCGCACCAACGCAAACGGAGAGCGGGATTTGATTTGGGACGCCGAGATTCAGGAATGCTATTCGCAGCTCAATGCCTATATCTACAAGCTGAACAAGCAGAATGGCTTTACCGGAAAGAACTTTGTGTCGGCTCTTAACAAACTGAACGACCCTTGGTGCATGCAGCCGGAGTACACCATTGACGGCGGACACTACAACTGGGACGGTATGGTGAAATTCTCGCAGATCTTCCCTTACAGCACCCTCGGGCTGAACATAAAGACCGTGAAGGCTCCGCGCACTGTCAAGGACATCTCCCTCTGGGATGAAATCATCGGGTGGTTTGGGTAAAGGGGAATCCGGTATCCCTCTTGCAGCTAAAAGGATACATACGCCCCGCTGCCCGGGCAGAGCGGGTACTTTCCGAGCGCGGCGAAGATATACCACGCCGCCATGCTGCCGTTGTCCTCGTCCCCCGGGAAGCCGTTATCCGCAGCAGAGAAGGCGGTCAGGAGCCGCTCCACCCAATAGCGCGTCTTTTCCGGTGCGCCCAAGGCGGCATACAGGAACGGGATGTGGAAGCTGGGCTGGTTGGAGATGGCGCACTGCCCGAAGTCCACGGCGGCCATCTCGCTCATCTCGTGAATCTCCGCACCGTAGCTGCCGACGTTGTACGCCGGCGGCGTTGCGAAGAGCTTATCCAGCCGCTGCAGATATGCCGCTGTGCCGCCGTGCAGATCCGCCAAGCCCTGCGGGTCATGCGGGACATAGTCGGAGTTCTGCCAAGCACTTCCCTCGCAGTAGTCCCCGCCCCAGTCGATTGGATTGAAGTGCGGACGGAAGTGCCCTTGGCTGTCCTTGCCGCGCATGAAGCCGCTCTCCGGGTCGAAGAGGTTGCGGTAGTTCCCGGCTCGGCGGCGGTACTCCGCCTCAACCTCCGCCTTGCCTAAGGCATGGGCGACCTGCGCGATGCACCAGTCGCCGTAGGCATCATCAAGCGTGCGGTTGACGGTGTGCAGACGGGGGTGCAGGTCGTAGGGCACATAGCCGTACTTCACATAGCTTTCCGCTCCCTCTCTGCCGAAGCGGCTGTCGGGGGAATCGTGGTTGGCGTGGTGGAGCATCCCCTCCAAGGCGGTTTCAGCCAAGCTGCCGGAGAGGAGACCGCGTACAACGGCTTCCGCAATGACGGCATCCACGTGCGTGGAGGGCATACAGCCGCACTCCCCGATATTCAGCCAGCGCGGGAGCCAGCCGCCCTCCGTGTATTCTCCGATGAAACCCTCTACCATCGCCGCCGCATCCTGCGGGGCAATGTCCATGAGGAGCATGAACTGCGTGCGTGCCGTGTCCCAGAAGCCGGTGCCGGTATAACGCGGACCGGGGAAAACCTTGCCCGTGTTCGGGGAGTAGTGGATGGGGCTGCCGTCTGCATCTATCTCGTAGGCCTTGTGCGGGTACAGATGGACGCGGTACAGGCAAGAGTAGAACGTGCGCATATCCTCTTCCGCATGGGAAGGCGGTTCCAACTTGGAGAGGCGCTCTTGCCATGCGGCGGCGGCGGCGGCGCGTGCGGCAGGAAAGTCAGCGGCGGCAAGGGTATCCTGTTCCAAATTGCGCAGGGCTTGCTCGGCACTGATATAAGAAGTGCTGATGCGAAACGATAGGGAATGCGCGTTCAAGGCTATGTGCAAGCCCTCCGTATTGTGCGCCGCATGGGTCTTCTCGCGGTTGATGGCTCCTGCGGGGAACCGGAGGGCGAAGTGCGCCGTGAAGTTCTCCGCCTTATCGCCGCCGTGCCCGTCGGTTTGAGCGTAGACGACATCTGCAGAAGAGTCGATGCGGTATTCATAACAGCCCCTTGTGGGCAGCAGGGAGAGCCACGCCTGTGCGCCCTCCTCGTATTGCAGACGGAACACGCCGCCGCGCTCGGTCGGTGTGACTTCCATGTCCGTCCGGTAACGCAGGAAGCGGAGCCGGATATAGTCCGGTGCCAAAACGGCCTCCTCCGGACGGTAGCTTGTCCAGAAACGCTCCGGGTTGTCGTGCGGGTTTTCCCCGACCTGCGGCGAGAGCAGGATGCTGCCGTAGTCGGTTAGCCATGGCGAGGCTTGGTGCGTCAGGCGCACCCCTTCCAGTGAGCGGTGGCGCGGGTGGTAGAAGTAAGGGGCATTCGCTCCCTGCGTCTGCGGCACAAAGGAAGCCATCCCAAAGGGAAGCTGCGTCAGCGGCAGGGCGTTGCCGCCGGAGAAGCGGCGGCAGGAGTCGCTGCCTTGCTTGGTGTTGACATAGGAGAGTAGGTTTGTGTGGGGCATAGAGGAACCTCCGTTATATTACTGTAAGGCTTTGTTTGGTTATTATAGCACTTTTGCCGTTCAATTGCAAGGCGCAATCCGGTCGGTCTTTTCTGTGACGGCACCTACGCCGACGCCGAAACGAAAAATAATGCGAACAAGGCTTTGACTTTCCCTATGTCTTGTGATATAATAACCAAAACGACAGTATGCAAGGAGGATGTGCCATGGCGGACAAATCAAATCCCCCCCCGGAGAACCGCGACGAGGGCTTTCTCTCGGACTTCCGCTCCACCTATGAAGAGATTATCCGCCGGAATCCCCCAAAAACCGAGGGCAGCCGGGAGGTTACGGCGCCCCTCCCGAAGCAGACAGAAGCCCTGCGGCCGCCCGTAAACCGTGCCGCCCCGCAGCAGCCGGCTTTCCCCGTGCCGCAGCGGGAAGGCACCGTACCGCCGGTGCGTCCGCCGGTCAGCCCGGCAGCACCTGCCCAAGGGAGTATGCGCGGCAGAACCTCTTTTTCCCATACGCAAGACGCTCCCGCACCGCAGGGAAGTGCTTTCAAACCCCGTACGCAAAGCACAGCGCCCGCTCCGCCGCCCCCGAAGAAACGCACCCGAAAGCTTAAAAAAGCAGCTGCGCTGATCATCGTATGCCTTACCGTGTTCTGTATCGGGATCTATGCCATAGCGGCGGCCTTTGCCGGAAAAGTGCAGACCGTGCCGGGTAGCAGCGGGAATCCCTTCATTCATTCGTGGGAGCTGCAGAAAGCGTTGGGGGTGACAAATATCCTCCTGCTGGGCGTCGACGGCTCGCAGACCGACGCTTCCCTGCGCTCCGACACGATGATGCTCATCACCTTGGACAAACGGCACAATGCGATTAAGATGACGTCTTTCTTGCGGGACAGCCACGTGGATATGCCGGGGAAAGACTACAAGCGCAAACTCAACACCGCCTACACTCTCGGGGAGGAAGACGAAAACAGCTCCGGGCCGCTCTATGTGAAGCAGACTATTGAGTATAACTTCAAGATAAAAATCCACCACTATGTTCAGGTGGATTATGCTGCTTTTCGGAATCTGGTGAATGCCTTGGGCGGCATCAACGTGGACACCACCAAGGCGGAAGCTAAGTATATCAACAAAACAGCCCCCTCCATGAAAGGGAACTTCCCGGCGGGGGAGGATTCGTTGCTGACGGGCGCACAAGCCCTTGTCTATGTCCGCATCCGCAAACTCGACAGCGATTTTGAGCGCACGAAACGGCAGCGAAAGGTGCTCAGTGCCATTCTTGCCAAGCTGAAAGAGCACCCTTTCAAGGTATTCAAAATCGCCGGCGAAGTGCTCCCGCAGGTCACGACCGACATGACGCCCGGGCAATTGGCGCGTCTGGGCTTTTCTGCACTGCCTTGCCTCGGATATGAGCGGATGAGTTATGCCGTTCCTGCGGAAGGGACTTGGTCGGACGGTTGGTCCAACGGCTCTGCGGTTGTAAAATTGGATATACCCAACAACGCCTCGCTGCTGGAGTACTTTTTATATGACCAAGCGCCGCAGGCAGCGGACTAATCAAATCACGACTTCATAACCCTCTTCCTCTATGGCGCCGACAATATCATCCGCCGTAGCCTTTGCGGGGTCACGCATGACGGTAACGCGGCCTGCCTCCAAATCCACACTGACGGCACTTACACCTTGCAATGCACTGACAGCCCTTGTTACAGCGGCTTTGCAATGTTCGCACATCATTCCTTCGACATTGAGTACAAGTGACTCCATAAGTCTACTTCGAACCTCCATAGTTTCAATCACTCCTTGCTATAATTATACCAATATGCGGGGCAGATGTCAAGTATTATCTTAAAATTCGTATTTTGGGTCAAATCATGGCAGATTATTCCACCAAAGAAATATGTTACAGAATGAAATATTTTCGCAATTCCTGCAACCTTGGCTATTGACAAATGGAATGCGATGTGTTACAATATGAAGAGAACATACCGAAAGGATGAACAGCTCATGACAACCAGAAGCTTTGCACGCCGTGCCCTCTCCGCTCTTCTTGCTGTACTGCTCACATTGGCAGTCTTCACGGTCGGTGCCTCCGCCATTGACACCAAGAATGCACAAACGATTAACCCGACGCTCTCCGCGATTCCGATTCTGAACTTCTTCACCACCACTTGGCACAAACCCGGTGACAACACGCTCCTTAAGTATACCGCACCCGCTGACGGCAAATACCGCATCCAAAGCGGCGGTTGGGAACTCTATCAGGAGTGGGAAGTCTGGTATGCCCTGTTCAAGGACAGCACCGACCCTTTCTTCTGGCAAGCCATGTTCTTCGTGCTTGACCTGCCGAACTATCTTGTCAACTTCCTGTTCTTCTGGGTGCTTGACAAAGGACTCCCGGACACGGATGCCGTTGTTGAGATCTACGATGCCAACGGCAAGCTCATTAAAAAGTATGATAACGAAGGCTTCCCTCTGCTGAAGTCACCCAATGATTACCGCGTAATCATGGAACTCAAGAAAGGGCAGACCATCTACCTCAAGTGTTCGGAGAAGTATACAACGTGGGGCTTGGCTTATCCGGTCTATGTCGCACCTGTTCTCTTCGGGGATATTACGAAATAGCTTCGTTGCCTATCTGCCGCAGCGCACCGGGCGTGTTGCCGATAACACGCCCGGGCTCTTTTTGCTTCGGCTGCATGTGACCTTGCCATGACAGGCATGTGAATTTTTCCTTGACAACACTTACAAGATGTAATATAATAGACTTAACAGATTTTTAACGGAAAAGAGTGGGTTTGTATGCAAACATTGTTCTTGGTACTGCTGGCAATCCTGCAATTCCATCCGCTGTTTGGGTGGGGGAATGCGGAGCACATGGGTCGGGAGTTGGCTTATAAAGCCGACTACATACCTTACGTCTTAGAGGATGGGCGGGAGTCTGTGCTGGTGGCTGTGCCGCTGACCGATTCTTCTTTTCTGTCGCTGGCATCGCCGTCTGTCCTGCGTGCCTTTACGAACGCGGCAATCGAGTTTCAGGAAGAGACAATACCGGTGGGAGCAGATATAGAAGTGGTGTTCCTCTCTCCGCGGCATCTCTCCGGGGAGTTGGCATTGCATTTGTGGGGTTTTGTGTTCACAACCCTCTGCGGCGGGCAGGAGGGCTGGTTCGGCGACTTCCATGTGCGGTTCTCCTACGCAGAGATGAATGTGGATGAAGACCGCATACCGGAATGGGTCTTTGATGCCATCGGTTGGACGGTCGTTGGTTAAGGCGTATATACGCTGCCATCGGTGCCGACGGTTAAGACAGGATTCTGCCGCCCTCCGTTCATGGAGGGCGGCGGATTTGTTTTTCCTCACTCGGCGAAATGGTTACAATCGGTAACAAAAAATGCACCGTTTTAATCTCTGCCGGGAAAGGCTATTCTGCGGCTACGGGAACAGGTGCCTGGGCGATGCGGATTTCCTCGCCGTCCCAAGTGCAGTCGTAGGACTGCCCATGCTTGATGGTGTGGTCCAACAGCCAGGAGGAGAGAACGTCCTCAATCTTGGACTGGATGGCGCGGCGCAGGGGGCGCGCACCGTAGATGGGATCGAAGCCGGCCTCCGCCATAGCCTCCACGACCTTGTCGTCGAAGGTGATGATGATCTCGGAATCTTTGACGCGGGCGGCCACGGTATCGAGCATCCGGCGGGCAATTTGGCTGATTTCCTCACGGGTGAGTTGGTGGAAGACGATGATGTCGTCCACGCGGTTGAGGAACTCGGGACGGAGGGCTTTCTTGACTTCGCCCATAACGGCATCCTTGATGCGCTGCGGGTCGGTGAGACCACCCTTTGACTCGGCACCGGAGAAGCCCAAGCCGCCGCCTTTCTTGGTGATGAGCTGCGCACCAATGTTGGAGGTCATGATGATAACGCAGTTCTTGAAATCCACTTTGCGGCCTTGGGAGTCGGTGAGCTGCCCGTCCTCCAGAATCTGGAGGAAGATGTTAAACACATCGGGGTGGGCTTTCTCTATCTCATCAAAGAGCACCACACAGTAGGGCTTGCGGCGGACAAGCTCGGTCAACTGGCCGCCCTCATCGTAGCCGACATAGCCGGGCGGGGAACCGATGAGCTTGGAGACGGTGTGCTTTTCCATGTACTCCGACATATCCATGCGGATCATGGCGTTCTCATCACCGAACATGGCTGCGGCGAGGGCTTTGCACAACTCCGTCTTGCCGACACCTGTCGGTCCCAAGAACAGGAAAGAACCGGTCGGGCGCTTGGGGTCTTTCAGGCCGGCGCGGCCGCGGCGGATGGCAAGGGATACGGCCTTGACGGCCTCGTCCTGCCCGACAATGCGCTCGTGGAGCTTCTCCTCGAGTTTCAGCAGGCGTTCGCTTTCTTCTTCGGTCATTTGTGCGGCAGGGATGCCGGTCCATTGGCTGACGACGCGGGCGATTTCCTCTGCGTCCACTTGCTCACTCTGGGCATGCGAGCTCTCGGACTCCCAGTTGTTCTTCTTCTCCTCCAGTTCTTTGCCGAGCTTTTTAATCTCGTCGCGGAGCTTGGCGGCGCGGATGAAGTCCTCGGCATCGGCGGCGGCTTTTTTCTCGCCCTCCAATTCAGCCAGGCGGTCCTCCATCTCTTTTACATCGTCGGGGGCGGTATAGGCGCGCAGACGGACACGGGAAGCGGCCTCGTCCACCAAGTCGATGGCCTTATCCGGCAGGAAGCGCTCGCCGATATAGCGGCTGGAGAGCTTCACGGCGGCATCTATCGCCTCATCGGTTATCTTAATTTTGTGGTGTGCCTCGTACTTATCGCGCAGACCTTTGAGAATCTCTACGGTCTCGAATTCCGTCGGCTCCCCGACCATGACGGGCTGGAAGCGGCGGGCGAGTGCCTTGTCTTTTTCAATGTGCTTGCGGTACTCGTCAAGGGTTGTGGCACCGATCACCTGCATCTCGCCGCGGGCAAGGGAGGGCTTGAGGATGTTCGCGGCATCGGTAGCACCCTCGGCGGACCCGGCACCGACCAGTGTATGCATCTCGTCAATCAGGAGAATGACATCGCCGGCTTTCTGTACCTCCTCCACGGCGGTCTTGATGCGCTCCTCAAAGTCGCCGCGGTACTTCGTGCCGGCGACCATGCTAGTCAGGTCCAGATTGAATACGCGTTTGCCTTTGAGCAGCTCCGGTACCTCGCCGGCGGCTATTTTGAGTGCCAGCCCTTCGGCGACGGCGGTTTTTCCGACACCCGGCTCACCGATAAGCACCGGGTTGTTCTTTGTGCGCCGGCAGAGAATCTGCATCACGCGGTCAATCTCGTCTGTGCGGCCGATAACAGGGTCAATGCCGCCTTCCATCGCGAGTTTGGTCAGGTCGCGGCCGAACTGGTCGAGGGTCGGGGTCGGCGTGTGACTCTCCCCGCCGCCGGCTGCGGTGGATGCGCCGCCGACTGATGCAGGGGAAGCGCCGGAGAGTGTGCGGTTGATGTCGCTCATCAGCTCGCCCGGCTGCACGTTTTGCTGCATAAGCAGCGTATTGGAAGCTGAACCGCGCTCCTGCAAGAGTGCCATCAGGATGTGCTCCGTCCCTACAATCGAACCGCTGCGCCCGGCAAGAACGGCAGCCTCCTGGACGATGTTCTTCGTGCGCGGCGTAAAGTCGTGGGGACTCAGCACCGTCGGTGTCCCGGTCTGATAGTTGTTCTTGATGGCATCCTCTACGCGCCGCTCGCTGACTTTACGGGCGGCAAGAACGGCGTGGGCGACGCCGTCTTTGAGGCGGAGCAGTCCCAGCAGAATATGCTCGGAACCGATAAAGGAATGCCCCATGTCTTCGGCGGCACGGATGGCGTTGTTCATCGCCTCGTTCGCCTTTTCCGTGAAACCCTTGAATTTGTACTGCGCCATTGGTATATCTCCTTACACTGCTGTGTTAGAATTGATAGTGATTCATACGTTCATATCGTCGTACGTATAAGTTCTGCTCGCTTTTCGTCGCGCTCCCGCGCGTCGTGGGTGTGCTCCGCCAATTCCAGGACGGCGGGTTGAATGCGCGTTAATAGTGCTGTCACCGTTTCCGTTTTCACGGGCAGGACACCGCGGCAGGCTCCCATGCGCACGAGGGAAAGAAGCTTTGCCGCTTCTGCGGTTTCCAAGCGCCTCGCATACTTGAGTATGCCGTATGCGCGCCAGATTTGGTCGGTAAAGAGCGAGTTGCGGCATTCCTCTGCCTGCGCACGGCGCTCCTGCTCCACCAATTGGAGCGTCACGGTCTGCAGGTTTTGCAGCGCATCCGATTCGGACAACCCCAGGGTCATTTGGTTTGACAGCTGTACCATCGATGCCTGTGCCGCGCTGCCTTCCCCGAAAGCTCCCCGCAAGGTCATCCCCAGTTTGCCGATGTTCTCTGTGAGGCGTTTTACGGCGCCGTTTTGGGACAAGGCCGGGAGGTGAAGCATGACGCTGGCGCGCATGGCGAGCCCGACGTTGGTGGGGCACTGCGTGAGGTACCCGAGCTGTTCGTCAAAGGCATACGGCAACTTCGCCGCGACCGCCGTGTCTATCATATCCGCTATCTTCCAAGTGTTCTCTAAGTCCAGACCGGGCTGCATGACTTGCAGCCGGATGTGGTCCTCTTCGCATAGCATGACGGATACCGTTTCGTCCGGCATTAACACCAGTGCGGTTCCCGGTTCCCTGTCCGCAAACTCGGGACTAATCAGCCGCTTCTCCGCTAAACTATGCGCGTCGGTTGCGGAGTACGCCTCCATTTCGGTAATCTTCGCTTCGGGCAGCACCTGCGCAAACGCTTTCGAGCAACGGTTCACCGCTTGCCTGCGACCGGCGGCATCTAAATTCACCCCAAAAGGGATATCGCTCAGGTTCCGCGCTAAGCGTATGCGTGTGGAGAGAACAACATCACCCTCCGGTCCTTGCGTTTCGTACCATTTCGCGCTCATGTATTGCCTCACACCCCTTCTTCCAGTTTGCGGATTTCATCGCGCAGCATGGCTGCATCTTCGTAGCGCTCCTCGGCGATCGCTTGCTTGAGGGCTTCCCGCTTCTCAGATGCGGGGGAGGGTGCCCCTAAAGGGGCATTGAGCCCCGTAGGGGCTTCGAGGGGCGTAGCCCCTGCCGGTGCCCCGCAAGGGGCTTTCCCCATGTACCGAACGGTGCCGTGCATTCGCTGCAGAGAGGGGAGCAGCTCTTCCCGGAAAGTGCGGTAGCATTCGGCGCATCCGACTTTTCCGACTTTGGAGATGGCACTCATGGTAGCGCCGCACTGCGGGCAAGTCTTCGATTTTGGAGGCGGAACCGTCCCGGTTGCCAACACGCTTCCGAACAAATCGGCCAAAGAGATGCCGCCCGGTATCAAGTTTAATCCCGCTTCGGCGGCGCACTGCGCACAAAGGTGCTTCTCCGTGACATCATCATTGATTCTCTGCGACAGGAAAGTTGTAGCTTCCCGCTTGCCGCATTGCTCGCATAACATTTGGTATCACCCTTTCCTCTGTAGAAACCGGATTAATTGCGCATGGTCAGAAGCATCTTCTTGAATATGGCGGCGCGGACGGAATCACGCATCTGCCCTGCGGGGATTTGCCGCAATGTTGTATCCCCGGTAGCGGCGAACAGCAAAGCAGCTTCGCGCTCTTGCAGAATACCGAGACTGCGCAGGTTATCAATGTACATTCGGCAGGAGGAAGCATCCATGGCATTGCCGGCTTTCGTAACAGCCTGGGACAGCACTTCCTCCGGTTCCAAATGTATGCGCGTAATCCGCACAAAACCACCGCCGCCTCTGCGGCTTTCTACCAGATAGCCCATTTCCGGCGTGAAGCGGGAGGCTATGACATAATTAATTTGTGACGGGCTGCAGCCAAACTCCTGCGCCAATGTATTGCGCTGAATATCGGCGCTGCCCGATGCCTCCAGCATCCCGGCAATCATCGCCGCGATAGACGATGAGATGTTCATGGCAGTTTCTCCCTCTGACTTTGACCAACTTTGACCTTGCAGGCATATTATATCACACTGCGGCAGAATTGTCAATAGTAATATCTGCCAAACTTAGTGTAGGCAAATTGGCTTGTTATTATGCAAAATGACGAATTCAAGAAAGAGGCGGTGTCGTTGGTTGAATCAGCTGCAACGTACAAACGCTCAAAGCAGGTAGGGTGAAATCTTGACTTGTAATTTCCATAACTGCCAAATTGTGCCTTTCGTCCGTAATAAACATCTTCCCGTTGCCGTCGGCGCCGGAGAGGCGGATGGGTTTGTCTGTTTGGGAAGTGTTGACAATTACAAGAACCGTTTGCGAATCCTCAACAAACGCTACTGCGTTCAGGTCCGCGTCGGAATACTGACAACCTATCCGTACGGCACCGCGGCGGACAAAGCGCGAAAAATTCCCGAAAGCAGCGTAGCGCTTCGGAAGACTGACTTTGCGCTCGGGGAGGTCAATGTAAATCAGTCCATCATGGAACTGCACCTCGCTGACGGCAATCCAGCACTGCCAGCTTACGGCATTGAGGATGCTTAGGTCAGCGCACATAGTCCTTGCTTGCTCCAAAGCGGAGTCCATGCCGTAGCCGCGGCCGCCGACCATGTGCGTCCACTCACTCATACGGACTTTTTCATTCGGAAAGCGTTTGTCCAAGTATTTGCGGAAGCGCTCCCGTACCCCTTTGAGCTTTGCCAGCGGTCCGAACACATAGCCATGCACATCGATTCCGTCCATTCGCGCACGGATTGTTCGGTCGCACAAGACGGCGCGTGTGTAGGACTTGTTCATAAGCCGCAGGTCGTTGTTCTCAGCGCCGGAGAGTTTTACGTTATCTAAGCCCGGGCGTTTGTCCATTTCTTGCGCACAGAGGCGAAAGAGCCGCCGCACCCCGGCGGGCGAATAATGGCAACCCTCCTGACCGGTTTTGGCTATCCAGGGACCGAATGGCTCATTGACCGGCGAGAGGAAGCGAATCGGCAGTCCCTCCGACACAAAGTGTTCCGTTACGTCCAAGAGGTAGCGGACAAACGCTTTTTCGCAGGAACGCTTTAGGTTCTTATGAAAAGGAATCTTCCCCTGCGCTGTACCTGTAATGGTAAAACGCTCCAACGGACTGTTGACGAAGAAAACAATTTCATCCGCGCCGTAAGCAGCGGCGCGGCGCACGAACCACATAGCCTCTGCATCCCGCGAGAAGTCAAACGTGCCAAGCGGTTCGTTAGGGGCGGTAAAAGCCACGGTAGCGCGCCGCGGGTTCGGAAAGTTCCCTTTCCCGGATTGCTTTGAGCCGCTGCCGATATTGTAGCGCCAGATGTTCAGTCCTAAGCCCTCCGTCTTATCAAAGAGCAGTTTGGCAACGGCTTCGCGCTCTTTCTCCGGCCAAGCGCCGACCTCTTGCGCCGTCCATGCGCCGGAGGCACCGAAGCCTTCGATAGTCTGGAAAGTCTTTTCGGGGGTTATAATGATTTCAGATGGCATAGGCTTGTCCTTTTCGCATTATGTATCATAAGAAAGAGAATGTGCCGTTTGGGTTTCGATATGTCTGCAAGTATTATACGCCTCTGCGCGTTCCTTGTCAAGCACTTTTCGGTACGGCCGAAAGGTTCAAAATGCGCTCGGGGCGGATCCGCAAAAAGCGGGAAGCCAATGCAAACAAAAGAGGAGGCTTCGAAAAGCCTCCTCTCTAAGTACTGCAACGGTTACAGCATCTCCACCCACAGTACCGTCATATACCCGGCACCGATAACAACAATGACTATCCATTTCAGGA
>JAISUW010000045.1 GCA_031271865.1 Oscillospiraceae bacterium
GGGACCCCCCGCGGCCGGGGGACACCCCCGGACCCCCGCGGAAACTTGCCCGCTTGGATGGAAAAATCTGCTTAAATCCTGTATGCAGATTTTTCCATAGGCGCTGCTCTGTTCCTTTCGGTCGCTTGGGGGCATGGTTTCGGTTTTCTGTATGGGTAGGATTTGAATTCTTGCTTCTTTCCTCTTGCCTCTTCCCCCCGGTTCGTCAAATTCACGATTGTTCAAACGAAAAACCACCCATTCTCCGTCAAATTGCACAAATGCCCGAAGGCCTTTTCGTCAAATTCACGATTGTTCAAACGAAAAACCACCATTCTCCGTCAAATTGCACAAACCTTCCTCTGCCGCTTTCTTCTCGCCCCTTGCCTCTTACTTCTTGCCTCTTGCTAAGGAGTTGACTGCAATGAAACGCCTGCTGTGTGTCCTCTTGGCTTGCATCTTACTCTTGGGGTTACTGCCGCTGACGGCGGCAGCCGATGATGCGCTGTTCACCGACCCACGGGTGAACTTCAATTCCACGCGCCCCCGGGAGTCCTGCCTCCTGCGCGACCCCTGCGTGGTGGTCTATCAGGGTACATACTTTATATACGGCACGGGCGCGGCCTGGCCGGGCTACGGCTGCTATGTCTCGCGCGACATGGAGAACTTCGCCGGACCTGTCCGGGTCTGGACGCCGCCCGCCGGACACGAATCCGACACAGACTACTGGGCGCCGGAGTGCCATTATTATAATGGGAACTTCTACATCTTCGCTACCTATCACTCCCGCGTCACCGGCCACCGCGGCGTCTCCATCTTCCGGGCGGACAACCCCTTAGGCCCGTTTGAGGAAATCACGGCACAGCAGACCCTCCCCGAGACCGGCGAAGTCACCCGGCAAATCAGCCCCCTCGGCTGGGACGCCATAGACGGCACCTTATATGTAGACCCCCAGGGGCAGCCGTGGCTTGTGTTCGTGCACGAGTGGACCTCCATGCCCGACGGCATCGGCGACTTCAGCGCCGCCAAGCTCAGCAGCGACCTCAGCACCCTCCTGACCGAGCCGGTTTCCCTCTTCCGCGCCAACACCCTCGCCGGGCGGCCTTTCAACGGCGTCACCGACGGTTGCTGGCTCTATCGCTCGAAGACCGGCGAACTGCTCATGCTTTGGTCCGGCAGCGGCGGCACGTATTGCATCGGTGTCGCCCGCTCCGAGAGCGGGGACATCTTGGGTCCTTGGGTGCAGAACCCCCGCCTGCTCTATGCGCAGAACAGCTCTTTCCCCTTGGAGGGCGGTCACGGCAGTTTGTTCTATGACTTAGACGGTCAGCTCTCCGTCTCCCTCCACGCCCCGAACGCCAGCAATGCCGCCACCGGTGTAGTGGAGCATACGGTATACTTCGCTGTAGAGGACTTGGGCGACACCCTGCGCATCGTAGGTGCCCCGGACGACTACCACGGCAGTGATATATTTGCCAACCCCGTCTCCGCCGCATGGCTCGAAGCCGGCTTGCATGCAACCACGGCTTTCCAACGCTTCTGGTACGAGGTGATCTACTACATCCTCTGGCTCCCCTCCCGCCTTTGGATGCTGTTCGGGTTCTGACGGTTCTGCCCGATATGGAATAATGGTCTGCAAGGAGAGCTATACTGCGCCCGCCGCACCCATGACCTCATCCAAGCGCTGATAGACGCGCATTGGCAGTGATACAAAAACCTCCTCATGAACAGGGGCGGGTGAACCACAGCAATTCGTATAACCGTTACTTATCCAAGTGCGCCGCTACCATGTCCTCCGCACTTGCGGTGGCGAAGCCCACGACCGCATACCAAAAGCAGCGGCGAATGTCAATAGCGTGCGCGCGTATTTACGCGCCGGGTCAGGGCTTCCCGCTGCCGGCACCGATAGGAGTCAACTGTTTTGCTGCGGCAAAAATGCTTTTGGCCATGGTGGCTTCCTCCGCCTCTAAGTCAACGAAGTACGGGGCGACGGTGACACAAGGCACTGCACCTTTGTGCGTATGGTAAGGCTTGAAGTGCGGATCCGCCCCGGCTAGGGGGTATAGCAGCAGCACAAGCGGAGACTTATAGCGCGCCCCATAGGCATACATCTGGTATAGGTCGGCATTGGAGATTTTGCTGCGGTCAGCGGGGACTTTCCACTTCGTGTCCATGATGAGGGGATAGGCATCCCCGCGGCGGTACGCCACGATATCCGGGCGAAGGTACCCGCCGTCTGTGAAGAGGCTTTTGCTTTCGTCCTGCTCGAGGACACTGCGAAACAGCCCGCTGCGCCGCAGGGCACGGACAACATAGCTCTCAAACACGCGCTCCATGGGGAACAGTAGGGCAAAGGCCTTCTGTTCGCCGCTGAAAGCCGTGAAGCTCTTGCGTTTGAGGAATACGCGGCACCAATTCAGAGCCTTTTCGTAGTGCACGGTGGCGCGGCTCTTGACGCACTTTGCGAAGTCGCCGTCGATGTCCCGGGATTCCTCCACAGCCTCCAGGTGCGTGAGCAGTTCCCGGCAAAGGCGGTTGTTCTCCGCTTGGCTGGTCTGCTTCAGGAGGAGGAGGACCGTAGACTTCAGCAGGCGGTTCTCCGGACGGTTGGGGGTAAACTTCTTATAGGTTACATAGAAGTGCGCCGCGTCTGCCGCATTGCGCCGCACGTGCCTGTCCATCAGCAGCCGCCCTTTGCAGAAGCACTCATTGCGCTCCACGCGCGTGTAGCCCGAACGCAGTCCCTGCCGCGCCAAGCCTAAAGCCTCCTGCAAGAACATCCGGATGAAGATCTCATAGATATTCATGCGGCGCGTATCCAAGTTTGCCATCTCCGACAGCTTGAAATTCATATCCGGCAGGGCGGCGAGCATCCGCAGGAAAATCTCTTTTGTGCGCTCCGCGCCGATGTTCTTCCCGATCTTGGGGAGAATCTCTATCACCGTGCCGTCCTTCAGGGTGACGGTGCCGACATAATTGCGGGCAGTCAGAATCTCACCGATGCCCTTTTTGCTTGTGCAGCCCATGAGTTCAATGGTGTCCGCGCCGTCATAGTCCGTATAGTCTGTCCGCGTGCGGTTCTCCAGAACGAAGGATTCCAAGGCGGCAAAGGTATCCGGCGGCAGAGACTGATAGCCCCCCACACGCTTGCCGCAGGTGAAGCCGCCGAACTCATATACCGTGTAGGTCTCAGGCTTCGTCTTCGTCATCTGCTGCGCCGTCCTCGTCCTCATCCTCATCCTCTTCATCGTATCCGTACGCACCCCGCTGAATGGCTAAGTAGGTTTCTTTCTTATCTTTGCCGGAAAGGTCGATGCGGCCGCGAACGCGGTCATCCGGACTCTCCAAACCCGGTACATCCGGCAACTCCTCTACGAACGCACCCCCGAGCACCTGCCATATCTTCATGTAGTCCTCAAAGAAGTACTCCTGCAGCAGGGGGATGATGTTGTCCGCGAAGACCTTGCCCAGCGCGGGGAGGGTGCGCCGGCGTTTGCAGTCGCCCAGGAAGAAAGAGTGCCCGATGGTATGCTCTCTGTCATAGAGCGCCTCGATGCGGGCGTTGATGGTGCTCACAAGGGAGCCGATGTGAATGCCTGCGACCGTAAAATCCAGCAGGCTGTAGTCCGTCAGCATCTCCTTGAATGTGAAGCGGCGGCGCAGGGCGGTGTCTATCCGCATGATGGAACGGTCGGCGGTGTTCATGGTGCCGATGAGGTAGACATTCTTCGGCACGCCAAACGCCTCCCGTGAATAGGGAAGGATGCAGGTCTGCTCCTCGTCCTTCCCGAGACGTTTGGTCGACTCAATGAGGGTAATCAGCTCCCCGAAGATATCGGAGATGTTCCCGCGGTTGATTTCGTCAATGATAAAGACATAGGGGGGCGGGGCGGCGCTTTCCGCAGAACCGTCCGCGCCGCTCTCCGGCACCGCGCTTTGTGCTTTCTTGCAGAATGCCTTAAACAGACCGTCCCGCAGTTCATACCGCACCGCGCCCTCTTGGCAGCTAACGTCCGGGCGGATGCCCTCAATGAACTCCTCATAGCAGTAGGACTGGTGGAAGGTCGTGAACTGCACTTGGCCCTTTTCTTTATAGTCGCGGAAGCGCTTGGCTGCTTCGGCATAGCCCCCATCCGTAGCGGTCTCGGCTTTTATCTGCTCCAAGCTCTTGCCCTCGATAATACCCACGGCATAGAGGATTGTGGCGTAGGTCTTCCCCGTGCCGGGCGGTCCGTAAAGGATAGTGTTGATGTCATAGTCAGCAGTCATGGTCGTTTCTCCTTGGTCTTGTGGGTTATAATCCGGTTCCTCGCCGAACAGGGATCGGAGGATGGGCAGATGGTCGGTTTCGGTGACCTTTTGCAGGAATTGTTTTTTTAATTTAATCGGTTTACCGGTCTGTTTATCGGTCGGTTCGATGTAATCCCATTCGACTTTGTGCGTCCATTGAACGGTACGGCAGTGACGCATGTCGTGGGCAGCGTCTTTGGAACCCTCGCTGATGTAAGGGGAGTCCGGGTTATCATCAAAGGTATACGCGCCGGTGACCACCCCGCGGCCGAGAATTTTCTTCGACCCGTAGCGGACATAGATGATATCGCCCGGCCGGACGTTGTTGGCCAGATCATACATACAAATCATGACATCACGGGGCTTATCGCTAATCCATTTGCCTTTCAAGAGGGCTATAATCTCCTCGATGCTTTTGCCGGCAATGGAACCCGTCTTCCCGCAGGGCAGACGCATTGTTCCCTCTGCGTACACTTCCTCCCACCAGGATGAGTTAACACCCGGGGCGTAGACCCAGTAGCGCCGTGCCTCCCCCTCCGGGTTCGGCGGGAGGGGATTCTCCGCGTGCGCGGTGAAAGCATCGCCGTTTGATTCTTCCATCCTGTCTCTCCTTCACTGTTTATCATTCGCGTTTTTTGTTTATCGCTCGCCTTGCTTCCCTCCGCAGCCGCACCGAATACACACCCGAAGCCGCATTCCGTTGGGATGTTATTATGATACGCTTGGAGGGTCTTGTCCTCTTGCAGGAAGCAGGTTCGCTTGTGGTGCCGCTGACCGGGCTCGAACCGGTATGCCGTTTCCGGCGAGGGATTTTAAGTCCCTTGTGTCTGCCAATTCCACCACAGCGGCATGCGGGGGCGCATCAGACAAGCCATGCGGATATTATACCACCTCCCGCGCTGAAAGTCAAGACACAGATTTTTTTAGGGGGCGAGAGCAGGACAGGGGATTGACAAACGCAGAGATTTTTTTGCCTTTTTTGCCTAAAGCCCTTGACAAGCGCATAAAAATGTGCTACAATATAAAAAGTGCCTCACCCATGGGAGAGTTCCCGAGCGGCCAAAGGGAGCAGACTGTAAATCTGCCGTCACTGACTTCAGTGGTTCGAATCCACTCTCTCCCACCACCATCCTCCAAAATCCCCTCTGACCGGGATTTTTTCTTTCCTACACAAAGCGTGGGCGGTCTTTGACCGCCCATGCTTTTTCTGTCGATTCAGGTAAACTGTGCCGGGTGCGGCGCAAAGAAGTCCGTCTTGGGCGGCAGTTCTTTCAGCGTGTGGTCCGGACTGTCCGCGAAAGCATATACCGTGTCGAAGATATGCTCCCAATCCCAGAAGCGCTCTGTAAAGCCGAGGTACTCCCGAATCATCTCTGTCCCAAAGGGTACAACCGGATGGGAGAGAACCGCCGCAACGCGCAGCATATGGAAAGCATCCACCAAGACTTGCAGGCGGCGGGGTGTGTCATCCGCCTTATCGGCAATGCCCATCTCCCGCGCCCAGTATTTGTTGGCGCCGCGGATATATGCGTCCAAGAGATTCATCACATTGTGGAACTCAAATGTATACATCTGCCGCTCATACGTAAGGATGGCGGCGTTGGCTTCCTCAATCACGGCAGGGGACACCTCGCCCTGCGGCAATTTCCCGCCGCAGTACTTCTGTGCCGTATAGAAGCAGGAGCGCGCCAAACGGTTCAGCACGCCCGTAAAGAGCGAACCCTCTTTCAGCACCGGATCGCGATCCGTCGGATTGGCTTTCGGATTGAACGGCTTCGGCTGGAAAGAAACCGACTTCAGGGACAGCCCCAGCCCCAGGAAGTGCGCCCGCAGCTGCTCCGGGGTATAGTGATTCAGAAGCTCCGCTGCCATGGGCGGCTTAATCTTGCCGCTGGAGGAGGCTTTCTTATCCAAGAACAGAATGTGGTTGTTCGCCACAAGCGTGGTCATGGGGAGCTCCCCGTCGGGCGGGTCGGCACTGACCGCCCCGGCACCCTGCATAGCCATGAACATTGCCATTTGTGCCACGCCGTAGAAATAGATATTGTCCTGGCCGATGAACTGATACACCCCGCAGTCCCTTGAAAGCCAGAAGTCCTTCCATGCCTCCGGATCTTTGCCGCAGCTCTCCAGATAGGTCTTGGTAAAGGAAATCGGTGCCCAGAGCGATTCCGGCCAAACCCAGACCGTGAGCGCCTCCTCCCCCTCCAGAGAGGGGGCGGGGACACCCCACTCGATGTTTCCGGTCAGGCGGAAAGGCACGAGCGTCTTGCCCGTGCGGTAGCGGATACCTGCGGCCGACAGCTTCTCACACGCCGCTTCGCGGTCGCCTATCTTTGCAAACTCCAGCACAAAGGAGGGCTTGTTCTCCTCGGCGATCACAGCATGGGGCGGGAGTGACCCGGCAATGTCCGCATAGGCATCCCTCAAATCATTCTTGACATAGATGACCGGAGCGGTCAGGAACTCCTTGGTCGTGGAGGCCACCAACGGCCGCATGGTTTCCTTCTGTTCAGCGGCGGCGATGTATTCTTTCATCTTGCCCAAGAAATCCGGGAGCTTGAAGTACCAGTTGACCACATCCCGCATCTCCGGCGTCTCCCCGGAGAGCGTGGAGCGCGGGGCTATCAGGTCGGCGGGCATATACTGGTGCCCCAAGTCGCACTCATCGGCGTAGCCTTTCTCCGACTTACAGCCCTCCACAGGGCAGCGGCCGACTACCTGCCGTCCGTTGAGGAACACCCCGTGCTTGGTATCATAGAACTGCGAGGTCGCCAGCTTCTCCAACCAACCGTTGGCATAGAGCGTGCGGATGAATTCATCGGTATAATCGGCATGAATCTCCTTGCTGCGCCCTAAACCGGAGGCGGCGAACAGGTTCAGGCTGATGCCGTAGTCCGCGAGGGTTTGCTTCTGGTCCTCGTGGTTGGCTGCGCAGAAGTCCTCTATACTGCCGGTAATCTCACCGGCTTCCTTTTTGGCGCGGTAGGCTTCCGCCAGGGGGGAGCCGTAGCAATCCGTGCCGCTGACAAAGACCACGTTGTCCTTGCCGATGCGGTCCCGCAGGAAGCGGGCATAGCAGTCCGCCGGGACAAACACGCCGCCGACATGACCGAAGTGCAGACTCTTGTTGCCGTAGGGCATACCGCCGGTAATCACGGCGCGCATGGGGAACGCAGGGCGTTCGTTGGGCATCTGTGCAAATCCTCCTTGCCCGGAGTGGGTATGCATTGCTGTTACTAATATACCCTGTATTGTACCACAAAATGAGGGAGAATGCAAGGTTTTTGGGAATATCTCAAATATCCGATATGAAAATAGCTGCAAACGGTATATCTCAGATTTCCGTTCTGCGCTTGCGGTGAATGCCTTGCAGAGCCATCCCGACGGCGAGAAGGAGCGGGAACACCGCCCCGGTATACATCCCGAGGCGCAGGTTGTCCCCGGCGTGCTCCGCAACGGAGCCGACCAACTGCGGTCCCAAGGCGCAGCCCATGTCACCGAAGAGCGCGAGCAAAGCAAAGAGTGCCGTGCCGCCGTTGGGCATCTTCTGCGCAGCTACGGAGAATGTACCCGGCCACATCACCGCCGCGCCGACACCGCACAGACCAAAACCGACGATTCCCAACCACGCCCAAGGGGAAGCGGCAATCAGCACATAGCTCACGATACCGATTCCGCAGCATACAAAAAGGTACTTGCGCAGCGGCAGTTTGTCGCCGAACTTGCCGTAGAAGCTGCGGAAAAAACCCATGACGGCACATAGGAACGCAGGCCCCGCAACGTCACCGATGGTCTTGGGGATACCGAGGGCGGTTTCCGCGTAGGCGGAGGCCCACTGCGCGGCGGCTTGCTCCGTGGCTCCCGCGCACAGCATAATCAGGGCAAAGAGCCAGAACTCCCCGTTCTTGAAAAGGTTCAGGAAAGCGTGCACCGAAGCGTGCTGCGTATGCGGCGGCGGCATAGGTGCCAAGAGGAAAGCCACACCGTTAAGCAGCGGTACCGCCGCCCACGCAACGGCATACCACCGCCAATGCTCCATCCCAAACAGCCGGATGGCCAGCGTGGAGAGAAGCACCACAGCCACCACGCCCCAAGAGTAAGCGGAGTGGAGCATACTCATGGCTTTCTCTTTGTTCTCCGCCGGGCAGGCATCCACAATGGGGGATAGAAGCACCTCTAACAACCCGCCGCCCACAGCGTAGATACTTGTCGAAAGCAGCAGTCCCGCAAAGGCATTGGGCATTACTTCCGGCAAGACACATAGCCCCAACAGCCCGACCCCCGCCAACCCATGCGCCAAGACAACGGAGGCTTTGTAGCCGATTCTGTCCACAAAGGCGGCCGCCGCCGCATCCGTCAGGAGCTGCAGGCCGAAGTTAAAGGACACCAGCAGGGCGATTTTCCCGAGGCTGATGTCATATACCCCGGAGAACATGACAAAGAGCAGCGGCGCATAGTTAATTACAATCGCCTGCACAAAGAAGCCGACAAAGCAGGCGGCAATGGTTCTTTTGTAGTCTTTCAACTCCCGATTCACCTCCCTAGCTACTGTCCATTATTATAGCAAAACCTTCGGGGAAATGCAACTGCTGACAGAAATTGTGAACAATATATTAATTTTACAGAACTGTCACATTTTAGCGCTTTAATGCTTGCAATTTTTTGCTGTAATGATTATAATTATATTAGAAGCCAAAACATTCTGTAATGGAGGCAGTAGGATGGGGATTTTAACAAAAAAATTCTGCGGCGCGGATTCGCGCTGGTGCTGGCGGTTATTCTGCTTACCGCCGGTGCGTGTATTTTCTCCGCCGATGCGAGCAATGCAGAAATGACGAATGCCGCTCAGGTCCAAGCGGCGGCCTTCCGGTGGGGGAGTAACGGGGTGCTCGACCCGGAGCCGGAACCCGATGCAGCGTTGGAACCCGACATAGAGCCGGAGCCGGAGCCGATTGCTGAGCCGGATGCGGTCGGTGTGTGGGATCCGGATGCGGAGCGGGAATGGGGGGAATGGTCTGCCCTTTGGGAAAACCTGACCGTTTTCGGCATACGGATACCCTATGCTTTCGGCGGCTTCCTGCGGTGGGGATTGCTTCTCTTTGGGTGGTGCCGTTGGGTAGGGCGTTTCTTGTTTGGGTGGCTGCGTTTCTAAGCGAAGAGAACCTGCTTCCTGCCCAATTCCGCTCTTGCATTTTTTCGCACGGAGGAGTATAATAGATGTGCGAAAGAAAGGCGGTAGGCATATGCGGGATTCATTGCCGGAGATTCTGTCCCCAAAACTGGATGTTGTGTTTCGGAGGCTATTCGGAACTGAAAAGAATATTCGGTTCTTAAAAGCATTTCTTCAAGCAGTTCTCTGCTGCTCGGATGCAGAATTTGAAGGATTGCAGATAACCGATCCCCACCAACTGCCGGATAGACCCAACGGTAAGGTCAGCATATTGGATATAAAAGTCATTACTGCCAGCGGTAAACATATCGAGGTTGAGTTGCAAATTCTCCCCAATCCGGAAATGTCAAATCGGATTACATACTACTTATCGAAAATGATTACAGATCAGTTGGACAGCGGAATGCACTACTGTGAATTGAAACGTTCGATTTGTATTGTGGTAACAGGTTTTGACATTGTTCCGCAGACAGCTGCGTATCACTCTGTATTCCGGATGCTGGAATCCACGCAGCTTTATCCGTTCAATGACTTAACCGAAATCCAAGTGCTGAATCTGAATCGGATTCCGGCTGATGCAGATGATGCGTTAACGGATTGGTTGCGCTTTATCAATGCTGACAAAAAGGAGGAGTTTGAAGTGGCAACGCAGAACAATCCTGCGATTCGGGAAGCATATGCTTATTTGCGGGAATTGAGTGCGGATGAGCGCTTGCGCCTTTTGGCAGAAGAAGAAATCAAGATTCGCAGAGATGAATACGCTCGTATCAACGGCTCTCGTGCAGAAGGCCGTGCAGAAGGCCGTGCGGAAGGCCGCGCGGAAGGCCGCGCGGAGGAAGGCAGACAAATTGCCCTACGCTTAGCAAAACGCGGTATGCACATCAATGATATTGCCGATGTAACTGGTTTTACGGTTGCTGAAGTTGATGCATTACTGTCTGCGGATACGGAATCATAAAGGAGCCAATCCATAGGAGTATAATATACCAATGCCAAGAATCTTCATCGACGGCGCCGCAGGGACAACGGGCTTAGTACTGGAACAGCGGCTGCGCGGCATCCCCGGGATGGAGCTGATTCTCCTGCCGGAGGACTACCGCAAAAACGCCGAGGCGCGGCGGCGGGCGATTGCCGCTTCGGATGTGACATTCCTCTGCCTGCCGGATGCGGCGGCACGGGAGGCCGTTTGCTTAGCGGAAGGGACGGATACGATTCTCATAGATGCCTCCACGGCGCACCGTACGGCGCCGGGGTGGGCGTATGGCTTTCCGGAGCTTTCCGCCGCACACCGCAAGGCTGTGCAGACATCCAACCGCATCGCCGTCCCCGGCTGCCATGCCGGCGGCGTGATTGCTTTGGTGTATCCCCTGGTTGCGGCGGGGGTACTGGATGCGGCGGCGCGCTTGCATTGCTTCTCCCTGACGGGCTATACCGGCGGCGGGAAGGGCATGATTGCAGACTATGAGGCAGCACCGCGCAGGACGGACTTGGAAGCGCCGCGCCAGTATGCGCTTTCGCAAGCGCACAAACACTTGCCGGAGATATGTGCGCTCTGCGGCTTGCAGAATGCGCCGGTGTTTTCACCCATTGTCGGTGCGTTCCCGCGGGGAATGGAAGTAACGGTACAGTTACATCGCGGGGATTTGGCTGAAAGCCTGTCCGTCCCGCAACTGAATGAACTCTATACGGCGCACTACAAAGATGCGCAGCTGATTACAGTCGGTATCACAGACGAAAGCGGCTTCCTGACCGCCAACGCCCTTGCGGGGCAGGACAGAATGCAGATTGCCGCTTTTGGGAGCGAGGAACGGATTCTCCTCATCGCTCGGTTCGACAATCTCGGCAAAGGCGCTTCCGGCGCGGCACTCCAGTGTATGAATCTGCGCCTCGGCTTGGCGGAGGCAACAGGGTTATCGGTTTAGATGCATCCGCATTGCTTTCTATATAATATTCTGCATTACATACTGTTATATACAGAATAATATTATATTCTGTATAATATTATATTCTACAATATATTATATACTGCCCGAAGAGACTTCCTTGCGGAGTCTGTCTGTTACTGCCGCAGCCTGCACAGCGGCGCGGACATCATGCACGCGCAGGATGTCCGCGCCGTGCATTTGGGCGAAGATGTGCAAGGCAACCGTGCCGCCCAAGCGCTGTAGAGGTTCCGGGACTGTCAGGTTCGCGGCGTATTCCACCACGCGCTTGCGAGAGGCACCGACCAAGAGCGGGATGCCGGCGACTTTTACGGCATCGCCGTGCAGGAGGAGGCGCAGGTCGTCGCCGCGGGTTTTTCCGAAGCCGATGCCCGGGTCCAGTATCAGCTTGTCTTTGGGGATACCCAAGGCCTGTGCCTCGGCAGCCATCTGTTCCAAGGCGGCATGGACGGCTGTGACAACATCCGGTTCATAGGCGCGGCTTTGGTCTGCGGCGTCCGGTTGCCCGCCGGTGTGGGTGAGTATCCATGCTGCGCCGTGCTTACGAACAACCTCGGCCATGGCGGGGTTGACGCCGCCGCTGACGTCGTTAACGATGGAGGCGCCGCGCTGCAGGGCAAAGTCCGCTGTTTCCGGGAAGAACGTATCTATACTGATGGGCGTGCGTAACCCGGCGCCGGCCGCTTCCTCCAGGACAGGGGAGAGGCGGCGGATTTCTTCTTCTGCGGTGAGGGGGATATGGCCCGGGCGGGTGGACTGCGGTCCGATGTCAATGATGTCGGCACCTTCGGCTTCTATCTCCGCAGCGCGGCGGGCGGCGGCAACGGGGTCGGTGCAGCAACCGCCGTCGCTGAAGCTGTCGGGCGTGATATTGAGTATGCCCATGATGCGGGTGCGCTTCATGCGTAGATTCCTTCTTTGCGCCAGATATCAATCATCATCTCATAGCGGTCGAGGGGTAAGCCTGTGTACGCACAGTTGGAGGTGCAGAACACATAGCCATAGCCCCGTGCCATACCGTCACGCAGGGATCGGCGTATATCGGCGGCGGCTTCAGCGTCTGTGCCGGTCTGGAGCAGACCGCAGTTGACGTTGCCGCACAGGGCAAGGCGGTCACCGTATTTGGCGCTTACCTCAGCGAGACTGACCTTAGCCTGCGGGTCTATCGAGTGCAGGGCATCCGGTTGGCAGTCGGCCAACTGGTCTAAGATGGGGTATATGTTGCCGTCCGTGTGTTTGATGGTCTGATAGCCGCAATCTTTGCAGGCTTGGATAAAGCGTGCCAGGTACGGCGCAACATAGACCTCAAACTGCGCGGGAGAGAAGAACGGGTTGGTGTTGAAGCAATAGTCGGCGGTCATCAGGATGCCGTCAATCTGCCCCGGATGCGCCAAGGTTTCTTCCTCCACGCGGCGGATGGCGTCTGCCAGGCGTTTTTCGGCTTCGGCTTTCAGCCCGGTTTCATCCTCATACAAGCGCTCGGCGAATACGAACATATCGTCGCCGTTGGGCATGGAGAAGGTGGGGTCTATTTCCATGGTAACATAGAGTTCCCTGCTGCATACCTCGCGGAACCGTTCCAATACGCGCAGGTCCGTGATATTCACGGCGGAGTGGTCATACTTCTCGGCAAAAGCGGCGAAGGTCCGCGCCCGGTAGTCCAGGTGCGCGCTGCGTTCGCTGTCGGTCATTTGCTTCCACTGGCGAAAGGAAGTGTGGTGGGGGTGAACCAGACCGACGGCTTCCATTGTCAGGAAGAATTGCAACTCAAAGGTCGGCACCCTCCCGGGGACTTTCTCCCGGCGCAGCGTGGCGGCGAAGCGTTCTCTCTCGGTCATGGGGAACCTCCTAAGAAGAAAGGCGGCATCCGACCGCCCTTACTGCAGGTGCATAAAGCCTGGGCGGTTTATGAAACATCTTTGCGTGTCAATACCTGAAGCACCGTATTGAACAGTATCTTCATATCAAAGAGGGCACTCTGCTTCTCTTTATATTCTTTATCATAGGCGACTTTCAAATCGTCCCCGATGGCGGCGCGGCCGTTGACCTGCGCCCAGCCGGTGAGTCCCGGCGGATCCTCGTAGATGCCGGCTTGCAGCCGCTTCTCGCGGATTTCGCTCTCCAAAGGAATCAGCGGACGGTAGCCCACGAGGCTCATGTCCCCTTTGAGGACATTCATCAGCTGCGGGAGTTCGTCCAAGCTGGTGGCGCGCAGCAGGCGGCCGACCCTTGTTACGGCGTCCGTATCCCGCAACCGAGAGGAGGAGGCGCAGGGGGTGCCGGTCTTCATCGTGCGGAATTTGTATATCTTGAAAAGCTCGTTGCCTTTCCCGACGCGGTCCTGCGTATAAATGACCGGGCGGCCGTCATCAATTGCAATCGCCGCCGCCGTAACGGCAAACAGCGGGGATAGAACACCAAGCGCCGCCGCACTTAATACAGCATCGGCTGCGCGTTTTACTCTTTTGTATCCGGCCATGGGCGTATCTCCCTGCTTGGCAGCGCATGGTCTGCCCCAAAATGCCTGCTTCTCTTTTCACCATAGTTTACCACAGTTTGCGTTAAATGTCAAGCCTTTTGCGCACGACTGCCGCAGGCTCGGCGGTTCGCGAGCCGCCGGGGGCGGCGCGTTGTCCCCAAACCCCCCTTGCTTTTCAAGGCGCAATGTGGTATAGTAATAGCAAGAACACAAAATGGTAGGAGAGAAACAAATGGAAGAGAAACTCCCCCTGAAAGACAAACTGGGCTACGCCCTCGGGGACTTTGCGGGGCAATTGGGCTTTGCACTGGTGGGTTCGTATCTTTCGATGTTCTATACGGATGTGCTGGGCTTGCAGCTTTCGGCGATTGCCGTACTGATGCTTTTGGCGCGGGTATGGGATGCCGCCAATGACCCGCTTTGGGGGACGCTGATTGACCGCTTCCCCGCACAGAAAGGCGGAAAGTTCCGCCCATGGCTTTTGTGGTTCGGGATACCGCTGGGTGCCACGATGGTACTCTCTTTCCTGCCTGTGACCGGCTTCTCGGCGGGGGGGCGCTTGGCGTGGGCATATGGGAGCTATATTCTCTTCGGGATGGTGTATACCGGTGTGAATATCCCCTACGGTTCCTTGGCCTCTGTGATTACCGGGAATCCCTCGGAGCGCACCTCGCTTTCTGTATGGCGGTCGGCGGGGGCGGGCTTGGGCGCAATTCCTGCCTCCGTGCTGCTGCCAATGCTTGTGTATTCAACAACTGCCGCCGGCGCCGACTACTTGGACGGCAAGAAGCTGTTCTTATGCGTGGCAGGCATGGCGGTTTTGAGCGCGGTGCTGTACACGCTGTCCTACACGTTCACCAAAGAACGCGTGCCCTACCTCCAAACGGAAAAGCCCCAAATCGCCAAAACCGCCAAGGCCTTGCTGAAGAACAAGCCGTTCCTGTCGCTTTGCGCCGTTTCGCTTTTGTTCATTGCCACCACCATGTACCTCAACACCATGAATGGTTATGTATTCAAGGACTATTTCAAACGCCCGGGGTTGTTTGGGCTGTATGCGGTGTTTACCTATCTGCCGATGGCGCTGCTGCTGCCCTTTGCGGCAAAACTCTGCCGCCGCTTTGGCAAGAAAGAACTCTGCGCACTCGGTATGGCAGTCGCAGCTGCGGCGAACCTATTGCTTTGGGTTTCCCGCACCGCGTCTGTGGGATTCTACTTTGTTTGCCTCTTCTTCAGCGGTTTGGGACAGGCGTTCTTCACCTTGGAGGTCTGGGCAATGGCGGCGGAGGTGATCGATTGGCAGAGCGCACTCTCGGGGCAGCGGGAGGAGGGGACGGTCTTTGCGCTTTACTCCTTTGCCCGAAAGTTAGGGCATACGCTCGCCGGGACGGGCGGCGCACTCCTGCTTTCTGTGTGCGGCTATCAAGTGGCCGAGGCCGGTAGGGAAGCCCCTATCCAAACCGCACAGGCCGTGCAGAACCTCTATGCCGCCGCCACAGGCGTACCCGGTGCGGCTTTCCTCTTGGCGTTCCTGCTGCTGACTTTCCTGTATCCTCTGGGTAAAAAGCAGCTGGAGGCTTTCTATAAAGACAGATAACTCCTTGCATTTTCCCCCGGCCTGTGCTATAATTATAAGACAAAACACTATAGGAGGCGGCACATGGAAGAAAATCCCGGCACCCAAGCTGTTATTACAGTCCTCGGCAAAGACCGCGTCGGTATTATCGCGGAGGTGTGTACATACCTTTCCAAAAGGGAGATTAACATCCTCGACATCTCCCAGACCATACGGCAGGGCTTCTTCAATATGCTCATGATTGTGGAGATGCCCCATGCGGACAGTGACGCCTTTTCTGCGGCGGCCTCCGGCTTGGAGGCCTTGGGGGAGACCATGGGCTTGGAGATTCGTCTGCGCCATGCGGATATATTCAACGCCATGCACCGCATTTGAATCGCTCTCGGAACCGGGACCGGCATATGAAGAGAGGATGGGTTGGAAATGACAGCAGCAGAAGAACTTGCAGAACTTACAGCCGAAGCGGAAGCAGAGCTTCCCCCCAAGCGGGATTGCCTGCCGCTTGTGTTCGTCCACGGTCTCGCCGGCTGGGGCGAAGGCACGAAGATAAACCGCATCATGCCCTAGTGGGGCGCCAACGCCGGGGACATTATCAAAGGCTTGCAATCCGAAGGCTTTGAAGCGTATGCCGCCACCGTGTCCCCGACCGGTTCCGTTTGGGACAGAGCCTGCGAGCTCTATGCCCACCTCACGGGGACCCGACCGGATTACGGTGCGGCGCACGCCGCCAAAGCGGGGCATACGCGCTTCGGCGCTCTTGTCCGTCCGAGGTTGGGAGCCGATTGGCCGGCATCCCCCATCCACCTGCTCGGGCATAGCTTCGGCGGAGCAACCGTACGGCTCTTTGCTGAACTGTGCGAACACGGCAGCGCAGAGGAACGCGCCGCCACGCCGCCCGGGGAACTCTCGCCCCTGTTTTCCGGCGCGCTGAAAGGCAAGATTCGGAGCATCACCACCCTCGCCGCCCCGCACAACGGCACCACCGCCATGCACCCCGAAGCCAATTGCTTCGGCGTGAATGTGCTGGAGTTCATCCTTTACAGCGCAGCGGTCTTGGATGCGAAAATAGAAAAGCTCGAAGACTTCTGGCACTATCAGTTGGAACACTTCGGCATAGAGAAAGGCTTGACCTTCCGGGAAACGCTCGAGCGCATCTCCGCCTATGACAAGAGCTCGGACTCCGCCAAGCATGACCTCTCTGTCGAAGGTGCGTCTGCCGTGAACCGCTCGATTACCTGCCTGCCGGAGGTGTACTACTTCAGCTATGCCTGCGATGCCACCAAAGAACTGGATCTTCCCACCGCAGATCGCATTAAAGAGAAAATCACCGGCACCCGCGCCGTGCGTTTCGTGTCCGGTCTGCCGGGACAAATTGCCGCATTCTGGAAAGCCACCGGCGACACACAGGCAACGCCTCCGGCTGACGCTCCGACGGAAACGAACCCAACGGGTGCAAACGAAGTGCCGGTACAGAAGAAATCCCATAGCTTGCGTTACCCTATGCCGAACATCACGCTCTCTATCGCAGAGACCTGTGCCCGCATGGCCGCGTTCGCGCGTCCGGAGGAATGCACACCCGACGGCATCCCTTTGGATGAGCGTTGGCAGCCGAATGATGGGCTGGTGAATACCATCTCCGCCAAAGCACCGTTCACTGAGCCGCAGAAAGACTTTGACCCGGCGCATATCGAAAAGGGTATCTGGCAGGTTATGCCCGTCTGCTCCGGCTGGGACCATACGGATATTGTCGGCGGCAACCGTGTCGGCGGCGTAAAGGAGATTCATGCGTTTTACCGGGGGATTGCAGAGCGGCTTTGTACAATGGATAGTGAATAGGTGACAGTGAATAGGTGACAGTGAATAGGGAACAGGAACGAGGGATCGTTCCTGTTTTCTTATTCTCTGGGATATGGGGGGCAGGGAAGAGATAGGGTAGAGTCGCGGGGCATTTTTTTTTATTTATTTTATTTATCAAATAACGAAATAATATAAAAAAACGATTACAACGGATTATAAAAAAATTATTAGCAAAATA
>JAISUW010000020.1 GCA_031271865.1 Oscillospiraceae bacterium
GGGGGGGGGGGGCCGGCCCGCGCCGCGCCGCGCGGGGGGGGGGGGGGGGGGGCGCCCCCCCACCTCGGGGAGGCAACCAACCCAAGTGAACATAGTCCCATGGGGGAAGAACAGACCGAAGTGCAAACCCTTTCATACCAACCAACCCAGAACACCGAAACCTTGCCCCCAAGCAACCGAAAGGAACAGAGTAGCGCATATGGAAAAATCTGCATTCAGGATTTGGGCAGATTTTTCCATCCAAGCGGGCACTTCTGCAAGGGGGTCCGGGGGTGTCCCCCGGCCGCGGGGGGTTCCGGGGGGCCGCCGCGCAAGCGGCCCCCCGGGCGGGGGTTTGGGGGCGGCGCCCCCAAGGTGGAGGAACCAAGCCATCCTTTTATATAACCGGTATGCAAAACCAAACCCTTGAAGCGTAAAAGTCATGTATTATTTAGCATTTTTTCTTGACACTACCAAATGATTGTGCTATAATATACGCGCAAAACGAAAAGCTCTGTTTTGTGTATTTTGCTTCACAGGAAGGACTTACTGTTATGGCTTTTGATCAGACAAGCGCCGCGCTGGGAAAGGTACTCGACTACATTCATTCGGAAAATTTGACCGAGGAGGAGAAGGCGAGCATAACCAAGGATGCCATCCACAACTTTGATACCTATGTTAGCCCCGGATGGCTCAAGTACCGCAAGAGTGTCAGCACCAATGGGGCAACCTGTGAGTGGCATGACTACGGTGCTTATATCGAGGACTTAGACGGTAACAAGTTTATTGATTGCCTGGGAGGCTTCGGCATCTATACTTGCGGGCACCGTAATGAATACATCATTGATGCTGTTAAGGCACAGCTGGGGCATCAGGCACTCCATTCGCAGGAGCTGCTGGATCCCCTGCGCGGGTATCTTGCGAAAGCTGTGAGTGAGATTACGCCCGGAGACTTAGAGAAGTGCTTTTTTACCAACGGCGGCGCTGAGGCCGTCGAGATGGCACTGAAGCTGGCGCGTATTGCGACCGGCGGCCGTTGGTACATTTCGACTATCGGAGCATTCCATGGAAAGAGTATGGGTGCGATTTCCATGGGAGGGAAGGCCACTTACCGCACTCCCTATATACCGATGATTCAGCAGGTGCAGCACGTGCAGTACGGCGTGGCGGAGGATATTGAGAAAGCTGTGAAGAACCTCCATGCCGTCGGGGAAAAAGTAGCAGCCGTTATTCTCGAGCCGATTCAGGGTGAGGCAGGGATTATTATCCCGCCTGAGGGTTACTTAAAGCGCGTCCGTGAAATCTGCGACGAAAACGGCGTAGTGCTCATTTTTGATGAGATTCAAACCGGCATGGGCCGTACCGGGGCGTTCTGGCGGTGCCAAACAGAGGGCGTGGTGCCGGACATCATGACTTTCGGGAAGGCTTTCGGAGGCGGTGTGATGCCGATTACAGGCATCATCTGCCGGCCGCACATCTGGACGGAGGAACTCGTGGATAACCCGTGGCTCCTCGGCTCACCGACGTTCGGCGGAAACCCCGTGTGCTGCGCTGCCGCAATTGCTACGATTAAGTATATGATAGACAACGATATCCCCGGGGAGTGTGCCAGGAAAGGCACCATGCTGAAGGAGGGTCTCGAGAAGATTTGGGCAAAGTACCCGGAAGACATCATCGCTGTACGCGGCATTGGGCTGATGTTGGCAGTGGAGTTCTCAACGTCCGAGTTCGGTTATGAAGTCGCCAAAGGGATGTTTGCCCGCGGTGTCGTCACCGCCGGGACGCTTGTCAATGCCAAATGTGTGCGCTTTGAACCCGCGGCGGTCATCACGGAAGAGGACATTGCGGCCGTATTGGAGCGTATGGATGCAGCCGTTGCAGCGGCTCGTGGGTAAGGGGGATATATGCAGTCTTTACTGGAGAAACTCCCTGCGAGTATCCGTTTTGGGGCGGGTGCGGTATCCCAAGTTGGTACCGTTGCCTCCGGACTCGGCAAAAAAGCGCTGATTGTCACGGGCAGGAGCAGTGCAAAGAAGAGCGGCGTATTGGACAAGGTCAGCGGTCTTTTGGAAGCCAATGGTGTGGATTGGGCAGTCTTTGACCGTGTGCCTGCAAACCCTACCACCGATACCGCGAAAGATGGGCTTGCAGTCTTGCGGGAAAACGCCTGCGATTTCGTTATCGGCTTAGGCGGCGGTTCGTCTTTGGATTGTGCCAAAACCATTGCTTTTTTGGCAAAGCATGACGGTCCGCTTTTTGATTATATCTATGGCCGTTTGGAGGCAGGGGAGGCACTGCCGATTCTCGCGATTCCTACGACCTGCGGGACGGGCAGCGAGGCCAACTACTTTGCCGTTACGACCGACTCGGAGACGCACGACAAGAAGTCGCTTCGCACGGCGTCTATTTTCCCCGACGTGTCGCTGGTAGATTCCAATCTGATGAAGACCATGCCGAAGCGGCTCTTGGCGGCTGTCGGGTTCGATGCGATTTGCCACCTGATGGAGGCATATCTCTCCAAGGGCTGTACGCCGGAGGTCGCTGAGCAGGCTTTGGGCGGATTGGCTCTTGCGGTTCCTGCCTTGCCGCGGCTCTATGCAGGTATCGGAACTGCTGCGGATTGGGAAGCACTTACACTCTCCTCCACCATAGGCGGCTGGTGCATCGGTCAAGCAGGAGTTACAGCTCCGCATGGTTTGGAACACCCTCTGAGCGGTCTGTACAATCTGACCCACGGCGAGGGATTGGCGGCATTGACACCTGTGATAACCGAGCTTTCATGGGCAGAAGAGCCGGCGCGTTACACTCGTATAGCAAGGCTCTTTGGCACAGATGCCGCCGGCTTAACTGATACCCTGACGGAATACATTCAAAAACTGGGTTTGCCGACAAAGCTATCTCTCGGTAAGAATTATGCCGCAGATATTCCGTGGTTGGTGGAGAATACGATAAAGGTCTCCATCGGCGGGCTGAAAGGTCATCCGGTTTTCTTTGATGAAGAAGCCCTGCGGCTGATTTTCTCCCGCATATCGGAATGAGGTTATTTTTAATAATACTATAAACGATTGTTTATAAAATATAGTCAAATAGACGAAATTATCATCCCGTGAAATTTGCTCTTGCTTTTCCTTGCGAAAAGGTGTATAATGGTCGCAACGGATGGTTGCGACCATCAGCAAAGACGCTGGATGACACCATATGGGTGTTTCCGGCGTTTTTTGCCCAAAGGCGCATTCTGTCTGCAGATGTGAGAGAATCCATGTATAACAAAAATAGGTAAGGAGCTATGGAACGTATGAAACTCATGTTGGTCGGCGCAGGCGCCGTGGGGGAATGTATACTGAAAGTCCTGAAGTACCGCGACCCGGAGGCCAAGTGGCTGGAAGAGGTGCTGGTGTGCGACTATTCGCTTGCGCGTGCCGAAGAAGTTGTGGCTATGCTGGGCGGGGATGCGCGTTTCACCGCTGCGCAGCTCAATGCTCTGGATTTTGATGCGGTGCTGAAGACTGCCAAGGACTTCGGTGCTACTTTTATGATGGACGGAGCGCCGCCCTTTGCCTGCGACACCATTTTTGATGCCGCCTTTGCCGCAGGAGCGGATTACGGCAACATGGGTACGTGGAGCGAGCCGCTGAAGAACCCGGCCTATGGCGTGGGAATAGAGAACAGCTATAATCCGGTTATGACCTCCCATAACTTTGATAACCACGAGAAGTGGCGTGAGGCTGGTCGTCTGGCTGTTATCTGTATGGGAATTGATCCGGGCGTTGTGGATGTTTTTGCCAAGTACGCGGCCACGGAGTTGTTTGATGAGTTGCACGAGATCCACGTCAAGGACGGCGGGAACTTAGGCGACCCAAATGCCGGACCGGATGACATAGTCTTTGGGTTCAGCGTCTGGACAGTACTGGACGAAGTTATGAATCCCAATGTGGAGTATGACGAGAGCCGCGGCGGCTTTATTGTGGAACCGGCTTTTGCAGGGGAAGAAGTCTGGGAGATGCCGGAAGGCGTGGGTCCGCAGACCATGGTCAAGGTGGAACACGAAGAGACGGTTATCATGCCCCGCTATCTCAAGCAGTATGGCTTGAAACGCTGTTCGTTCAAAATCGGTGTAGATGATAACCTCCGCAATGCACTCAAGGTCATCGATAAACTGGGTTTGCGTTCCCTCGAGCCTGTAAAAGTTAATGGAGTGGATGTGGTACCGCGTGACGTGGTCGCCGCCTGCGCTCCGCCGCCGCAAACCTTGGGAGCCGAGTTGGAGGGCATGATGCTGGTGGGTATCCATGTCAAGGGTGTGAAAGACGGTATTGCCAAGGAGTACTTCATCTACCAGCCATTCCCGAATGACCAATCCATGGAGCGCTGGGGGGCGCAAGCTGTTGTTGCGCAGACCGGCTTCGGTGCGGCACTCTCCATTGAACTTATTGGCCGCGGCATTTGGAAGGATGCGGGTGTGTACTCCAATGAGTACTTTGACCCGAAGCCTTACCTCGATCTTATGGACGAGAGCGGCTTCGAGTGGAAAGTCATCGAACTGACACCAAAGGCATAAAGCGGCGGTTTTGCCGCATAAACAAGTCAACAATTGCACATGCTTTAGTATAAATCTGTTATCGGAGGGATTCTTTATGAAAAAGTCTTTGGCTGTTCTCCTAGTTCTCTGTCTGTTGGCTGCTGTCGGTATGACCGGTTGCAAACCGAAACCTATCGGTAAACTGTATCTGTACAACTGGACGGAGTACATCCCGCAAGATGTGTTTGACTTATTTGAGGAAGAGACCGGTATCCGCGTGGTGGAGAGCACCTATTCCTCCAATGAGCAGATGCTCGCAAAGCTCGATATCGACAAGGACTATGACTATGACGTCCTCGTTCCCTCCAGCTATGTCATTGAGACGCTGAAAGAGAAAGACCTCATTCAGCCCATCAATACAGCCAACATTCCGAACTTTGCCAACGTGGATCCCTCTGTCTTGAATCGCGACTTTGACCCCGGCAATCAGTACTCTGTGCCCTATATGGCGACCATGACGGTTATTGCGGTCAACCGCGAGAAAATCGCCAATCTGGGTGTAGAGATTCAGTCCCTGAACGATTTACTGGATCCGCGTCTGGAAGGGCAGATTGTCTGCTTGGATGACTCCCGCGAGTTGGTGGATGCCGCGCTGAAAGCAACCATCGCCGAACCGGATTATACAAGCAAAGAGCAGATTGAGAGTACACTGCCGTGGCTCTTGGAGCTGAAGAAGAATGTTGCTGCTTTCGATTCGGACTCCCCCTACTCCTTGATTGCTTCCAACGAAGTTGCCGTCGGTTTGGTTTATAATATCGATGCCGGCCAGGCCATCGGAGAGAACGATGCAATTGATGTTGTCTACACCACCGAACCTTGCGAGTTGGCGATTGATAACTTCGTTATTACCAAGAACGCGAAGAATGTCGAGTACGCGGAAAAGTTCATCGACTTCATCCACCGCCCCGAAGTCTATAAGATGATTCTCGATGAATTCCCGGGTGTATGCCTCAACAACGCCGCATTGGCGATTTTGGGCCCTGAATACCTCGATAATGCCGGTTCCAATGTGGACAAAGACGAACTCGCCCGCGCGCATCTCACGAGTGATGTCGGCGATGCCGGACAATACTATGATGAAATCTTTAATAAGATGAAGGCGGATTGATTCGCATGAAACGATTGGATATCATTACACGCCCCGAAAATCTCGATACGGTCAAAAAAATCCTTGCCGGCAATGAGTACTCCGGCATGACCGTTACTGCCGCTATGGGCTGCGGACACCAGCGCGGTGTTCTGGAAGAGTTCAAGGAACTTAACCTCAATATGAACCTCCTGCCCAAGATTAATATCATGACCGTGGTTTTGGATGAGGATGTTGAGGAGCTTCTGACCCAGCTTCAGGAGCAGCTCACAACCGGCAGCGTCGGTGATGGGAAAATATTTCTCTCAGATGTGCTTGATGTCGTTCGAATCCGTACGGGTGAGCGCGGTGAGGATACGCTTTGAGGGCGGGGAGCCGCATTGCGGCTCCTCCGTTGCGGCCGCAATGCGGCCGCCGCCCCCCGACTGTTAAGAATAGGAAAGAGGGAGAATCGATTGGATCAGCCCATCATCCGGCTCACCGGGGTTTGCAAAAGCTATGGGGACAATGAGGTCGTCAAGGATCTCAACCTCGAGATAATGCCCGGGGAGTTTCTGACCATCTTAGGACCGTCCGGTTGCGGGAAAACGACCACATTGCGCATGATAGCGGGCTTCGAAGAGGTGACCAAGGGGCAGGTATTCTTGGCGGGCGTAGATGTAGCGGACAAGAAGCCATACGAGCGGGATGTGAACACGGTTTTCCAGAACTATGCCCTATTCCCGCACATGAATGTATTCAAGAATGTGGCGTTTGGTTTGGTGGAACAGAGAATACCGAAAGCGGAGATTAAGGAGCGCGTCCAAGCAGCACTCAAGTTGGTGCGTTTAGAAGGCATGGATAACCGGATGCCGTCGCAAATGTCCGGCGGACAGAAGCAGCGCGTAGCCATCGCCCGCGCCTTGGTTTTGAAGCCGAAAGTGTTGCTGTTGGATGAACCGCTGGGCGCATTGGATTTGAAGCTCCGCAAGCAGATGCAGCATGAACTCAAGCACCTGCAGCAAGAGTTGGGCATTACGTTTGTGTATGTTACGCACGACCAAGAGGAAGCGCTAACCATGAGCGACCGTATCGCGGTCATGAATGCGGGGGTAATGGAGCAGTTAGGGGCACCGGAGCAAATCTACAATCACCCCGCCACGCGTTTTGTTGCCGACTTTATCGGCGAATCGAACATAATGGAGGCGTATGTAGATTCTATAACAGAGAGCGGCATCAAATGCGTCATGGAGTTCGGGGACTTTACCATCCGCCGCGGCGACTACGCGGACGAAGAGATGCTTTACATATGTGTTCGCCCGGAAAACCTGCGTTTTACCGCCGAACCTGTAGCCGGTTTTAACCTCTTCGGCAAGATTAAAGAGCATATCTTTATGGGCAGTATCTGTAAGACCATCGTAAAACTGCCCAATGATCAAGAAGTATTCCGCACCGCACCGCCGTCCGATGGGTTGTTGCCTATGGACAGCGTCGTCCATCTCTCTTGGCGGCCAACGGAGTGCAGCATCCTGCGCACAAAGGAAGAGCAGATTTATAACGTAATCGAATCATCCGTTGAAATGGAGGGCTTCGATGCGCGGCAAATTCTCTAATGCCGGCGAGCGTATCCTCGCCGCTATCCGAAAGTTCCTCGCTCTGATTGTGATGGTGGGGCCGACCGGTTTTTGGTTGGTGCTGTTTGTATTCGTGCCGCTTGTCTTTGTAGTGGTCATCTCTTTTATGCAGCGTGGCGATTACGGTGTGGAGGCAGGGTTCTCCTTGCAAGGCTACCTCTCTGTTTTCTCCGCCTTATATGGGAAGACCATTGGCAAATCCCTCCTCTTGGCATTGGAAACGACCGCGCTCTGCTTGCTGTTCGGTTATCCCTTTGCCTACTGCATGACCAAAGCACCGAAGAAGATGGTCAGTTTCTTGGTACTGCTGATCATGATGCCTTTCTGGGTGAATTCTGTCATTCGTATTTATGCATGGCGCACACTTATCAACGACAACGGCTACTTGAATATGCTTTTGGAAGCCTTAGGACTGAATACTATACACCTCATGCGCACCAATGGGGCGATTCTGCTCGGTATGGTCTATGAGCTCCTGCCCTTTGCCGTTTTACCGCTGTACAATTCCTTGGAGAAGATAGATCCCTCCCTGCTGGAGGCTGCCTCCGACCTCGGTGCCAAACGTCATCGGCCGTTTCTTCGGGTGGTGCTGCCGCTGACCATGCCGGGCGTGTTTGCCTCTACGATTCAGACGTTTATACCCTGTCTCGGGTTGTATTATATATGTAATATGATGGGCGGAGGCACCGACCTCTACATCGGACAAGTCATAGAACGGCAATTCTTATCGGAGGCACACAACTGGCCTTTCGGGAGTGCCTTGTCTATCATCCTCATTGTTCTTACTATCGTGATGATGAAGCAATACACCAGAATCGGTTCATTGGAAGATATGGCGTAGAAAACGGGCAGTAAACAGTTTACATGAAATCAACCGGAAAGGGAGTGGCGGATATAGACGCGAAGATTCAAGCCAAGAAGAGGCGTAACCGATTGCTGTTTAACTCAGCGGCGATTACCTATGGTTCGCTGATTTATCTCTTTCTCTACCTTCCAATCCTGATTGTCATCTTGTTCTCTTTTAATACCAGCCGTATGAACCTCACGTTCCAAGGCTTCACTTTTGACTGGTGGGGGAGTATGTTCTCCAACCGCACCCTATTAGAGTCGTTTTACAACTCCATCATCGTGGCAGGTGCCTCCACCATTCTTTCTGTTATCATCGGAACGCTCGGTGCCGTTGGTATGTATAAATTTGAATTCAAGCTCAAATCCGTGCTATCCAACTCGCTCTATATTCCCATCGCCATTCCCGAGATTGTGTTCGGTATCTCTCTGCTGATGTTCTTTTCTTCCCTCCACGTGCAAACCGGCATGGTGACTATGATTATTGCCCACGTGACCTTTTCCATGCCTTTTGTGCTGATAACGGTTCGTGCCCGTATTGCGGGGCACGACCGCGCCTTAGAGGAAGCAGCCAAGGACTTGGGGGCAGGGGAGAGCCATACGTTCTTCCGCGTCACCTTGCCGTGTATTATGCCCGGCATCATTTCCGGGGGAATGTTGGCACTTACGCTCTCCTTGGATGATGTCATCATCTCCGCTTTCACCAATGGACCCGATGCCAAAACACTGCCCATCAAAATTTTGGAACTTTCCCGACGCGGGGTGCCTCCCGATGCTTACGCACTCTCCACACTTATGATTATCGGCACCGTTGTTATCATGCTCTCCAGTCAGCTTGTCCAAAACCGTATGCTCAAAAAGCGCGGGGAGGAAACCGTTTCTCCCTAATACCATGGAGGACACATGAACCCCAAGAGCGAATACATCCATAAATATACCGTACCGTGACGTGAGTAGGTCAGGGACAATTCGCGATGCTTTGTCCAAATTACGCACTCACCTAAAACCTACATCACAGTTATTATAAGGGGTACTATTTATGCGATTATTAATTATCGGTATCGGCGGCGTAGGCCAAGCGGCCGCTATGCTCATTAAGGAAGGCGAGAAACACGGCGGTCAGTGGATTGACACTATGGTTCTGGCCGATTACGACTACGAACGCGCCAAGAAAGTCGCAGCTCTTGCAGACGATCACCGCTTCGTGGCAGCGCAGGTAGACGCTTCTGATAAAGCAGCCATCCTCGCCCTTGTGGAGAAGCACAACATCAACTTCATCCTTAACACCGTGGCACCTGTTTTTAACGAACCGATTTTCGATGCTGCCTATGAGGCGGGCGTTGGCTATATGGACTGCGCTATGACGCTCTCCCAGCGCCACCCGGAAAAACCATATGAGCAGACCTACGTGAAGCTCGGCGACTACCAGTTCGCCCGTCAGGAAGACTGGAAAAAGAAGAACATCCTTGCTATTGTGGGCTCCGGTGTCGAACCGGGGGTTTCTGATGTTTTTGCACGCTTCGCCGAGAAGCATCTCTTTGATGAGATAGACGAAATCGGTGTACGCGACGGTGACAACTACCAGATTCCGGGGCAGGAAGTGGCTTTCGGTTTTTCCATTTGGACCACCATTGAGGAGTGCCTCAACCCACCGATTGTCTGGGAGAAAGACCGCGGCTGGTTCACGACAGAGTGCTTTTCTGAGCCGGAGAACTTCTTCTTCCCCGGCGGTATCGGCAACGTTGAGGTTGTCAACATCGAACACGAAGAAGTCATCCTTATCCCGCAATACGTCAAATGCAAACGCTGTACCTTTAAGTACGGTGTCAGCCGCGAATTCCGTATCATGCTCAAGAACCTTGAGGCCCTCGGTTTGGACCGCATAGATAAGAAAATCAAGGTCGGCGATTCCGAGATTTCCCCGCGTGATTTCATCGGTCTGGTCGCTCCCTCTCCTCTTGACCTTGCTACCGAAATGGTCGGCAAAGGCTGCGCGGGAACATGGGTCACCGGCAAGAAAGATGGTTTGTTCCGCAGCGTTTATCTATATCAACTCGCCGATAACCAAGAGTGTGTGAAAAAATACGGAACATCCTCTGTCGTCACGCAGACCGCAATCGGTCCTGTCATTATGCTTGACCTTATCGCCCATGGTGTTTGGAAGGGTGTCGGTGTCTTGGGACCCGAGTTCTTCAACCCCGATCCCTTTGTTCTGAAAATGAAAGAATATGGTTTCCCAGCCGCTCTCTATGAGAAAGACAGCGAATATGATGAGCAGTACCAGCGCGATGAAATCTTCAATGAGATGTTCTCCAGCTGAGCTTAAGATGGAGCAATGCTCCGTATACAGAGCATTGCTGCATCTTCTTCCGTACCCACCCCCTAATAACAATACACCACCAACGGAGGATACTATGGATACGAAACTTAACTACATCAACGGTCAATGGGTGCCGGCCGCCTCCGGCAAGACAGCCGAGACCCGCAACCCTGCTACAGGAGAAGTCCTTGCTCTGACTGCCGACAGCAGTGCAGAAGACACAAAAACGGCCATTGCCGCTGCGAAGAAATCCTTTTACGAAACCCGCGAGTGGCGCGATACCGACGGCGAGGCTCGCTCGGACAAGCTCCTTGAGATTGCAGCGCTTATGGAACGCGACAAGGAGCTATTGGCAAATCTTGACACACTGGACAACGGAAAGCCCCTGCGCGAGGCGGAGGGAGATGTCAGCGATGCCATCCACTGCTTTAAGTACTACGCCGGAATTATTACCGCCCCCTCCGGTCACAGCTATGAGGTCAACGGCGGCTTCGGGCCCATGCACTCTTATACCATCGCCGAACCGATTGGTGTGGTTGGGCAGATTACGCCATGGAACTACCCCCTCCTCATGAGCGTCTGGAAGCTGGCACCGGCTCTTGCTGCGGGGAATTCCATTGTGTTTAAGCCAAGCTCTAACTGTCCGCTTTCCACCCACCGCCTCTTTGAGATTTTCGATGAAGCCGGTATTCCTGCGGGAGCCGTGAACCTCGTCTTAGGTTCCGGCGGTGCGGTTGGGCACACGATTGCCGCCTCCAATGATGTAGATATGGTCACATTCACCGGCTCCACAAAGGTCGGTCAGTCCATCATGGCGGATGCGGTCGGCAATCTTAAGAAAATCGGTCTGGAACTCGGCGGCAAGAGTCCCAACATCATTTTCGAGGATTGTGACTTAGATGGTGCGGTGGAATGGGCCATGGTCGGTACATTCTTCAACCAAGGGCAGGTCTGCTCTGCTTGCGCACGCATTTATGTGCAGGACACCATCCATGAAGCCTTCGCCCAAAAGCTCGCTGCCAAAGCAGCTGCTATGACAGTCGGCAACGGTTTGGATAATCCCGACATCGGACCGCTTGTTTCCGAGGCGCAGATGAACAAGGTCTTGGGCTATATCGAAAAAGGCAAGGCAGAGGGTGCAACCCTCCTTACCGGCGGCTACCGCCTGACCGATGGCGAATACGCAAAGGGCTTCTTTGTGAAGCCAACTGTCTTTGACAACTGCACGCAGGGCATGACCGTCATCCGCGAGGAAATCTTCGGACCGGTCGCCTGCATTGTCCCTTTCCATACCGAGGAAGAAGCCATCGCCATGGCCAACGACACAGAGTACGGTCTGGCGGGTACTGTCTGCACCAAAGACATCGGCAAAGCTATCCGCGTGATGAAAGAAATCCGCGCAGGTATACTTTGGATCAACTGCTGCCAACCCACTTTCAACCAAGCGCCGTGGGGCGGCTACAAGATGAGCGGCATCGGCCGCGAGCTCTCCGTACACGGTCTGGAGGAGTACCAAGAGACAAAGCAGGTCAACATTGCCCTCGACCCCGGTCCCATCGGTTGGTATGTTAACGGCTAACACTTTTCAGCGAATTGCTTTCGCTTGGATGACGCTCCGCGGCACAAGTTAAGCATTCGGTCGGTTAGATTTGCTGACAAGTTACAAAATGGTAACAAAAAAAATCCAAATCCGCACTTGAGAAAGGACTCGCCTATGAGCGAAATCGCCGAACTCCAGAATCAATATGTCCTGACGGCATGGTCGAAGCAGCGCAATCTGCTGCCGCCGGCAATCGTCCGTACAGAGGGCATCTATCTCTACGACGATGCCGGCAAACGCTACGCGGATATGTCCTCCCAGCTCGTGAACATGAACGTCGGTCACGGCAACAAAGAGATTGCCGAAGCCATCAAGGAGCAGGCGGACAAGTATTGCTACTTAGCTCCCTCCTATGCCTGTGAACCGCGCGCAAAGCTCGCGGAGAAGCTCATTGCCCATTTACCGGATAACTTCGGGAAGATTTTTTTCACCTTGTGCGGCTCCGATGCCAATGAGAACGCACTCGTTATTGCAAAGATGGTTTCCGGACGCAACAAGATTTTCTCCCGCTACCGCTCCTACCATGGCTCCAACTTCGGTGCCGGCAACTTGACGGGGGAACCGCGCCGCTTCCCATTGGAGCCGGGTATCCCCGGTTTCGTGAAGTTCTTTGACCCTTACCTTTACCGCGCTCCCTTTGCCTTTGCAACAGAGGAGGAGGCGACTGCCTACTATATCGCGCAGCTTCGTGAGCAGATTTACTATGAAGGTCCGGATCAGATTGCCGCCATCTTCTTGGAATCCGTCACCGGTTCGAACGGAACCATTGTCCCACCGAAAGGCTATATGCAAGGTGTACGTGCCCTGTGTGATGAGTTCGGCATCTTCATGGTTACGGACGAAGTTATGATGGGTTTCTGCCGAAGCGGCCGCTTTTTCTGCTTCGAAAACTTTGATGTCAAGCCGGACATGGTAACTTTCGCGAAAGGAGTCACCTGCGGCTATGTACCCTTGGGCGGCGTGGCGGTGAGTTCGAAGATAGCTGCTTACTTTGATGACAATGCGCTCATCGCCGGTCTGACTTACTCGGGGCACCCGCTGGCTTGTGCCGCCGGGATAGCTACCCTTGATTACTATGACCGTGTCGATTTGGCGGGGCAGGTCGCGAAGAAAGGCATCTACTTCCGTCAGTTATTAGATGCACTTATGAAAAAGCATGAAAGGATCGGCGAAGTGCGCTCCATCGGTCTGCATGGCTGCATTGAACTTGTGAAAGACCGTGCTACCAAAGAACCGGTCGTACCCTACGGCTCCGACCCGGAGGGCGTGATGCCTGCCATCCTTGCCGCACTATCCAAGAAAGGGTTCCGCACGTATACCCATGAGAACCTCCTGCTGGTTTGCCCGCCGCTGATTATCACTGAGGCGCAGTTGGAGGAGGAGTTCGCAAAGCTCGACGAAACATTGACGGAATTGGGGTACTAAGCCATGATAGATATAGAAGAACTGCGCGTATCCCTGCCGCAAGTGGTCGGCGAACTCCCGGGACCGAAAGCGGCATCTATACTCCAACGCCGCCAAAGTGCCATCCCTGCGCCGGTGCGCTCTGTTTACCCTGTAGTCATTGCGCAGGGGGCAGGAGCCATGGTCGAGGATGTGGACGGCAATCGCTTCTTAGATTGGGTCGGCGGCGTGGGTGTCCTGAACCTTGGCTACAGTCACCCCGCTCTTATAGAGGCAGTCCAAGAGCAAGCCGGGAAGTACTTCCACTCCATGATGAACATCACTACCCACGAGGGCTATATCACCCTTGCGGAGAAACTGAACGCACGAGTACCTCTCAAAGAGAAAGATCGCCGCACGTTCTTCTGCAACTCCGGTGCCGAAGCGGTGGAAAATGCCGTCAAGATTGCCCGCGGTGCCACGCATCGCCCGAATATCATCGTGTTCTCCGGCGCATTCCATGGGCGTACACTTTTGGCCGGCACCATGACATCCAAGAAAGCCTACTACCATGGCATGGGTCCGCTGCCGGACGGTGTGTACCGTGCGCAGTTCCCTTACCTCTACCGCGCCCCAAAAGGTTACAGCGAAGACGAAGCCATCGCTTTCTATCTGGAGCGCCTTCAGAGTGTTTTCGAGGAAGCCTCCTATCCTGAGGACGTTGCAGCCATTGTTGTGGAACCCGTGCAGGGCGAGGGCGGGTTCATTCCCGCCCCCAAAGCATGGGTGCTGGCTGTCCGGCAACTCTGCGACAAGCACGGAATACTCTTGGTGGCGGACGAAGTGCAGACAGGCTTCGCACGCTCCGGAAAGCTCTTTGTATCAAACTACTGGTCAGATTGGGGCGCAGCCCCCGACATTGTGACGATGGCAAAGTCCATCGCCGCCGGGGTACCCCTTGCAGCCGTCACGGTCGCAGCTTCTGTTGTCAACAGCCTGCCCCCGGGTACTATCGGTACCACCTACGGCGGCAATGCCCTTGCGACCGCCTCCGCATTGCAAGTCCTCGAAGCTATAGAAAAGCAAGACTTATGCAACCGTGCCGCTATCATCGGCGAGAGAGTTACTTCAACATACACAGCATGGCAAGCAGAGATTCCCGCTATCGGCGATGTCCGCGGCATCGGCGCTATGCTCGGTATGGAACTTGTACATCCTGACGGAAGTCCTTGGCCGGAATTGGTGAATGCTACCGTCCAAAATGCCGTTAAGCGCGGACTCATTATTGAGAGTGCCGGTACCTACGGTAATGTCATCCGTTTCCTATGTCCGCTTGTAGTCACTGATGCGCAGTTGGAGGCAGGGTTGGGTATCCTAAAGGAAGCCTTGTTGGGTGCACTTTAGCGAGGATGCCCCTACGGGGCACAGAGCCCCTACGGGGCTTTAATGCCCCTACGGGGCACCCCCACACAACGGCGTGTGCAAACAAAAAAAGGAGAATGACCTATGAAAACCAAACGCATTGCCGCCCTATTACTTGTGCCGTTACTCATAGCAGGACTCTTTGCCTGCGGGGAAAAGGCACCATCCGGAACACCTGTAGACCTCTCCGAAGCGGTAGCCGCATTCACAGAGAAGCTCGATTTAGTGTGGGCTTATGATTTAGCGGTAGAAGTCAGTGAGGGGGAAGCCTACAGAGATAACGTCTTAGGAGACCGCCAAGCCGGAAGCGATGCCGAACACGCGACCGCCGAGAAGATAGAAGCGGTCATGAAAGAAATCGGACTTGCGGATGTGACGAAAGACCCAGTTACCGTAGACCGCATACAAGCCAACGGTTCTACGCTTGTGATAGAAGGCGATGACGAAGCCAACGCTATTCAATTGCACGCCTACCAGACACAGGGCATCGACACTGTTGCTGAGATTGTGGATGTCGGTACGGGTACCATGTGGGATTACTATGACGAGAGCGGCGAAGAGATTGATGTTGCCGGCAAGATCGTTCTCTTGGACATTGACCAGCGCGAGGATTGGTGGATAGGCACCCCCGCCATTCAGGCAAAGGTGAAAGGTGCAGCGGCCGTTTTAGCAGTCAATGTCAGCGGCTTTGCTGAAATCGCCGAAGATGCCTACAATGCCAACGATTTTTGCGGTCCGGCAGACATTCCGACCGCTTCCATCACCCAGACCGATGCCAAGTATCTGCGCTCTAAATTGGAGGACAATGATTCTCTCTCCGTACACCTCAAGATAGACAATGCGTATGAAAAAGGCAGCGGCACGTCCTATAACGTTCGTGGGCGTATTAAAGGTTTGGACGCAAGCGAATGCGTAGTTATCGGCGCGCACTATGATGCGTACTTCTCTGGCTTCCAAGATGATACGATTGCATGGACAGGTGTTCTTGCTCTGGCGAAAGCCATGATTGAAAGCGGCTACACACCTCTGCGTGACATCGTGTTTATATGTCACGGCGCCGAGGAATGGGGCGAGGCCAACACCGCCTTTGACTGGGCTGCTGGGTCTTACCGCGAAATCACCGGACCCGGCAAGTCATTGCAGGGCGCGGCGGTGGGCTTTGTCAACTTTGAGCTGCCTGCCGTAAAGTTCGCCGACTATACCTATACGCTTTCCGCACCCGAGAGCTATGGCTTTGTGAATATGTATACGCAGAGCGGTTTGGCTCCCGATGCAACCGCCCTCTACCCCGACGGCGTACAACTGGACGGCTACCTGACCTCCACCTATGCCGATGACTTCAGTTACTATATTAACGGTGTACCGTCCTTCATCAACGGCATGATGACCGACATCATGGCGGAAGAAGAGGATGTGTTTGAGTTCTACTACACGACTTACCACACCAACTATGATACCAAAGACACGTATGACGAGGCGGTCTTCGCTTACAACCTCAAGTATTACGGCGGTTTGGCGATGTATATTGCAGAGACACCGGCCGTAGTGCTGGATTTCACCTACACCGCCCAACGCTTAGCGGATTCCACCCCTTCCGCCATTGTAGGCGAGGCGGATTTGAACGCCTACGCAGATGGTCTTGAAGCTCTTGCCGCCGCAGGGCAGACAGTTCTCGACGAGATAGTCAGCTTGAACGAGGCGTATGCCGCCGCAGATGCAACTGAAAAGCTCTCCTTATATGAGCAAGCCAAATCTTTGAACGCCAAAACCCTCAACCTCTTTAAGGAAGCCAATGATGCCTTTGTCGGGCTCTCCGAAGAAACGCCTATTGTCCCCCATGAATGGTATTTCAACAATATTCTCACAATGGAAGAGGTTGTCGCCCTGCTTACTGCAGGTGATGTCGATGCTGCTGTGGACGATTACGCCTGGGCCATCAATGGAGTCGGTGAGTGGTATGCCATGAGCTTCGATGAAGAAACTGTAGAACAGGACGAGGGTACCTACCTCGGCAAATTCGCCGGCCAGAATTGGGGCACCGGCCGTATCTACGAGTACGCTGATGTGGAAGCCGCCACCCGCAGTCTTACCGAGCGCTATGGGGAGGAGCCGGGCGGTGACTTCTCAGAAGAAATCGCTGTCTACGCTGCCGCCATTGACAGACAAACCGAGCTGTTCCATGCCGCCTTTGCGCAAGAGATTACGGACATCCAAGTCCTTACCGCCGACTTGGTTGCTACTGTTGCGTAAGCAAGTTGCACCACGCATGATGGAGCAATGCTCCTTATATGGAGCATTGCTCCATCTTCATACTGCTGCGCCGAACCCAAGAGTTTAGCCCAAAGCAAACGCAGAACAAAACACCCTGTCGTGGAATAACGACGGGGTGGAATTTTTGCAGTCGGACGGTAAATGGTTCCGGGTTATATGCCCAAGATTCCCCGTAGATTCCCTCCTAAGATAGCCGCCTTGTCATCATCTGCTATCGGCAAAGCCTTAATTCTTGCAATCAGGTTCTTGTTGTATTCGGCGCTCTTGAACGGGAAATCCAGCCCGTAAATCTGCCTTCCCACTCCGATTTGGGCGATGGACGTCATCAGTTCCGCGTCCGTCAAGCACCAAGCGGATTGGTATTCGCACGCTCCTGCTCTTTTCGGCGTGTCAATGCTAGTCCACCCGGCAAACCCATGCTTGCCGTTTTGGAGCACAGCCAAAGCGTCGCGGAAAAAGTGGAATCCGCCGATGTGTTCCATGCTGAACTTCAGCTCGGGGTAATCCCAGTTCAGTCTGTCGAACAAAAGTGGGTGGTAGTCCTCAATCGGGTGATGGTGAACGCCCGTATGGAACGTGAGCATCAGCCCGAGTCTTTCTGCTTCGGCATATACTTGCCTTGCTTTGACGGACAGCACCGGCACGTTCTGTGTTGCCGGGTGAATCTTGATGCCCTTAAACCCCAGGGATGCAATGTGCCTCACTTGGTCTTTCAGGTCGTCTTGCTCAAAATTGAGCCGCCCGAAACCGTAAAGGTTCGGCTTATCCGCAATTCTCTTGGCCAACCAATCGTTGCTGTTTTCCCTTGAGTCAAGCTCGCTGTAAGAATCCTGCTGTGTCGGCGCAAAGCACACCGCACCCTCCGCCCCGATTTCTTCTAAGAACTCCAAAAGCTTCTCGACTGTTGCACCCGGCCTTTTTTCAGCCGGGAAAACGTGCGCATGGTGCGCAAGTACTCTAATCTCAGCCATGAAACGCTCCTAATCCGATCTCCGATTTAGCATCATTTTGAATCCGCATTCCCCTCCATCAGGGGAATCGGCCTGTCCGGAATGCCTATTGTAACACAGTAAAGCGTTCTTGTCAAGTGGTATTCTTCAAATACAGCCTACGGTCGTCAGCTGTGTTATGTTACGGAATCACTATTATAATTCTTCAGAAGAACAAACATATTGCAGAGACACGGCGGAGTCGGCGTAAATCGCTACCCCCCGCTACTCTTTCTGAGAGAGGGCTTCATGATCTTCTTCTTCGGTTCCTATCCAAAGTGCAGAATACGTCAGTCCGGTCAGCGCCTCCAGGGCGGTTTTCTCTTCGGCGGTGCAAGCGGCGTTACCGGTCCGGCGCTTCTCGGCGACGCGCATTTTGAGCATCGCGTGAATCTCCGGCGAGAGGGGATACCGCTGTGCGAAGAGCCACATGCAGATCCCGCAGACCGTCGGAATCCCGCTGAAAAGCAGCTTCACCGCAAAGAGCGGCGCACCTTGCGCCAATTCCGGCGAAGCGTTGGATTCGTTCAGCCCAAAGGCTGAGAGTACCCCGCCGCACAGGAGAAATGCCAGCCCCTGCATCACCTGCTTGCCCATGTTCACAAAGCCCGCGCTGACGCCCTCCCGCTCTTTGCCGGTGATGACTTCATCCACATCGGGCAGGTCGGCCAAGAGGGTGGTGGGGATGAACTGAATACAAGATGCCCCATAGCCGGAGAGGGCTTGCGTGAGGAAGTAGAACCAGAGCGGCGTTTTGCTCGTGATGATTAAGCCAAGCGCCGAGCCCACGATGTGCAGGGGGAAGTTCAGCGCCAGCGGGGCTTGCTTCTTTTTAAAGCGGCTCAGCAAATAAATACTCGTGAGGAAACTCAGCACCTCCCACGCCCCCTCCCAGTTGATAGAGAGGGATGCCAAGCGCATGGGGATCCCGAAGAAAGTATACGAGCGGTTGGAGTAGACAAGCAGAATGAATAACACCTGCGTCGCGGTGGAGCAATAGGCCGTGAAGACGCCCAAGAGGTTGAGCGCAAAGGTTTTACGGTACAGCCTGCAACGCAGGAGGGAGGTGTACTCGGAAAAGAGGGCGCGGGGGGTTAAGTGCGTGTCATCGTAGATTTTTGTGCGCTCCCGGGAGCCGGCGAAGGTGACGAGCGGCGCTATGGCAAAGACCGCTCCGAGCACGAGACCCATGCGTTTGAAGTCGCTTCCCAAGCCGGCATAGTCCGCCGCCTCTTTTGCCGGCACGAGCAAATCGAACAGCCACACCGACCCCGCCGATGCCATCCCCGCGAATAGGGAGCGCAGGACGGAATAGTGTGTACGCTCGGTATAGCTCTCCACCATGCGCGGCAGCAGTGCCTCATATGGCACCGTCCCCAGACTCGAGGCCGTGGAGAAGAAGATACAGGCGAACAGGTAAAACAGGAATTTCCCGGCCTGCGAGGCAATTCCGAAGCCGTTCCAGAGGAGATAGTAGCTCACAAAGACCGGCAGCGCACAAAACAGCAAATACGGACGGCAGGCGCCCCAGCGTGTCTTTGTGCGGTCGACCAGCAGTCCGAGGAAGGGGTCAATCAGACCATCCCAAACCTTGGCGATGCCGGACACAAACCCCGCCGCCGCCGGCGACAGCCCCGCGCCGAAGATGAGGAAATTGAGGTAGTACATGGATGTAATCTGCTGCCCGCCGCCGCCGAGCATATACCCGGCCGAGTAGGTGACCATGCGAAGGGCTTTTTTGGCTTTGCTGTTTTCCTTCACGCGCAGTTCTCCTATATATTCTTTCCGAAATACATGAGTTCCCAGATGGCCGGAGCAGTCAGTCTTTCGGCAATTTCATCCCCCTCGAAGCGTTCGAGGATGACCTCGCCCGAGAATCGGTGGTACGCACCGGTGAAGCCGATGAGCTTCGCGCCCAGCCGCTGCAGTCCTTTCAACTGCTCAATCATCTTGAAGTTAATGATATTCTCCGCCCGCTTGTAGGTGATGCGGTAGTGCTTCTCGCCGTCATTATAATCATATATGAGTGTGTTATGTACCGGTTTCTCGGTTTGCGGGTTGATAAATGCATCTGCCGGGGTGAATGTCAGATACTGCGTATCGTCCGCGATGTGTTCGCCCGCTTTTGCCAGCAGAAAAATCGGGTATTCCGCATAGCCGTACTTCTTTTCGCCGTAGATGTAACTGGTAATGATGCGGTACTCGCCTACGCGCGCGCGGCCCCAATACCAGTGGTGCATGAGCTGCATCATGTTGCGGTTGCCCCAGTTGTGGTCGTGGTAGCCTGTGCCGGTGTGGTGCGTGGTGATGCCGTCCACGGTGATGTCTGCCGTGACATCCCCCTCCGGGACAGAGGGCAGCCATGCGAAGGAATCCTCGTCTGCCTCGCCGAAGAAGATGTGTCCGGTCTTCGGCCGCCAGGGGGGGACATTGCTTTTCAGCGTCACGTGGGCTTGGTTTTTGCCGTCGTCATAATGGACATCGTAGGTATGAAGATCCCCTTTGATATAGCACGGTCCGATGTGCACCTCGCACTTGTTTTTGTCTGCGCTGTAGGGGATGCCAGGTACCTCCAGCCGTTCCTCAAAGTGGCGCCCGTCGGGGTAGTCTAAGTCGATGGTAGCGTAGGGTGCCAACGGCTTACCGGGTACCATCATCCGCTTGGTATAAAAGACGATGACGAGCGAAGTGCCGTCGTCCAGGCGTGTATCTACATACCACCACTCATAGGAGCCGGGGCCGCCGTCTGTGCGGGCGCCGTCCTCCCATGGGGCGATGGAGACCGGGTCAACGCCCAGGCGCTCGTAGTGACGGTCTTCCCCCGCAATGCCGGAGGGCAGAACTTTTTTAGGCATCTACCTTCTCTCCTTTTCTATGCAGCGCGGCAAATAGATACAGCACCGTATCTATCAGCAACAATATCGCCAGCGCGATTTGCAACTGCAGCCACATCGCCTCTCCGACCGAAAGATTTTGCCAGCGGGTAATCAGAAAATAGATTGCCAGCCCGAGCTGAATCCCGGCAACCGCCAAAAAAGCCCCGCGCAGGTCGGATGTTTCCGAAAGAAAAGTCAGCACTGCCTGCCCGATGAACAGGGCACCCAACACCAGCCACGGCACAGTCGTCAGCAAGGTGGTGACCGTTGCGTCGGCCAGGCTTCCGCCGACCTGCGCGAGAAGTCCCAGTCCCAGTACCCCGCAGGCGATCGCCAATACGCGCTGCGCGGTCCGTTTCTGCGCCTTGACGCGCACCAGATGAAGAATCGCGAGGAACAAACCCAGAGCAGCCGGAATCAATCGCGGAAGAACCAAAGCCATAGCAAAAACTCCTTTACCAATCTGTTACTATATATTATAACATACTATAAATATATGTCAAGTAAAATATTTTTTCAGAAACGCTTGACATATTCCTCTGAATATGATAATATATTACATATAAACTTAGTATGATTAGGTGACAGCATGGCGAAGAAACTCAAACAGCTCGCGATTTACGGTAAGGGCGGCATCGGCAAATCCACCACGACATCCAACCTTTCGGCGGCATTGGCGGACATGGGCTACAAGGTCATGCAGTTCGGCTGCGACCCCAAGGCCGACTCAACCAACACCTTGCGCGGCGGCCATGACATCCCGACGGTGCTGGATCTCTTGCGGGAAAAAGGCAACGTGGATCCCCATGAGGCCGTCTTCCAAGGCTACGGCGGCATCTACTGCGTGGAGGCAGGCGGTCCTGCGCCCGGGGTCGGCTGCGCGGGGCGGGGCATCACGACAGCGGTGCAGCTCTTAAAGTCCAATAAGGTCTTTGAGGAGTTGGATTTGGATTATGTCATCTACGATGTCCTGGGGGATGTTGTCTGCGGCGGGTTTGCCGTGCCCATCCGCGAGGGCTTGGCGGAGCACGTCTTCACCGTTACGAGCGCGGACTTCATGGCCATTTACGCTGCCAATAATCTGTTTATGGGTATCAAAAAATACGCCAACAGCGGCGGGGCGCTCTTGGGCGGCATTATCGCCAACTCCGTCACCAAATCTTACCAACGTGAATTGATTGACGATTTTGCGGCGCGCACGCACACGCAGGTCATGGCCTATGTGCCGCGCTCTCTTACTGTCACGCAATCTGAACTCTCCGGCCGCACCGCCATCGAGGCCGCGCCCGAGAGTGAACAAGCCGCTGTCTACCGCGCCCTAGCTAAGCGCATTGATGCGCATACGCAATCGAAAACGCCGGCCCCCTTGGAAAAACCTGCCCTCAAGACCTGGGCAGCGGAATGGGCGGAAAAACTTATTGAGATTGAGAAGCAAAATGCGGTACAAATATAGAAGCAAGAGAAAAGAGGCAAGGAGCAAGAATCCGGCACTACACACTACACAAAAATATACTTTCCTTTTTCTTACCTTTTACTTCTTGCCGCTTGTCACTTGAAGGAGGTGCAAATTGAAATGTCCGCAGCCATCGCCGACCTGACGCGCCGCCACCCCTGCTACAGCGCCGACCCGCGGGGCAAGGCGCGGATTCATCTGCCCGTTAGCCCCGGGTGTAATTTGCTCTGCAAGTTCTGCCTGCGCAAAACGGATACGGGGACGATGGCTCCCGGCGTTGCAAGCTCGCTCCTCACACCCGAGGAGGCAATGGATGTCCTCCGCCGTGCGGTGAAGCGCATCCCGGAAATCAGCGTAGTGGGCATAGCGGGACCGGGCGACACGCTCGTCACCCCTTACGCAATCGAAACGTTATGCCGGGCGGGCGAGGCTTTCCCGCAGTTGCTCAAATGTATGAGTACCAATGGTCTCCTCCTCGAAGACAAGGCCGCGGAAGTGCTGGAAGCGGACATCGATGCCCTTACCGTCACCGTCAACGCCGTGAACCCGATGATTCTTGCTGAAATATGTTCGGGCTACATATATAAAGGAAAGCGCCGCAACGACTTCGATTTTTTGATTCGGCAGCAGCTGAAAGGCATCCGAACTGTTGCGAAAGAAGGACTGACCGTTAAAGTGAATGCCGTCCTCTGCCCCGGCATCAACGACGGGCATATTCAGGAAATAGCAAAAGCGGTCAAGGAGGCAGGAGCACGGCTTTTCAACGTCATCCCGCTCATTCCGCAGAATGCGCTCTCCCACCTGCGCGAGCCCGGCTGTCCGGAGGTGGAGCGCACCCGTGCCGCCGTGGAGGAAATTCTCCCGGTGTTCCGCCACTGTATGCGCTGCCGGGCGGATGCAGTCGGCTACATCGGCGGCGAGGACATATCCCGTGAGCTGTACGGCGGCAAGCTGATTGCATCGGAAAACACATTTTCGCACGGATAAACGGAGGGGACAAACATGGGAATCAAACAGCTTTTGGAAAACCGCGTCAGCGGGCAAATCAAGAAAGCCCTGCCTTTGGAGGCGGGGGATGCCGCGCTCAACGGCCTTATCGGCCGCGTGATAGCCGATCCGAAGCGCACCGAGCAGCTTTTCGGCCTGGGGGAGGTTTTCCTCGTCAAAGCTGCGCTCTACCTTACGGGCGTGCGGCTCGAAGAGAGTGCCTTCGAAGGTGTAGGTACGGTATATAAAGAACAGCACGGCATCTATCAGTTTGATTTCAACTTGAATGCCGACAAGCAAAACCCCCTTCCTGCCGAGCTCTCCTTGCCGCATGGGCTGCACGTGCCGGTGGTGGTGAACCCGCAGTCGCCATTCTCGCTTTCACGGGAGAAGGGGCAGCTATACCTCAAAGCAAACGGTATGCGCCTTTTCCCGGTGGAGTACGAGCCGCGCCCCAAGTTCTATGACTTGAACACGAGCGACGGCATTGCGATGTGGAAGCTGGCGCAGCACCGCTTGGGTGACGAGCTCATGGTCACCTACAACACCTACTGCCACACGCTCAAGGGCGGGAAGCAGTGCCGCTTCTGCGCTTTGAACGCCAACGAATCCATCGCCGGCTGCCGCAATGGGATGTTTATTCAAACGCCCGCGCAAATCGCAGAGGTGGCGGAAGCAGGCTACAGCGAGGGCATTGTAAAACGGCTGGAAATAACAGGAGGCATCCTCCCGCACCGGGCGGAGATTCCGTTCATGATTGAGGTCGCGAAAGCGGTCACAGCGCGGCTTGGGACGAAAACTATCCCGAATGGTCATGCACTCTTGGCGGCTCCCAATGACGTTGCGGATATCGACCGTCTGAAAGAAGCCGGTTGGGAGTATGTCTTCTTCAATCTGGAGGTTTGGGATGAGAATTTCTTCAAGGCTTATTGCCCGGGGAAAGAAGAATTGATCGGCCGCGAACACTGGCTGAAAGCTTTGGATTACGCCGTGAGAGTCTTCGGACCGGGGAATGTGCGTTGTATCCTGATTGCCGGTCTGGAGCCGTTCCAAAGCTATATGGAGGGCGCGGAATATCTCACCTCTCATGGCATCTTCTGTGATCCCGCCCCCTGGATGCCCATGCCGGGAAGTATGCTCGAGGGGCACTCGTCGCCCTCGGCGCAGTGGCATATCAACCTGCTGGTCAAAACGCTCGACCTCTGGGAGAAGTACGGCAGCTTAGATGCGCACCTCTCCTGCGGATTCTCGGGTGCTCTGCCGCTCGATACCATCGCCAAGGACGGCTGGCTCGCGTTCAACGACTTGGCGCGAATGCGCCTCGAAGTGCGGCGGCAAAACCTGCCGGAAAGTGATTTGCGCTATAAACTGTCCGTGAAAGGGGATTTGAATCTATGAGTACCGGCATCGAAAACCATCCTACTGCTGCTTATGACCACGGCGCGGCCTTTGCGCGGCTTCTGCAAGTGCCGACCGTTGCCGCCGATTTGCCCAAGCTCCTGCAAGTGCCGGTGGATACCGGGCCGGAAGTGTTCGCCGCATTTCGGGACGTCTTGCGTGAACTTTTCCCTTTGGTGCATGAAAAATTAGACTTGGTTTACCCCGGCAGAGAAGCCATCGACAGCGGGAACATTACGCAGGACGGCATTGACTTCCTCTCCCCGGAGAGCGGCTATGATGCCCTCCTCTGGCACTGGAAAGGCAAAGCAGATGACAAACCCATTGTCCTGCTCGCGCACCATGACGTTGTTCCCGGACAGGCTCTGGTGAAGATGAGCGAAGAAGACACCGGCGGCTGGACGCACCCCCCTTTCGGCGGCGAGATGGAGGACGGCAAAATCTACGGCCGCGGTGCCATGGATAATAAGAACAGCTTATACTGCATCCTGCGGGCGACGGAGGAACTCCTTGTTGAGAACTTTGTGCCGGCACAGGATGTATGGATTGGTTCCTCGGATTCGGAGGAGGTCGGCGGCAATGGGGCAATCTATATCCGTGATTATCTGACCGAGCATGGGGTCAAGCCCTATTTGGTTGTGGATGAGGGCGGTACGGTCATCGACAAGCTCTTCCCACAGATGAACAAGCCTTTCGCCATGATCGGGGTTGTGGAGAAAGGCTCCGGCATTGTCAAGTTCACCGCCAAATCCCATGGCGGGCATACCTCCGCGCCGCCGAAAAACACCCCTTGGGAGCGGCTGGCGCGCTTCATTGTAGACGTGCATTCCCATAACTACTTCCCTGCAGCGGTTGACCCGCTTTTGGTCGAGACCATCCAAAGCTGGGGGGGCGGGCTTTCCGGGCTTCTTGCCTTTGCTTTCAAACACATTAAGCTTTTCAAGCCTCTCCTGCCGCTTGTGATTCCCAAAATCCACCCCTTCGGCGTGGCGCTTCTGCACACGAATATCACATTCACGATGGCGCAGGGAGCCATTGTCCCCAATATGATTCCCGCCGAAGCCTACATCGGCGCAAACATCCGCTACGCCCCCTGGCAAGGCGTGGAGGAGGTCAATCGCATATTGCAAAAGCTCTGCAAGAAATATGACATCGAGATGGAAACGATGATGGCTTACGACGCCACAGGCTATGCCGACCGGGAGGGGGAGGGTTATCGCTTTTTGACGGACACCATTAAAGAAGTTTACCCGGAGATTGGCATTGCGCCCTACATGATGATCGGCGGAACGGACGGGCGGCACTTCGCGTCCATCTGCCCCGCTTCCTTGCGCTTTTCGCCGATTCCTTTGACTGCCGCGCAGCTCTCCACGATGCATGGGGATGATGAGAACTTGGACGTGGCGGCCTTGGGAGAGGGCGTGCGCTTTTTCCGCGCGTTTTTCCGGCGCTTACCGGAGGGATAAGCGATGTTTGATGCATCCTACATCCTCACTTTCCTGCCAAAATTGCTGGAAAGTCTGCCGGTGACCTTGGGGCTCGTGGGGGTTGCAACGGCGGCGGGGCTACTGCTGGGGCTGCTTTTCGCCTTGGCACGCCTGGAGAAGCTACCGGTTCTGGCCGAGGCAAGTACCGTTCTCATCTCTTTCCTGCGCGGCACGCCGGTTCTTGTGCAGATGTTCGTGGTCTACTACGGTCTGCCGCTGCTCTTGCAGGGAATCGGAATCGACATCCTGCGCTGGGACAAGATCATCTTCATTTACATCACCTACGCCCTCAATGCTTCGGCCTACTTCTCGGAGGGGATTCGCGCCGCCGTCCTTGCCGTGCCTGCAAGGCAATGGGACGCTGCCGCTGCCTGCGGATTAACAAAAGGGCAGAGTTACCGCCGCGTCATCCTGCCGCAGGCATTGCCGATTGCCATTCCCTCCTTGGGGATGACGTTCACCGGGCTCCTGCAGGATAGTTCCTTGGCGTTCTCCTTGGGCATTCTGGACGTTATGGGCCGTGCCAAGACCTTGGGGGCGCTCACCTCCCGCGCCTTGGAGGCCTACGCCGCCGCCGCTGTCATTTTTATCATCCTCACCCTCCTGTCCAATGCGGGATTCCATACCGCCGGGCGGAGCCGCAAACGAAAGGAAGCTTTGACATGAAACGAATCGCAGCAATTCTCCTCACCGCCGGACTGCTCTTCGGCCTCTCCGCCTGCGGAGGCGGCACGGACGACGGCAACAGCGTGCGTACCGTTGTCGTCGGTACATCCAACGACTACCCGCCCTATTGCTACCTCGACGGCAATGGGGATTTGGTCGGATTTGAGAAGGAACTCCTCGATGCCGTAGATGCTCGCCTCCCGCAGTATAAGTTCAAGTATGAGATTTATGATTTCAAGAACATCCTCACCGCCCTCGACACCGGTCGCGTGGACATTGCCGCGCACCAGTACGGCACCAACCCGGAGCGGGAGGAGAAGTACCTCTTCGGAACTGTTCCCTACTTTTCCACGGAGGATTTCATTGTGGTCGCCGCCGGCACAGAGGGCATTGCTTCGCTGGATGACCTGGCGGGAAAAATTGTGAGCGTCGCCCCGGCCTGCAATTGGGCGCTGATGCTCGAGGACTACAATGCCGCCCATCCGGAAACCCCCATCCAAATCGAATACTACGAATCCACGCCGCAGATTCTTTCTTCCAATCTGGAGAACGGTGTGATTGATGCGACCGTAATGACCACAGCCGATGTGCAACTGATGAACACGCTTCTTGGGACATCCTTTAAGACCGTCGGCGCACCGTTGTCGGACACAGAGGTGTTCCATATCTATGCCAAGGACGAAACCCAGTTGCAAGCGGACATCGATACCGTCCTGCAGGAGCTGAAAGATTCCGGCGAAATGGAACGGCTCTCTCAAGCCGCCTTAGACAGCGTAATTAAGAACAATAAGGAACTGGGTTAGATGGATTTTGCCTTCCTATGGACAGCCCTGCAAGCGGCTGCGGCGCGGATTCCGGCGACGCTTTCGCTGGCTTTCGTGCCCTTTGCGGCGGGGATACTGGTCGGCTTGCCGACGGCACTCGTGCGGCGCAGTTCCCTGCCGGTGCTGCCGAATGTTCTGGCCGGGCTGGTTGCGCTCATTAAGGGGATTCCCGTGGTGCTGATGATGCTTGTCTTCTTTGTCCTCGCGAGCGAAACTTTTGATGGCTTTATGCAATCGCTCGGTCTGCCGTGGACGTTTCGGGAACTGGATAAAAGTCTTGTGGCGGGGGCGGCACTGACGGTCTATGCAACCGCCGCGATGTGTGAGGTCTTCCGCGGAGCCTTAGCGGCCGTACCGCAGAGCCAATATGACGCCGCTTATGCAGCAGGCTTAACGGGCGCGCAGACCCTGCGCCGCATTATTCTCCCGCAGATGGTTGCACCCGCTTTGCCAATGACCTGCAATATTCTTGTTGCCTTGGTGAAGTCCGCGGCAATTGCTTCGCTGGTGTCGGTGGTAGATGTGATGAACGGAGCCGTTATCGCGGCGGCGGGTAATTACAGATTTCTGGAAGCGTATATTGCGGCGGCATTGGTCTACTGGGCTTTGTGCCTGCTCATCGAAAACATCTTCCGCTTGGCGGAAAAGAAGTGCGCAAGGAGGTTTGCCGTATGACTGCCGAAACACAGAAAGCTCCCGTGAGAATCCTCCCCACCCGCAAGCCGTGGATACCGAATCTGCAAACTTGGTCTTGGAGCATAACGATACTGTGGATGTCTATCGCCAATATCTGGCACCCCTTTGGGCTGTACGGTCTCTTGTGTATGTTCACGCCGATTGTGATTGCCCTTACCGGGCGGGGAAAGATGCACTGCGCCCGCGTGTGTCCGCGCGGCTCTCTGTTGGGGTTGATTCCTCGCAAATGGTGCTTGGGGTTAAAGATACCGGCGTTCATGCATACCCGCGCTTTCCGATGGTGTCTGTGGGGTGCCATGATGGGGACATTTGCTGTGTTGATGGTGCTGACCATTCCCAAGGGAGTGGAACGGCTGGGTTGGGTCATCCTTGTTTTTATGGAAGCTGCCACGGGGCTTGCGATTCTATTCGGGTTTCTCTTCGCGCCGCGAGCCTGGTGCACGGTCTGCCCCATGGGCTTCACAACCGGCAACTTGCGCAGGCTCCTGAACAAACAAACACCGGAGGAGGGAAGCAGATGAGCGAGGCTGTGCTTACCGTCCGGAATTTGCATAAATCCTTCGGCAAAGCGGAGGTTCTGCGCGGCATTGACCTGGAGGTTCGCCCGGGGGAAACCGTCGCCCTCTTGGGTTCAAGCGGTTGCGGGAAGACAACTTTCCTGCGCTGCCTGAATTTCCTGGAGAAAGCCGACAGCGGCACACTCGCCATCGCGGGTCAGACCGTCCATCTTCAGCGCGCGCACAAAAAGGATATCCTTGCCTTGCGCCGGAAAACGGCCATGGTTTTTCAGGATTACGGTTTATACCGCAACAAGACTGTTTTGCAAAATGTCACGGAAGGCTTGACCGTTGCGCGCGGCGTTCCCAAAGCCCAAGCCGTTACCCGGGCACTGAAATCTCTGGAGCAGGTCGGTATGGCTGCACGCTCGGAGGCTTATCCGCATGAGCTTTCCGGCGGGCAGCAGCAGCGGGTGGGCATTGCCCGCGCCTTGGCCTTGGAACCGGCAGTGCTGCTCTTTGATGAGCCAACCTCCGCCCTCGACCCGGAGAAAGTGCAGGAGATTCTCGACCTCATTCGTTCTCTGAAAGATACACCAACGGCAAAGATTATCGTCACCCATGAAATGGCTTTTGCCTATGAGTGCGCCGACAGCGTCATCTTCATGGACGAGGGGTTGATTCTGGAAGAGGGTGCCCCGAAAGATGTGTTTGGAAATCCCAAAAACGAACGCACCCGCCGCTTTTTGGAGCGCTTTACGGCGGACAAAGCGCCGGAATACTTTATTTAAGAGGAATACTTATGAGATTGCATAGACTTGCGTTGCTCGTGTGCGGATTATTGTTCCTTGCGGGTTGCCAAAGCGCCGCGCCCGTAAATCTCACGAAAGCCGAGACGGCATTGCCCGTCACAACCGCCGCAAACGAAACAAGCACCAAAACGGCAACAACAGCCTCCACAATCCAAACCACAAGAACCACAGTAACGAGGAAACAAACCCCTGCGGAATGGGATAAGGCGCAGGTGTTGGCGAACTACACGGAAGTAATGAACGCGGCGAAGGCGAACAAACCCGCGTATTGTAAAATCCAGTATCAGTCCGTCCCGAAGGCACAGCGCAAAGCGGACGGCTTCGCGACAACAATCCTGGAGCCGTTCATCGATATTCTGTTCGTCACAAAAGCGCAGGCAGAGAAAAAACCGATTGTTCGGGAGGCGGGCAGCGACATGGTGGACTTCCCCTGCGTCAATGCCGAAAAGGGCTGCTACGTCACGGACACGAAGCTGCTTAAGTCTGCCAAAGCCGAGGAGACCGCAAGCGGCATCCGCCTAACCCTTGTGTTCAAGAGCGAGACGAACGCCGAGCCGTACTATGCCTCCCATAAAGCCAATTCCATCGGCGGGGTATTCGAGTTCGCCCGCAAGGCCGACTTTGATGAAGCCCTTGCGTCCATGCCCATCCAAGACCCGCAATATGACATCACCTATTACGACTGTACTGCGGTATTGGACTACGACCCGGCGGCGGGCAGAATACTGCGGCTTACCCAGACGACTTACGGCAAAGCGGAGGCTTCGTTCGCGTTTTTGGGCGGACGCAATACCCTCTCGTTCGTTGTCGTCGACACCACCGAAATAACGGTTAACTGAGGAGGAACTATGGCATACAACGGCATCCGCGAACAACGGCAGGACACCGAAACCATCAACGACTGGGGCGGCAGTTCCCTGGCTGCCGCACGGGATTTCCCCCAAAAGTGCTTGGGCCGCGCAGACCGCAGCTTTTCACAGGGCTTGCAATGCCAACAGATTAACTCCGTCATGGCACTCCTATCTATGGAAGATGCGGCTTTTGTGGTGCATTCGCCCTTGGGTTGCGCCGGCTGCTGCTCCATGGCCAACGACTGGTACCGCGTGGGGCAGATCTATCGCGGGAGCATGGCGCTTAAGAACGCCCGCGTCCTCGTCACAAATATGGACGAGCGCGATGTTGTCCTCGGCGCGGAGCAAAAGCTTGCCAAAGCGCTCCGTCTTGCATGGGAACGGTACAAGCCTAAGGTCATCTTTATTTTTACGTCCTGCGCTTCCGGCATCATCGCCGACGACGTGGACTCCGTTGCACAGGAAGTCAACGCGGAATTGCCGGATACCGTTATCGTCCCGATCCACTGTGAGGGCTTCAAGTCAAAAGTCTGCGCATCGGGCTATGATGCGGCGTTTCTGGCGATTACAAAATATGTACTGGAGAAAGAGGATGCGGGTGAAACGATTCCGAATCTGCTGAACGTCTTCGGTCCGCCCACCGTCAGTACAGTCGACCAGATGGAAGTGGAGCGGATGCTCGGCGAAATCGGTATCGAAGCGAATTACCTGCCGTTTTACGCCTCCTTGGAGAAAATCCGCAGAATCCCCCGTGCCGCGGCTTCCTCGGCAATTTGCAAGGTCTTCGCGGACGAATTTATGAAAGACCTCGAGCGCCGCTATAATATCCCCTACAGCCACACCATCATGCCCATCGGCACCCGCAACACAGACCGCTGGCTGCGCGGGGCGGCAAAGCTCATGGGGAAGGAGCAGGAGGCAGAAGCCTACATCGCCCGCGAGCGCGAGGCTATCGCCCCCCTCATGGCCGACTTGCGCCGCCGGTTGGAGGGCAAGACCGTTTTCATCACTGGGGGGACGGGGCGCACTTTCGCCGCGGGCGCTTTGGTGGACGACTTCGGCATGAAACTCATCGGCATGCAGACTCCGACCTACGACAAGAACATCCAGGAGGACGTGGAGCGCCTAAACGCCATCCACGGCGACTTTGTTTTGGATGTCGCCAACATGATGCCCTTTGAGCAAGTGAACCTCTTGCGTAAACTGAAGCCGGATGTCTTCATCGGCGTGCCCATCTGGGCGGCGCGGCTCGGGTTGCCGACCACGCACGTGCTGGACATCAAACGCCCCACCATGGGCTACCGCAACCTCGTCTACTTGGGACAAAAGATCGCCGCGCAGGTAGAGAACCCAGGCTATAACAAGCGAATTGCGCAGTATGCAACGCTGCCCTACAAAGAATCGTGGTACGACAGCGACCCATTCAAATATATTGTGAAAGAAGGCTGAGCATGATACCGACCGTCCGCGAAGCGCAAGAACTGCTTGCGAAATATAACAAAGAGGCTTTTCATCTCTATCACGGCACAGTCGTCGGCGAGGTTCTGCGGGAATTTGCGCGGGAACATGCGCCGGGCGAAGAGGATTTTTGGCAGGCAGTCGGCTTACTCCACGACATCGATTTCGAGCTTTTCCCTAACGAGCATTGTCTGAAAGGCGTGGAGCTTTTAAGAGAAAACGGCATCGATGAGCGCATCATCCATGCCACGATGTCCCATGGCTACGGCATCGAACAACCGTCCGGGCTATGCCTGACGGAATACAAGCCCATACACATCATGGAGAAGATTCTCTTCGCCGCGGATGAACTGACCGGCTTAATCGGCGCGGTAGCCATCCTACGGTCGTCAAAAAGCGTGGTGGATTTGGAAGTGCCGAGTGTCAAGAAGAAATTCAAGGACAAAAAATTCGCCGCCGGCTGCGACCGCGCCGTTATCCTGCGCGGTGCTGAGGAACTCGGTTGGACAATCGAGGAACTGATTGAGCGGACAATTCATGCAATGCGCGCGGCACCGTCCGTGCAGTGAGGTGCAAAATGAGTGAAATCTTGGAGAACCCGCACGGCAACTGTGCGCTCGGCGGAGCAAATGCCACCCTTTCGGCAATCCGGCGCGTGATTCCGCTTTACCACAGCGGGCCCGGCTGCTGTATGCAAACAACCGCCGGTGAGGCCTCGCAAGGCTCCTTGCGCTTGCCGCCATATACAGCTTACACCGCTATCCCCTGCACGAATATGCTCGAGCGCGAGGTTGTCTTCGGCGGTGAGCGTAAGCTCGATGCTTTCCTGCAAGGGGCGTTGGAAATTCTGGATGCCGATGCCTTCTTTGTCCTCACCGGCTGTACGGCGGGCATCATCGGGGATGATGTGCAGAGTGTAGTCGCCAAATACCGCGAGCAGGGGCATCCCATCTGGGCGGTCGAGACTCCCGGCTTTTTGGGCGAGAGCTACCGCGGATATGAACTTGCGATGAACGCCCTTCGGCAAAACTTGGTTGAAGAAAGACCCACAGAGCCGGATTTGGTGAACCTGCTCGGGATTGTGCCGTACCATGACCCCTATTGGGAGGGGAATTTTGAGGAGCTCGTGCGGCTTCTCGAAGCCCTCGGTCTGCGCGTCAACACTTTTTTCTCGCACTTTCAGGGCGTGGAGAATGTGAAGAATGCCGGCGCGGCGGCGTTGGATATTGTGGTGCATCCGTGGCTGTTGAAATCTTTGCGATATGCGGGCACGGGGGAAGTGCTTCGCTTCCCCGGCGTACCTTTAGGCGCTGCAGATTCTGCCGCTTTCTTGCGTCAAGTCGCCGAGAGAACCGGGAGACTGCAGCAAGCGGAAGCATGGATTGAGAAAGAGAACCGGTGGTTCTATCACTACCTGGAGACCGGCATCGCCCTCCAGTCTTGGCGCAAGTTTTCTGTTGTGGGGGAGAGCACGAACGTCATCCCCATTGTGCGCTTCTTATCCAATGAGTATAGCTTCTCGCCGGAGGTTGCCGTCTGCACCGACGTTGTCTTTCGCCAGGAGGATAAAGCGTACATTACCAAAGCATTGACTGACTTGGATTACGGTTCCGCGCCGGAGATTGTTTTCACCGGCGACCAGTGGGAGATCAATCAGGCTTTGGCGCGCCATCCGGAGAGCCATGTCCTCATCGGCTCTACAAATGAACATGAGTTTGCTATGTCTCATATGATGCAATTTGTCTGCGCATGCTACCCCAACACGGAGCGGCTGATTTACAACCGCTCGCTCGCGGGCTGGCGCGGTGCGCTGACGTTTATGGAGGATGTGTATTCGAACCTGTAAGGCGTTCGCGGCTTCACCGGGTCTATCGCCTTGGACGCTTCGGAACGGTCTGTTTCTCCTCTATGCTCTCAATCACAAAGTGCCATCAGCTTTCTCTTGTAACAGTCTTCCCAGCATACGCGTTTTTCGCCGCCGGAAAATTGAACAGTCAAAGTCGTACTCTGATTATCCTTTTTCACGGCCGCAACAGTTCCTTCGCCCCATATTTTATGGACAACTTTCCGACCCACCCTTACTTCCGGCACGACGGGCTTGGGCGGCGGGGGCGGAGGCGTGGGTTTCTCTTTCTCCTGCCGCTTTACAGGCGAAACGCTTTCCTTTCTGCGCTTACGACCGGCAGAAGGAATTGCTGAAATTTTAGCAAGCGTGTTCTCATCAAAGAGTGCCAGCAGGGTATCTACGCGATGCCGACCGTCTTCCAGATGACTGATTTCGTGGAGGTGTGAACTGCTTACGGGGAGTTCCGTGGGCCAAGGCAATTCTGTTTTATCCTTACCTATCCAGTGTGCCGGTCTGGAATGCACACCGTTCGGCCATTGCTTATTCGGCTTTATGTAGACATATTCGCCGGCAGCGACAACCCCTATGCCGATGATTAATGTATTTTTACGATCGCTTAGATTCAGGACAAAGATAACATCCCCTTCAACCATCTCGCGACTAATAGCGTACAATGAACGACCGACACCGGCACCGCTTGAAGGCCATTCCTCCAAATGCATCTTGAATGCTGCGCCCATCGCATCGGCGTCGGTATACTGACTCTGATTTAAATCGCCGGTTACGCCGCCCCAAAAATAGAGGCAGCCGTCTTTCAGACAGGATTTCCACATAACGGCTCCCGTTCCGGGTGCGTAAAGCCAGTAGCTGCGTTTTGGATAATCCGTGATGAAATGAATGTCGGTGGCCATTTTCTAAACTCCTCATTTGGTATATTTGCATGAATCCGCATTCCCTCCGTCAAGGAAGCCGATTCATTTGACAAGTCTATTCTACCAGAGTAAAGCGTTCTTGTCAAGGGATTTTATGGATAAATCAATGGAATATCTTAGCATTCCGGAGATTTCTGAAATATCACTTGACAAGAACGCTCTGTTTTGGTAGAATAGACGCGTCAGACGAGTCGGCACCCTTGATGCAGGGAATTGCGGATTCCGGCGATAATAAGGCGAATAGATTGGCAGGTGGGCAAAATATGAAGAAAATCCTCTGCGGCATAGATTTTTCCGGCATCCAGAGCTTTCTCTATAATATCAGCGGCGAAAAGGCGGCGCGTTTCCTGCGCGCCAGATCCGAATATCTGGATGTTCTCTTGGACAAAGCCGCGCAGGAGTTAAGAGAAGCTTGCGGCGGCGAAATGCTCTACAAAGGCGGCGGCCGGGCATACATCTTGACGGAGGGCGGCAAAGAAAAGACGGCTTGCATTTCAGATGTGGAAAGAGATCTGAATAACCGGCTTTTGTGCGATTACCGAGGCGAGTTGTACTGCGCCGTAGGCACGGCAGAAACCTCGGACGAGGAGTTGCAGGCCGATTCCAACCGCGCTTTCCACGAAGTAAGTAGGGCTATATCTGAAAAGAAGATGGCGCGGTACTCCGCCGAGCAAATCTTGGAGCTAAACAAGGCTCCTATCGAAGCGGATCGTCGGGAATGCAAAGAGTGCCGCCGCACCGACCGTCTCAATCCCAACGGCTACTGCGCCGTATGCGCAGAAATTATGCAAAGCAGCGGCGGCAGCGGCGTAGACTTTCAGAGTTATGCCAATCATGCGCAGGGAATACGCCGCCTCGCCGTCGTACGAGCAGATGCAGACAATTTGGGACAAGCTTTTTCCGAGTGCGGCGGTCTCGCTGAATCAAAGGCGCTTTCTTCTGCCTTGAGAGAGTTCTTCAAGGAGGAGGTTCCCCGCATTTGCGGCAAATTTCCCCATACTGCTGTCATCTACAGCGGCGGCGACGACCTGTTTCTCGTCGGGGCTTGGAACGAAGCACTCGATTGCATTCGACGCATCCGCGAGGCTTTCGGGAAAAAAAGGGGTGGTTCCTTGACACTCTCTGCCGGCATCGGGATGTTCCCGCCGAAGTTTCCGGTCAAACAGATGGCCTTGCAGACGGCGGATTTGGAGGAGGCTGCAAAAGAGCATCCCGATAAGAATGCCATCGCGCTTTTCGACCGCCGCTTTGTATTCGGGTGGGTGGAATATGAGGAACAAGTCCTCCGCGAGAAGTACGAGCCCATCGCCGCTTTCTTTGATAAAGCGCCCGAACAAGGCAAAGCCTATGTTTACCGCATCTTGGATTTGCTGCGCGGCATGGAGGAGCGCGTCAACATCGCTCGCTTGGCGTATACACTGGCCCGAACGGAGCGAATGCCGAAAGAGCTGATGAACCAAATCTTTGAATGGGCACAGGATGCAAAGGAGCGCCGCCACTTAGAGTGCGCTTTGACATTATATATATACCGCCGCCGAGAAAGAGAGGATTGACCCATGGACGAAGACTATGTGACCCGTGCAGAAACAGCAGTAAAAAACCTGGATAAGGACAGATCCGGGAAGTTCATACTCACCACCAGCAAAATCCGCAGCCTCATGAGCATGATGAACAGCATTTATAACGATGCCCTAACAGAAACAGAGACCACGTTGTCGCCGGAGCTAAGCAAACGCGTCCAACACATGAATGTCCGCATGGTGTATGAAGCCGGACGCGAGGATTCTGTGAAAGACTTTTTGAACAAGACCCGGTTGCGGGACGAGTTGAACAAAGTCGGCGATGACCGAGCAAAGTTCCTGGACTTCTGCCGCTACTTTGAAGCCCTGGTTGCATTCCATAGATTCCAAGGAGGTAATGACTGATGAGTTACGCAAAAATCCGGATTGCCGGCACCATCGAAATCAAAACAGGGCTGCATATCGGCGGGAGCAGTGCCTTTTCCGCCATCGGGGCGGTGGATTCCCCGGTGGTTCGTGACCCGTCAACCAAGGAACCGCTCATCCCCGGCAGCAGCCTCAAGGGGAAGCTGCGCACCTTGCTGGCGCGTGCGGATCGGGACAGCGTCGTGCTCCAGCCGCACAACCAAGACGGCGAGCAGATTCTGCGTCTCTTCGGCAGCAGCGAGGGAGGGAAAGGCGACAAGGCACTTATTCCCTCACGGTTGCAGTTTTCGGATTGTTTCCTGACCGTTGAGAGCAAAGAGCGCGTCAAGGAGCGCGCCGGCAGTTGGACAGAGGTCAAGTTTGAGAACACTCTCAATAGGAGTACCGCCGTGGCCAACCCGCGCCAAATCGAGCGCGTGGTGCGCGGCTGCATATTTGATTTCGCCGTCATCTACGACGCTATCGCTCCGGCAGAATTGGAGGCGGATTTCCGCACCGTGCGGCAGGGGCTGACCCTTCTGGAGAATGACTACCTCGGTGGCCACGGCACGCGGGGCAGCGGCCGTGTAGCCTTTAACGGTTTAAAAGCCACCTGTGTATGGGGAGATCTGCCTGCGGCACAAATCGATGCGGTGAACAGCATTCTGGCAGGAGGGTAAGCTATGCGTACCATCCTATTGCGGCTGCACTTTTCCGACCCCGTCCATCTGGGCGAGGGCACTCTGTCCGATGCCGCCCGCACGGCCGGTGCGGATACGTTGTTCTCCGGCCTTTGCGTACAGGCACTGCGCACAAACGGATCGGCTGCGATTGATCATATGGTGAGTGCGGTACGGGGAGGCACCTTGCGCCTTTCCGACGCCTTGCCCTATATCGGTGAAACGTACTATATACCGAAACCTTTGCTGCGCATTCAAACGCAAGAGTCTGACAGCCTCCGCAAAAAGATTTTCAAAAAGCTGAGCTATATCCCTCTCGACAAGCTGCCGGCGTATTGTGCCGGTACTCTTGAGCCCGAAGCGGAAGCCGAGAACTTCCGTGAGTTGGTGGGCAAAGGGGATGTCCGCACACAGGTGCATGTCAGCGGGGATCCGTTTTATGTCGGGACGTTTCGTTTTGCACCGAACGCAGGTCTGTACGTTGTTTTGCAGTATGAGGATTCCTCTGTTCTCAAGCTTTTCCGTGCCTTAGGATACAGCGGCTTGGGCGGGAAGCGTTCCTCCGGCTTTGGTAAGTTTGAGGTAGAGGAGGCGTCTGCAGAACACTTTGCGGATTTGAACCCGCAGGGGCGCTGTATGAACCTTTCCCTCGGCATGGCGCAGGATGCAGAGCTGCCGCACGTATTGCAAGGCGCTTCCTACCTGCTGAAGCGGCGGACCGGATTCGTTTACTCTGAAGACTACAGCGAAACACCGCGCCGTAAGCGGGATTTCTATGCTTTTGTCGCCGGGAGTGTGTTCCGAGCACCTTTCGCAGGCGATGTTTTTGATGTCGCAAACGGCGGCGCACACCCTGTTTGGCGCTATGCCGCACCGATTTTTCTGGGTTTGGGGGTGGCGGAGGGATGAGAAATTCTGTCGAACGTTACGCTGTCACCTTGCAGGTGCTGTCGCCTGTGCATATCGGCGATGGCCGGGAAATAGCGGCGCGGACAATCACAGCGCAAAGCGCCGCGCGAACGCAGCCGAGTCAGCCGCAAAAATTCACGGAGTGGGTATTGTATCAGGATAAGGCCATTGTCCTGAACATGGACAGAGTCTTGGACTTATCTGAGGCTGCACGCAACCGTTTGATGTTTGATATGGAGCAGCACGGTGCATCAGCGGATAACCCTTGCGTGGCGTATATCTTGGATGCGGCTGACGTCGCGGACATCAACCGGTACAGCATCAAAACGTTCATGAAAGATCCCTATGGACAGCCCTATGTGCCGGGCAGCAGCCTGAAAGGCGCTTTACGCACCTGTCTGCGGCAAGCGCTGCTGAGAACGATTCCCCCGGCAACCGAGGATCCATTCCATGGGTTGTCCGTTGCCGACAGCGAATCGCTGCACAAGGAAGATTTGATTGTCAGCCAAAAGATAGACCGCTCCCATTCAAAAGGCGATTCGAATATGCCGCTTGTCCGCGAATGCCTGCGCCCGGATACCCTCGTCCGAACAACCATCAACATCGACCGCCGGCTTTTCCGGTGGGACTTGGAGAAAGCAGTCGGCGATTTCTTTCAGGATTACATGGCGCACTACGTCACCGGCAACCATTGGGAGGAGTACTTCGCCTATTACAGCAATTTCAACGTCCTTTTTTTGGGCGGTGGCACGGGCTTTGAGAGCAAGGTCATAGCAGAAAATACGCAAGACCGCAACAAGCAAATCCCTTGGGGGCGGCACGTGCTGAAACTCACGTTCAACCAAGGCTATAACGTCCCCATGGGAATGTGCGACTTCCGAATGGAGCGTTTGTCATGACCGATACGCCTTTCATCAGCTGCAGGACGCTGCTATGTACGCTTCCGGACGGCGCAGGTTTCCCGCAAAACCTCGGCTACCTCCTCTACGGCGCGCTCAACGCGGCTCTGCCGGAAGACTTGACTTGCATACTCCACGCACAGGAGCGCAGTCCGTTCTCCGCCCATGTGCGGCGCAGACCGGAGGGAATGGTCTGGGTGATGAGCGGCTTCGGCGAAGCGGGCCAAGCCATCTTGGAGGCGGCGGCGCAAGTGTCCGCTGTCACGCTGCCCGGCGGGGATACCGTCATGCTCCGGCCGGAGGCGGCCATGCAAACCGTATCGGAGGAGGCGTTCTGCCGCCGGTATTTGCGGGATGAGGCTCCGCGGCGGGTGTTGCCGCTGCGCTTTGTCACGCCCTGCGCCTTCAAATCCGGCGGGGCGTATGAGAACTTCCCCACGCCGTTCCATATCCTGCAGAGCTTGGCGCTCACTTGGGATGCCGTTGCGCAGAGCTATCGCTTAGGTGATGTGGAAACTTTGCACGACTTAGCCGAACACGCCTGTTTCTCCCGATACAATCTGCGCTCTGCCGGGTACAAGCTGAAAGGTACGGCGATTCCCGCTTTTCTCGGGGAGCTGACGCTCTCTCTACGCGGTCCGGAGCCGCTTCTGCGCATCGTCAACCTCCTTTGCGCTTTGGCACCCTTCAGCGGCATCGGCATAAAGACCGCTTTGGGTATGGGCGGGGTAGACTAATATAGGGAACAATCTGTCAGTGCGCAACCAAAACCGTTTGCGGAGCCTCCGCGACGCACCTTGACAAATGAATACCCCGGATACTCTATGGAGGTGTCTCTATGGCACAGATTTTCTTAACGGAGAATCAAGCTACGCTCGGCATAGACAACGGCCGATTCTATATTAAGCACCCGGACGGCAGCACGGAGTCCGTTCCGTTTGAGTCTGCGGACAGCATCGCCGTTTTCGGCGGAGCGCAAGTCACCACGCAAGCCATCACCGAATGCCTCATGCGCGGAGTGCCGGTGCAATACTACTCCCAAAGCGGCAGCTACTTCGGCCGTCTGACCTCGACCTCGCACATCAACGTCACCCGGCAGAAGGCACAGGTGCATTGCACGGAGAACGCCGCCTTTTGTCTCTCTTTCGCGCAGCGTGTCCTCGGCGCCAAAATCCGCAATCAAACAACCCTCCTGCGCCGCTACGCCCGCACGCAGGAAAAGAGCATCATCCCCGAGACGAATACTATGCTGGCGGCTGTGCAGGCAATGAAACAAGCCGATACGGTGGAGAAATGCATGGGGCATGAGGGTCATGCTGCACGGATTTACTTTCAAACACTCGGTGCATTGGTACAGCCGCCGGACTTCCGCTTTACCGGCAGATCCAGGCAACCCCCGCTGGATGCATTTAACTCCATGCTTTCCTTGGGTTATACCATGCTCATGAATGAGGTCTATGGGGCGTTGGAAGCGAAAGGGCTGAACCCTTATTTCGGACTCATCCACGCGGATAAAGAGAAGCACCCGACCCTCGCCTCTGACCTCATGGAGGAGTGGCGCGCCGTCATTGTGGATAGCACGGTCATGTCCCTTGTCAACGGCAAGGAAGTCAGTCCGGAGATGTTCTATACCCACCCGGAACGCGCCGGCATCTTCCTCAACCGGGACGGGCTCAAGGTGTTCATCCGCAAGATAGAAGGCAAATTCGCTCAGTCTATGCAGTACCTGTCCTATGCCGCTTTCCCGGTCACGCTTCGCCGCGCATTGTTTATGCAGGCCGGGGAACTGTGCAAAGCCATCGAACAAGGCGACCCCACACTCTACAGTCCGGTGGTGATACGATGACGGAAGACCAAGATTATGACCCCATCTCGGGGCAGCCCATTCCCCCAGAGGTGGAGGAGGACGAGTTCCGCCCGGACTACTTCTTCTCCACCTTCGAGGAGACGCTTCCCGGCGCGGAGAGCAAGTATTTTGTCTTGGTGATTTATGACATCACAAACAACAAGCGTCGCCGCAAACTTGCCAAGCATATGGAGTCCTATGGCTTCCGCGTCCAAAAGTCCGCCTTTGAGGCCATCCTCGCAAAATCCAAGTACAACAAACTCCTCAGGGAACTGCCGCGCTTTGCTAAGACAGACGAAAGCGACTCCATACGCATATACAAGATTCGCGGCGAGGGCGATGTGACGGTTATCGGCGAGGCGGTCAAAAACTGCGTGGACGACGTAATTATCATTTGACATCCGCCGCTTTTTGTGGTATAATAGCGGCAGAAGGCAATCGGGGGACAGCGTACGGCGCGTTTTCCCCCGCACCAAGCACATCAAGGGAAAGGAGGCGGTTTCGGTTGACATCGGTACCCTACCGACCCGCAAAGCGGTTTTCCCCCGCAAACCGCCTCCGCGCCCCTTGACCCGCAATCGATTCCGAACACAGGGTTAATAACCCCACCGCCCCGCGAGGGGATGGAAACACTGTGTGAGCTTCACTACATCACGAAGATGCCCGTTAATAACCCCACCGCCCCGCGAGGGGATGGAAACCCTGGGTGAGGGTCTCTTGGGTGTTGCGGGAGGGTTAATAACCCCACCGCCCCGCGAGGGGATGGAAACTGTTGTTGAAAAACTCTTCGTAGTCACTATAGATGAGTTAATAACCCCACCGCCCCGCGAGGGGATGGAAACCTACTTTAAAATGAGAAGCGGATCCTCATTTGCGTTAAT
>JAISUW010000036.1 GCA_031271865.1 Oscillospiraceae bacterium
AAGCGCCAGACGTTCAGCCCTTGCTCCAGCATCCGGGCGGCGAGTTCCTTTGCCTCTGCCTCTGTCACTTTCGGTCCCGGGATTGTCACGGGGGCGGTTGTTGTCGTGGTCAAGTCGGCTTGCCGGCTCTGAATGGAGTATAATGCGGAACGCGCCTTTTCTTGGATTTTCTCCTTGACATCGCACGCTGTCAATAGCAATACCAGCGGCATTGCAGCGCACAGAATCCGTATCGGATACGCTTTCTTCATCTTCCTACTCTCCCTTATTGCGCAACGCCGAAAATGCTGCAGTTTAGCTTCCATGCATCACCTTCATACTTGAGTTCCCATGTGATGGGATGGCTGCCGTCCATGCTGTCCTCAAAATCCATTTCAATGACCGCCGTGCCTCCGTCTTGGGATACTACCTTTGCGGTGTCCGTCAGCCAGTTCCCCGGGTCGCCTATGCCGCCGTATTGGATGTAAAGGATGCCATCCCGCTCGTAGTAGTTTCCGCACTTCTCGCCGGGGAGGTCGTCCCTGTCTGCACCGTAGAATTCTTCCGCTGCCGCTTCGGCTGTGTATGCAGCTTCAACATAAGCTTTCAGGGACGCTATGTCTGTTATACCCAGCGCGTTGTCCCCTACCGGGAAGTATTCATTCTCGGGCAGTTCCTCGAATACCGTCGGCTCTGCTATCACATACTCGTCACTCTCGGGTATTCCGGAGGCGAATAAGTACCATACATCAAAGCCCTGCTGCCACAAGCGCACCGCCTCGCGCTTCGCCGTCGCATCATCTAATACCGGAAACTGTTCTACTTCCGGTGGCTGTGCCCCTTCCTCTGTCCTTTCCCCCTCCTCTGCTTTGCCGCTCTTCGTCTCTTCTTCCTCCGATACCGCTACCGCTGCCGATGATACCCGCGACGCGAAAGACCCCGGTTTCTCCGGATTCGTTTGGTCGCAGGACATGAATATCACTAATATAAGTAGTATCGTTATGGGGTAGATTGCACGCTTCATGGGGGCTCCTTTGCGTTGAGTTGAGTTTAGCTGAGTTTAGCTAAGTTGAGTTTAGCTAAGTTGAGTTGAGTTTAGCTGAGTTTAACTAAACTCAACGCAGCTCAGCTCCTCCCACCGGGCAAGCAAATCCTCCTTGGCAAATGACCAGTCCGGCGGATTCTCCTCTGCGGCACGGGCGGCGGCTTGTTCCTCGGCGGGCAAGAGCGACTGCGCCTCGTCATCCGAATCATACATGGCATAGAACGAACGGAAAGCAGCGGCGTAGACAGAATCCGTGTAGACCTCCACAGCTTGCTGGGCGTAAGAAGTCAAGGGCTTGGCGTATATGCGGAAGAAGTTTCCTACAGAACCGGTTTCAATGAGATAGGACAGGGCGTAAATCTGTTTGGCAAATTCGGTCAATTCTTCGAAGGCTTCTGTCATATGGGGGGCGGCTTCCAGTTTCATCTGGATGTGTGCCCCTACACCTAAGATAGCTTGTTCGGGCGGGTCGGCGGCGGCAGTTTTTTTGTCAAGGGTCTTGTAACGCTTTCGGAGGGCTTCCTCTGCTTTGGCTGCGGCGAGATTGGCTTGGAATGCGGCGTTGTGCTTCTTGGCACGTTTCATTGCGGCTATCCAGAGCAAAACACAGAGGATGGCCGCAACGGGTACAGCCGCCCATAGGAGTATCTCGAGATTCATGGTGCTTCCTCCTCTGCCAGCAGGCGGTAGATTTCGGACTTGGGGAGACCGGTTTGCTTCGCAGCTTCCTTGGCCGCCATGGAGGCGGTCAGACCGGCACTTCGCAGGCGGCGGGCAGTTCCGAGTGCTTCTTCAAGGGTGCAGGCAGGTTTCTCTTGTTCTTGCGGCGGCTTGCCTTGTACGATCAGTACGAGCTCGCCCTTCAGACCGCCCTGCCCAAAACGTTCATAGGCCTCGGTGCAAGTGGTGCGGATAATCTCCTCGTGGAGCTTGGTCAATTCCCGGCAGATGCACAGCGGTCTGTCCCCGAAGAGGGCGGCAAAGTCTTGCAGGGTGTTCGGGAGCTTATGCGGGGCTTCGTAGAAAACCATGGTGCGCGTTTCCTCGCGCAAACTCTCGAAGTGCTCGCGGCGTTGTTTCTTGGTAACGCTTAGGAATCCTTCAAATGTGAATCGCCCCGCAGGAAAGCCGCTTGCAGCAACTGCAGTCGCGAAAGCTGAGGCACCCGGGACAGTTTCCACCGGGACACCGGTACGGTGGCAGGCATCCACCAAGTCTGTGCCGGGGTCGCTGATGGCGGGCATTCCGGCATCGGTCACGAGAGCGCAGGTTTCCCCGCTCTGAATACGCGCAAGGATCCGTTCTCCTGCGCCGACACGATTGTGTTCGTGATAACTCACAATAGGGGTATGGATGCCGAAATGGTTCAGGAGCTTTACCGTAACGCGGGTATCCTCGGCGGCAATGAAGTCGGCTTTGCGGAGTGTGTCTACAGCGCGGGGAGAGAAATCGCCGAGATTCCCCAATGGCGTGCCGACAATCCAGAGTTTTGGCATTGCTTCTCCCTTATATAAGCATCATTTATATAGATAACAACCGGTATAGGTCAGCGTACCCTCGCCGTAGTAGTACTGAAGGCCTGCAGCCGTGCAGCTGTCGCTCACCATCAGACCGCAAGCCTCCATGGAGGGCATTGCCGTTTCCGGGTGAAGGCAGGGGGCATCGGGATAAGTACACGTGGGACATTCATCGCAGCCGCCGCTGGTCAGCGGAAGCACCTCTCCGCACAAACGGCGCACCTCCGGAAGGAACGCGCGGAACGTGTCTTTCTGCCGACGGCCGATGCCGATCATGTTCTCATAGTCATAGGCGTCTTCCAGCTCGCCGGTGGTCTGCACCACGAGGGCACACCTGAACGGCTGCATCCGGGCGGCACACTCCTCCAACGTACCGCAGGCAGGAGGACACATCCAGGAACGGTTCCACTTGCGGCACTTGTCCGCGTTGCACATGTCACGCACCTCAGGGCGCACCTCGAGTGCGGCGGCCGGTGCAATCCCGGCATGGGAAAACCCGGCGGCAAGAGCGGCTGTAATCAATTCCTGCATAAAGCTCTCCTCAGCCTTGTGATGGTTCGTATACGATGGGCGGGAAACTGCTGTACACACAGCGGCGGATGTCCGCTAATCCATTCAGTAAGCCATCGGCGGCAAGTTGGACACCTATGTTGCCTATGACGGTTGCCTCCGTCGGACCTGCCAGCACGGGCAGCCCGGTGGCATCGGCGGTCAGTTGGCAGAGATAGTTGTCTTTGGTGCCGCCGCCGATGACATGAATGGCGGAGAAGTCCTTTCCTGTGCATTCTTTGAGGTCGGCGAGGGCTTGCTTGTATTTTGCTGCAAGAGAAATATAAATACACTGTACCGTCTGCCCGACATTTTGCGGGGCGGGAACACCGCTGTTTTCGCAGAGGGCGCGGATGCGCCCGGGGATGTCTCCGGGCGGCGTAAAAGCAGCATCGTCTGTATTTATCACGCTTGTGAAATCGGCTTCGGCGCGGGCGGATTGCTCCAATTGCGCGTAGGAGTACTTCCTGCCCTCCCGCTCCCATTGGCGGCGGCTCTCTTGGATGAGCCATAGTCCCGTGTGGTTGCGCAGAAAGCGCACCTTGCCCTCCGGTCCGCGCTCGTTGGTGAAGTTGTGCTTGACAGCTTGCGCAGAACGCAGGGGGGTATCTATCTCTGTGCCGAACAAGCTCCATGTGCCGCTGGAGATAAAAGCAAAGCTCTCGTCCGCGGAAGGTACGGCGCAGACGGCACTCGCGGTATCGTGGCCGCAGACGGAAAACACCGGCACATCGCCCAGACCGCACTCCTCCTGAACCGCCGGCAGCAGCACGCCCAAGACCGTTCCCGGCTGTACGATGGGCGGGAAAGCGGTACCGGGTACCCCGATGGTGTCTAATACCTTTCCGGAATACACACCTGTATCGGCGTTGAGCAACTGGGACGTGGCGGCTATGGAGAACTCTGACACCTTTTGCCCGGTCAGGAAGTAACCCAACAGGTCGGGCATATAAAGGAGCGTCTGCCTTTCCGAAAATGCAGCAGGGTTGTCCTTTACCTCGGCCGCCAGTTGGAATACGGTATTCAGCTGTATCAGCTGGATGCCGGTCTCTTGGTACAAAGCTTCGGCTGAAAACTTCTGATAGATGGCCTCGGGCATACCGTCCGTGCGGCTGTCGCGGTAATGCACGGGATTGCCGACGAGTTTGCCGCGCCTATCTATAATGCCGTAGTCAACGCCCCAAGTGTCTATGCCGATGCCCGATAAGGTTTTTCCTCTGTCTTTGAGAACCAAACCGGCTTCGCGTAAACCGGTCTTAATCTCATGCAACAGGCGCAGGACATCCCAGTAGAATGTTCCGCCGACCGTAACGGGGTCATTCGAAAACCGGTGTACTTCCTCTAAGGACAGGTGTTCCCCGTCATATGTGCCGAGCATGACGCGCCCCGAGGATGCGCCGAGGTCAATGGCTGCGTAAGTTTTGGTATGCATTCGTGTTTCTCCGTTTGCGTATAGCGATATACCCGGAACTCTTTCCGGCACTAATTATACCATAGAAGCCAAGGAATGTCAATAAAAATCCCTTGACAAGCCACGCACTTTGTGCTATAGTATAAACTGTTGTTGGTATTCCGAAAGAACAAAGCAGGGCGCGGGATAGCCCCGCGCCCTGTGTTTTCCATTGCCGTCAAGCGATGCCGAAGAATGACAGAATCGCTTCGAACGCCAAACGGATGCCCTCAAACGGATCACCGCTGCCGATAGCGCCGAACGTGATTGCCCAGAAAATAAATCCGGCAATTGCGGACACCAAGGAACCAAGCAAAGAAATCATGCGAATAACCTCCATATAAATTGTTTGTCTGTCTAATGGCACTCTCACTTTTCGGAAAGTACCTACACGTTGATTATACCACATCCTTGTATAAATTGCAAGCGAATTATGAAAGATTCTCGCGAAATCAGCGGTTTTTGTCGCTTCCTGTCCGGTCGTGTCGTTTTCTCTGCCGAAGAATTGGCTTGCTTTTCCGGTTTTGCATAAATCTTACTCTATGGTCTGGAGGAGTTCCTATTTTCAGCCTCACCAATCTCAAAGCGCCCCTTGACGGCAATTTGACCCAACACCTTACGCGCGCCGCCGCGAAGGAATTGCACTGCCCTGCTTCCGATATTGCTTCGCTGCGCGTTACACGTAGGGCTGTCGATTCCCGTCGGCGGGACAGTGTGCATTTTGTCTGTAACGCGGATGTGTGGATGCAGGGGGAGGTTGTGGGGGAGGGAGCCCCTACGGGGCTTGGGTGCCGCTACGCGGCATGGATGCCCCGTAGGGGCATGGATGCCCCTACGGGGCACCTCCCCCGCCCGATAGTCGTCGGCCTGGGCCCTGCCGGCCTATTCGCCGGACTGGTGCTTGCCCTGCGCGGTTTGTGTCCGCTGGTGCTGGAGCGAGGTGCACCTATAGCGGAGCGCCAAAAGGATGTGCAGGATTTTCGCCGCACAAGGGTGCTGAATCCGCATTCAAACGTACAGTTCGGAGAGGGCGGCGCGGGCACGTTCTCTGACGGGAAGCTGAATACGGGCATCAAATCTCCGCTGTGCCGGCAAGTGTTAGAAGAATTGGTGCTGCACGGTGCGCCGCCGGACATCCTCGTGAATGCCAAACCGCATATCGGAACCGACAAGTTGGGGGCTGTAGTGCAGGCCATTCGCGAAGAGATTATTCGACTTGGCGGGGAAGTGCGGTTCCATACGGCTTTGGAACGGCTGATTATTGCGAACAACAGTATACATGGCGTTGTGCTTTCTTCCGGAGAAGAGCTGGAATGCGATGCCGTGTTTCTTTGTATTGGGCACTCCGCGCGGGATACAGTAACCTCGCTCCTGTCGCAAGGGGTAAAAATGCAGGCAAAGCCGTTTTCGGTGGGCGTTCGCATTGAACACAAAAGAGAGTGGATAGACAAGGCACAGTATGGATCTTTCGCCGGACATCCGGCTTTGGGCGCGGCCGACTACAAAATGGCCACGCATCCGGAAGGGTCCGCCGCCCGTGCGGATAGTCAAAAACCGCCGGCAGCGGTCGGGCACGGTTATTCCCTTGTCCCGGGGCGCGGAGCGTATACGTTCTGTATGTGTCCGGGCGGTACGGTGGTCTGTGCGGCGAGTGAACCCGGCGGGATGGTCGTCAACGGCATGAGTGAATACGCCCGAAACGGCGAGAACTCCAACAGTGCAATTCTGGTCGGTGTGCAACCATTGCCGAGTGCCGCAACGGATGCCCTTGCAGGTTTACGTCTGCAAAGAGAGCTAGAGCAAAACGCTTTTGTCCTGGGCGGCGGTAGCTATGCGGCGCCGGCGCAGACGGTCGGGGACTTCCTTGCGGACAAAGCTTCGGTTGGCTTCGGCGCCGTTGAGCCTACCTGCACCACAGGGGTAGTGCCTTGCAATATAGCACCCATCTTCCCTGCGCCTATCGTGCAAACCCTGCGGGGCGCTATTCCGGCAATGGGACGCTTGCTGCGCGGCTTTGATGCACCGGACGCGGTTCTGACCGCTCCGGAGAGCCGTTCCTCCTCCCCGGTGCGCATCCTGCGGGATGAAAACGGCGTTTCTAATATTCTTGGCTTATACCCTGTCGGGGAGGGCGCGGGCTATGCCGGCGGGATTGTATCCGCTGCCGTGGATGGTGTAAAGGCTGCGCTGTCTTATAATGCTCAGCATCAACAAAAAATGAACCCTTGACACACAAGGGTTCCGCATGGCTGCCGAACAAGGATTCGAACCTTGACAAACAGAGTCAGAGTCTGTCGTGCTACCGTTACACTATTCGGCAATACAAATCAGAGGGAATCTCTCTCCTCTGCCTTACTATTATATCCCATTTCTGCGGATTTGTCAAGGGTTTTTACAAATTTTGCTGCGAAAGTGCCCGGAATGCTTCGCGGAAGCAAGCGGCGGCGTAGGTTTTGTCCATCGCCGTTATCACTTGCAGCGGTGCTCCTTTCGGGTCTTCGCTCAAGGCTCCGAAGTTGTCGGCTATGGTGCGCTTTACTTCCGTCGTACACGCAGCCGGATTATGCAGATACAGCAGCGTACAGGCATCGTGGATGATGGCGCCCTCCTCGCCGTGCGCGCGGGCGGCGGCGAGGTTGCCGAAAAGTATTCTGCCCAGCAAAGCGTACGGCGTCTGCGGCACCGTCTCCAAGCCGGCGAGCGTATGCCCGACGATGTCCTCCAATTCCGCTTCCGACAGGGCGATGCTGTGCGTTAAATCCAAAGGCGCCAATGTGAGAGGCAAGCCCGCCGCCAATACCTCCCGGACGGCAAGCCCATCCATATAGAAATTGTACTCCGTGCCGTGCGGCATATTGAATACATTATAGCCGCCGCCCATGGTGACGACTTGCGCAATATAGGCTCCCACGTCCGGGAAGCGGCGCAGCATTGCTGCTAGATTTGTCAGCGGGGCGAATGTGACATAAGTGACTGGTGCGTTCTCTGCGATTATGTCATAGAGCGCTTTGTATACATCCTCGGGTTGGGACGGCAACTCTGCCGGCGGCAGCACAACACCGCACAGACCATTGCCGCCGTGGTAGTCCGTGGCGGTGAAAGCGCCGCAAAACGGAGCATTGCTCCCATGCAGCATTGCTGCATCGATATGCAGCAATGCTGCCAAGTCACAAGCATTCCGAAAAGCCGTATCCCCCTGCACGTTGCCGTAGGAGGATACGATGGCGCATATATCCATTTTACAGAGCGAAGCGGCAAGGGCAAGGGCGATTGCGTCATCCGTTCCGGGATCCGTATCTATGACCAGGCGCAGCGGCGTCATCCTAAAACTCCTCCGGGTTGGCGGGGTCATACTCACGGACATCCGACTCTTCTTTATCTGTGCGTAGATAGCTGCGGCTGCTCTCGCCATAGGCTCCATGACCGTAGCCATAGGAGAAGCCGCCGTTATACTTACGGACGCGGCGGCCTTGGCCGTAGTACGAGCGCCCGAGGACTTTCCCGTCGGCAGCCGCCATGGTAAGAACAGAGCCGACAAACTTCGCGCCGACACGAGAAAGCTCATCCATGGTATCCGTGACCTGCGCAATCCGCGCATAGTCGTAGCGGATAGCGTAGATAATTCCGTCCGTGAACGGCGTAACGGCAAGGCAATCCGCCACGACACGGGCAGGGGGAGTATCCAGTAAAACGTAATCAAAGCTCTCGCGGGCGCGTTCAATCACGCGCCGCATCGCAGCGGAACCGAGCAACTCCGTTGCGTTATCCGTCGCGCCGCCGGACGGCATGACAAAGAAACGCATCTGCTTGACATACTTTACGCCGCTCTCATACTCCGCAGCACCTTTCAGGATGGGGATTAAACCGATGCCCTCCGGTGCCTCCAAGCCCATCCCCGCCATCACGGCCGATTTGCGCAAATCGCAGTCTATCAGTAGGACATTATTGCCTTTCTGCGCCAGGGCACAGGCGATGTTAATCGCTAAGGTCGTCTTCCCTTCGGCTTCAAAGGTGGATGTGAAAGCAAACACCTTCCCCTCCCAATCGGCGGCGGTGTTCTCAATCTTGGTACGGATGGCTTTTATGTTCTCTATGAAGTCAAAACTGACATTGCGTTTGTCCAGTATACACTGCACACGGCCGGAATCGTCCTTTTTGCTGCCGCGGCGCGTGTTCTGCCAGGGAATCATGCCGAGGAGGCGTTCCGCCGTACGTTTACGCACTTCGGTAGCGGAGCGCAGGGTGTTCTTTGTCAAATCCAGCAAAACGAGCAAAGCTACAATCATTCCGCCGCCGACAACCGCACCGAAGAGTGTCATTTTCTTCACGTTCGGACCGTATCCGACACCCGCCGCAGGGTTCGGGCGGCGAATCATCTCTATGCCAATCGTGGATTCAAAGCGCGTGAGGTACTCCGGATAAATCCGTATAACCGCATCCAATACTTCATTGCACAGCGTGGGGTCGCTATCATAGACGGATACTTGGAATATCGCCGCCACGCCGGTGCCGGCTATGCGTACGCTGTTGCGTATACGATCCGGTCCGTACTTGTTTCCGAGGTAAGTGTCTATCCTGTCAATCACGCTGTCGGAGTGTAAAAGTGCCATATTCCGGTTTTCGTCTGCGGAGGTGTAAAAGACGCGGGTGGGGTAGCTGACAATGACTTCGTCGTCCGTGCCGGCATTGCGCACCTCTTTTACATACATGATGCGTGTGAGGGCAAATGTCGCTTGGGCAGAGTAGTTCGTTCCTTGGTTCACTTTGGAATAGTAATACAATGCCCCGGCAAACGTAGCGGCGGAAAGGAGAATCGCCCACGAAAACCGCAGCAGCGTGCGCAGGATACGTCCGATGTCCAACTCAAACGGCAACGCCAAGCCCTGCCCGCCGGTGGACACAGCCGCATAACCGCCGTTGTAAGATTCTTGCTGCACTGTACAAACCTTCAATCTTTGTTCGTAATCGCCTCGCACGATAAGCGTGCGCAGGAAGGGTACTTATAGGAAAACCGCCTGCCTTGCGGGGAGGGACTTGTCCGACAGTACGCATTGGGGCGCTGTGTCCGTCATGAATTCGTACTGCTTGCGGGAAATACCGGCTTGACGCAGCACCTCATAAGAGGCTATCGTCAGGCGGCGCTCGCGGGCGCCATGGCCATCGGAGCTGAGGAACTGCGCCATGTTCGCTCTGCAAAGCGCCGCGGCAAAGCGGCATTCCTCCTTGGTGCCGAACCCGGCAAGTGTTTGCGCCGTCACTTGGAAGTACACACCTTGATCCGCCAGTTCGTTAACGATGTTCGTGTCGCGATGGAAGAGGGTGTAGCGTTCCGGGTGGGCGAAGACGGGACGGTAACCCCTTTCGCGAGCAGAATCCGCAATTCCCATCACCTGCAGAGCAGTAAGGCGGCGAAACGGGAGCTCCAAGAGCAGGTAGCGGCTGCCTCCAAGCGCTGCGGCGCGCAAAGCAGGGGCGTAGGCGAAATCCTCGTCCGGCCGCACCTCGGCGCCGGGGTATACCTGCAGCGGTATCTCTGCCTCGCGCAAAGCCGAGCGAAGTGCCTCAACGGCGGCATCCCGTTCGCGGTAAAAACTGCCGGGGTCGGACGGCGTAAAAAAATGCGGGGTGGCTGCAACCGCCGTGATGCCGCAGGCTACAGCATCCGCCGCCATGCGGACGGCTTCTCGGAGAGAAGCGGCGCCATCGTCCATTCCGGGGAGTATGTGGGTATGTATATCAACCATCCCATTCCTCCCTGCTTTGACTCCATCCTATCTGTACAGAGTTTGACACCTACTATTATAATACATCTTGTAGGAAATTGCAAGAGATAATTTGTCAATTTTCGAAAGAATTCGCCTTTTTTTGCGGGATTCGTCTCGCCCATTGTGCATTATCACAATAGACAGCGGTGATTTCTATTGAACAATCGTCACTTTGACGAACATTCCTGTATCCCGGTGGGTTTCACAGCAGCCTCCTCCCTTTTTCAGCGCATACTTGACAATCGGGGGGAAACAGCGTATAATAGTAGACAATACGAAATGTACTCGTGCCGTGCGCCGTTCTGCGGCCTCCGCGTAGCAAGGTGAAGCAAAGCAATGGAATTCATCCTCCTGGACTTAGAGTGGAACAGCACCTATGCGCCGCCGATTCAGCGGTATTTCAATGAAATCATTGAGATAGGAGCCGTCCGCTTGGACAGCAGCCTGACGGAATCGGGCAGTTATACCAGTCTGGTGCGCTCCCGCTACCAATCCCAAGTGTGCAGTTATGTCACGGATTTGACCAATATCAGCCAAGAGGACCTGCGGCGGGAGGGCATTCCCTACCGCACGGCGCTCTATGGCTTCCGGGACTGGATGGCAAAAGGTGCCGCACCGGCGGAGCGCGTGGTGCTCTCTTGGGGCGACGGGGACCTGCGCACCTTCTGGCAAAACAATATTGTTCTGTTGGGCGGGGAGAATATGCTCTACCTCGGGAACTATGCCGACTTGCAGGCCTATGTGCGGCATCGCTGCAAACTCCCCACAACGCAACAGACGGGTCTGCGTGCCGCCGCGGAACTGCTCGGCATTTCCGTAGAGGAACATGAGATTCACCGTGCGGTGACAGACTCCCGCTTGGCGGCAGAAGTCCTGCGGCGCGTCTATTCGGAAGAGGACTTCGCCGACTTCGTGAAACCCGTCACACCGGATTTTTTCCGCCGTATGTCCTTTAAGCCGCGGTATATCTCCCGGCGGGCGGATGCGGAACACCTGAGCAGTCCGGGCAATCCGCTCATCAACGGCACCCAGCTTTACTGTATCTGCCCGCATTGCAGAATCCCCGCCCGCCCGCTGTATGAATGGTACTTCGGGGGGCGCTCATTCAATACCGTTTGCTGCTGTACGCGCTGCGGCAGGGAATACAAAGCGCAAGTCACTTTCAAGCGCCTGTTTGACCATATAGAGATTAAGCACCAAGCCAAAGAACTCTGAGGCGGGGCAGCTTTACGCCGCCAGCTTGTACGCCTTCGGGCGCAATGCCTGCATCTCTGCTTCGGTAATAGAAAAGCTCTGCAAGGGAAAGTTTTTGCGGAGCATCTGCCACGTAATCAAGTCCTGCGCATTCTGCGCATGGACCGCGCCTATCTTTTCCGTAACAAACTTCTCCGCCGCGTCAAACATGGAGAGGTAGAAAGGCAAATCCAGCATGGCGAGCAACTCTTTCGCCGTCCGTTGCGCAAAATTCAGCTCCGGGAACCGGCTGCGCAGGGTCGGCGGCGCAAGCGTGAAATCCGCCGAAACCGCAGCGGCGTGTGCAGATGGTTCTTCGGTTGCGCGGATATGCAAGCGGTAAGCAGAGGCGGGGAGGGCGGCCGTGCCGCAGACAGCGGAGATATACCGCCGCCGGCCGGCCGGCATGGCATTCACGAAAGCATCGGAAAGCAAACTCTCCGCCAAGCGCGTCCTGTCAGCCGGCACCAAAGCGACGACTTGAGAGACGGCATCTAACGTGCATAAGCACACACCTGTGCGCAGGCGCCGCAGAAAAACGCCGTCCTCCCCGATCTGTTGCTGCAAGCGGGGGTGCTCCTGAAAAAGCGCGGCGGCATCCAAGTGCGGGGCGTGCCCTTTCCCCTGCCCCATGTCTGCAACACGGACGGTAGCTTGCCAGCCCTCTGCGGCGGCTCGCTGCATTCGAAGAAAGACGTAGTAGCTGTCCCGCAACGGAAAAAGTGCCAAGGCCCAAGCATTGGGATTGTCTGCGCAGGCCTCTTGGATTTCTATCCTGCGATAGTCCAACTCCCGCAAAGCGGAGGCATCCTCCTCAAAGAGGTTGCGCAGGCGTTCGCTGTCATAGAGATTCCTTTTTTCGGGCAGCGGTGCCGCCTCGGAAAAAGCTGCATGCATAGTCTGTCTCCCTTCACACATTTGTAGCGTATATCGCTGCCTGCTTTTGCTTCACACTGTTCATTCCCGCCGGCATTGCCGCGCCTCTGCCTGCCCCATTCGTTATATCGCCGGCACCCGCATTACTCCAACGTAATGGTGCCTTGCGCCTGCAGTATATAACCGCCTTCAACGACTTCCACCGGGGCTCCCTCTATGCCCGTGATGATTTCGCTCTTGGAGCCTTTGCGCTCCAGTTTGAAGCACTGCTCCAGAAGCTGCGCCGTCCAGCGGCGGGCATCCAGGAAGCGGGGGTAGAAAGAGGGATTCACCCAGAGCTTGCCGTTCCACACAATATAGGGGCCGGGCTTTTGTTCCGCAAAGCGGGGAGTGCCGCCGCCCTGCACTTCTTCATAATTCGTGGGGGCAACCGTCACACCCTCCGCCTCCATGCGCTTGCGGTCCTCGCTGCTTCCTTTGAGAGCGGCGAGCGCTATGACGGCATCGGCAGAAGGGACGGCGGCGGCGGCAGGCGCGGCTGCCGCCGCGGTAAACACCCCGCCGGCAGCAACAGGTGCAATCCCCTGCGGCTCCGGCTTGGCTTCTTCCACAGGCGGCGTTTCCTCTTCGGCATCCTCCTCTTCGTCCTGCGCATTTTTATGCAGAGTAAAGAACCAGAACAGGATCAGCCCCAAGACCAAACCTGCAATAATTCCGATGATGATACCGGCAGTGAAGTTCTTACTCCCGATGGCAATCGGTTCGTCGGCATCGGCGGCAGCACCAGCAGAGGAAACGTCGGTTTGGGTCGTTTTGACATCCCCAGGGACTACGGTGGACTCCTTGTTGGCGGTTGTGATCACCACCTGCCCGTTGGCGTTTCGCGAAACGCCTGTAGCGAGCGCCGTGGTACTCACAGCGGCAACCGTCGGCGCTGCCGAATCGGAAGGCGCAGTGCCTTTTATCACCGTGGAGGGATTGTATGCCGAACCCTCCGCCGTGGCATTCGTCGCCTCCGGCGGCGCCGTTGTTGCCGGTGCGGTGGTCGGCGGCGTTTTCTTTGTGAGCGTTATCGCGTCATTGGGGTCGTATAGTGTGAAGTTGATCGTTCCCTTGGGTGCGGTGACGGAAATCGGAATCTTTACCGCACCGGAGCCGTCGGACTTGGTTGCCGTGACGGACTTCAGGTCGGCATGCAGCGTGACCGTGATCTTATCGGTGCGGGTATAGCCTGTGAGTGCCGCTTTCTGCTGCTTGATTAGGTTCTTGCGGTTGGCATCGGCATACACACGCGTTTCGAGCGTAAACGTATTGTTGCTGCGGATGATATTGATCCACAAATTGAAGTCGCCCGTCGAACGGTAAAACCACTGCGGCTTGTCGGAAGAACTGCCGAACCAAGTGGAAAGCTTAAAGGACATCACGATGTCCTGATCCAACCGGCCGCCGGATACGGTAACCGAGCTTTTCGTGTAGGGACCTGCCGCGAACGCCGTCACACACAAACCGGCGCAAAGGAGAACCGTAACCAAGAACAAAAGTACCTTTTTCAATGCCTGCACCTCCGCGAGTTTTAGTCGAATGAATAAAAAGAAAAATATACACCCTGTCCCGCAGGGTTGGCGGCAGTCTGCTCCCCCGCCGCCGTCCAAAAGCGTTGTTGCCATGCACGACCTTTTTTTCGCGTTCCCGATTTTTCAACGACAAAAACGCTTTGAATTATTTTAGCAGATATTTCCGAAAAATGCAATAGCCAAATAGAAAATTGTAGTTTTTTTTCTAAACGCCGCTCTCCCGCCGCCGGAAAGGGGAAAACCTTGCCGGATTGCCGGCGCAGGAAAGCTTGAAAGAAAACTTGCAGAGCTTTTCTGTATATTCTGATTCAGAAAATTATAGTTTTCCCTCACCTTTCGTATGGTGAAGTGGAAAGCAAAATCCCCTAAATATAGCGAGTTATGCACTTTATTCACAGACTTTTCCACAAGACCTTGGCGGCACGTGACAATTATGCACGCAAACATTTCCTGACTAAGCGGGTGCATAGCCGTGAATATGTGACATTTTTCTACAATTTCGGCGTAAGTTTCCTGCAAGTCGTTCTGATTTAGCTTGCGAAAATGCGCGGGCACCCCTACGGCGCCCGCAAAAAAAGTTTTCCGAAAGTTATTCCTGCCGAGGCAGGCTTTTTTTCGGCAAATCGTAACATTTTTCGAAGCAGGAACAGGAAAGGTTCGTGATTTTGTAACCGAAAACCGAAGATATGCCCGCTTTCCACAGAGTTATCCACAGAGATGGGGAAAGGTTTGCAGAAAAAAAGTCTTGACAAACGGTTCTGTATCGGTTATAATAACAAAGGCAAAAGCGTAAAGCAAACGCCTTGTCAAGCGTGATCGTATAAAGCGAACAAATCCGCAGATTTGAAAAAGCCTTTCGACAGAAAACTTCAAGTATATATAATAGGGAGGCATAAAGATTGGCAAAAGATTTGTCCGTGGGCATGCTCCTCGACTTTTACGGAGAGCTCCTCACCGAAAAACAGCGTTCATTTTTGGAGTACTTTTACAATGAGGACCTGACCCAATCGGAGATTGCGCAGAATGAAGGCATCACCCGGCAAGGGGTGCGCGATGCCATCAACCGCGCGGAGAACGCCCTGCGCGACATGGAGAGCAAGCTTCGCCTGGCAGCGCGCTTCACGGAGATGCAGGAGGGCTTGGGCGAAATTATTGAAGCCGCCGCTCGCATTCGGGAAGAGAACCTGCGCGGCGCGATGTCGCGGGTCATCAACCAAGAGGCCGCCAAAATCGGCGCCGTAGCGGAAACGCTCCTGAAGTAAGGATACTTTTGCAGAACAGAGGGAAGAGCATTGGCATTTGAAGGACTGAGCGGGCGGCTGGAATCTGCCTTCCGGCGCCTGCGCTCCAAAGGCGCTTTAACTGAAAAAGATGTCCGCGATGCGATGCGTGAAGTTCGTATGGCGCTCTTGGAGGCCGATGTCAACTTCAAGGTCGCCCGCGAGTTCACGGCGAAAGTGACGGAGCGCGCAATCGGGCAGCAGGTCATGCAGTCGCTGACCCCGGCGCAGATGGTTGTCAAGATTGTCAATGAGGAACTCATTGAACTCATGGGCGGCACCAAAGCGAAACTCAACCTCGCGCCGCACCCGCCGACCGTCATCATGATGTGCGGCTTGCAGGGCGCAGGGAAAACCACGCACACCGCCAAACTCGCGCTCTGGCTCAAGAACCAAGGGCACCGGCCGCTCTTGGCTGCCTGCGACGTGTACCGCCCCGCCGCCATTCAGCAGTTGGAGGTGGTCGGCGGCAAAGCCGGGGTACCCGTTTTCCAGATGGGGCAGGTTGACCCCGTGGACATCGCCAATGCCGCGCTGCGGCAAGCCCGCGACAACGGCAACGACTACCTGATTCTCGACACCGCCGGGCGCTTGCACATAGACGAAGCCCTCATGGACGAACTCAAGCAGGTCAAGCGTGCCGTGCGGCCGCATGAAATCCTCCTCGTCATTGACGCCATGACAGGGCAGGATGCCGTCAACGCCGCCACGGCATTCAATGAAGCCTTGGGCATAGACGGACTGATTCTCACCAAACTGGATTCCGACACCCGCGGCGGCGCCGCGCTCTCCGCCCGCGCCGTTACCGGCAAGCCCATCAAGTTCATCGGACAGGGGGAGAAGCTGGGAGACCTCGATGTCTTCCACCCCGAGCGTATGGCCTCCCGCATCTTGGGGATGGGGGATGTCCTCTCCCTGATAGAGAAAGCCGAAACCATGATTTCCGAGAAGGAAGCCATGGAGATGCAGGAGAAGCTCCTCAAGAATAAGTTTGACATGAACGACCTGCTGGATCAGTTTAAGCAGCTCAAGAAATTCGGCGGCATCAAGGATCTGCTCGGTATGCTCCCCGGCGTCGGTGCCAAACTCAAGGATGTGGAAGTGGATGAGCATCAGTTCGAGTTAATCCAAGCCATCATCCTCTCCATGACAGCCGAGGAACGCCGCCGGCCTGAGATAATCAATGCCTCCCGCAAGAAACGCATCGCCGCCGGCTGCGGGCAAACCGTGGAGGCTGTGAACCGGCTCCTCAAGCAACATAAGCAAATGCAGGCTATGTTCAAGCAAAACGGCGGCAAACGCGGCCGGATGCCCATGATGCCGCCCGGCATGGGCATGTAAGCAGCCGCTGAAATTCCATGCGTAAATACGGTAAAACCCGTTTTACATACCATACTATACTAAATCACTTACTCCGGAGGAATGAACCACATGGCAGTTAAAATCCGCCTGCGCCGCATGGGCGCAAAGAAAGCCCCGTTCTACCGCGTTGTTGTCGCCGACAGCCGTTACCCGCGTGACGGTCGGTTTATCGCCGAAATCGGTACCTACAACCCCATGACGGATCCGTCTGAAATCAAAATCGATGCCGACAAGGCCAAGGAATGGATTAAAAACGGCGCGCAGCCGACGGACACCGTAAAAGTACTCCTCACGAAGGCCGGTATCCTTTGATTCTCCGGGCATAGACCGCTTTGAAAACCGAACAGCCCCGAAAGGAGTTTGCAATGGAACTCGAAAACCTCTTGGCAGCCTTGGCCCGCGGTTTGGTCGACGACCCCACCGCCGTTCAAGTCGTCAAAGACCCCCCCAATGAAGACGGCGTTGTCTTCTTCCACCTCAACGTCGCCGACGATGACATGGGCCGCGTCATCGGCAAGCAAGGTAAAATAGCCAAAGCCATCCGTACCGTCATGCGCGCCGCCGCTACCCGACAGCGCCTGAAGATTTCCGTAGAAATCGATGACGAAATCGGCGGCGCCGACGACTCCGCTGAACTGCCCCCTGCGGAGGCGGACGAAACATGAGGCGGGAGGTTGCACGGGGGAATGCCCCTTCGGGGCACCCCCTCCCATTCCTGGAAATCGGAACAATAGCAGCTCCGCACGGCGTGCGGGGCGAGCTTTCGTGCAACCTCTCCTGCGACGGACCGGACTTCTTCCGGCAGTTTGCGGTTCTGTATTGGGATACAGCGGGGAAGCAGCCGGTCACGGTACGCTCCGCCCGGCCGCACAAGGGGCGCATTCTTCTGCGGTTGGAGGGCATAGATACCGTAGAAGCTGCCAACGCACTGCGCGGGAGGACGCTCTACTTCCGGCGTTCGGACGCTCACCTCGCCGAGGGGGCGTATTTCCTTACCGACCTGCTCGGCTGTGAAGTGCGGGATGCAGTCAGCGGTGAAGTATACGGCACGCTCACAGATGTCACGCAAGCGGGGAATGCCAATCAAGTCTGGCGTATCCGGCGCAGCGAACCGCTGCATGGAGCTGCGGAGTTCCTGATGCCGGCGGTCCGGGAGTTCATCGGGGAAATGCATCCGGAGGAAGGGTATGTGACCATCCGCCCGATTCCGGGCTTGCTGGAAGGAGGCTTGGAAGTATGAGAATCGAAATCCTGACCCTCTTCCCGGAGATGTGCGAGAGCGTCCTTTCGGAATCCATCATCGGCCGAGCGCGCAAGCAAGGCAAGGTGCAAATCCATTGCCGCAACATCCGGGACTACACGCAAGACAAGCACAAGCGCGTGGACGACGCTCCCTACGGCGGCGGCTTCGGCATGGTCATGCAGTGCGGTCCCATTGCCGACTGCTACCGCGCCGTGTGCGCTGACTGGGGGGTTACCCCGAAACTCTTCTATATGTCCCCGCAAGGCAAGGTGCTGACGCAGGCGAAAGCAAAGGAACTCTCCGAGAGCGAAAGCTTTGTCCTGCTCTGCGGGCACTATGAGGGCGTGGATGAACGCGTCTTGGAAGCATTGGAGGCCGAGGAGATCTCCATCGGCGACTATGTGCTGACCGGCGGGGAACTGCCCGCGCTTGTCCTCTGCGATGCCGTGGTTCGCCTCCTGCCCGGCGTGTTGGCCGGACCCGGTGCCTACGAGGGGGAGAGCCACTACCCGCAGGATAATACCCCGCCGCTCTTGGAGCACGCCCAGTACACCCGCCCGCCCGTCTGGGAGGGACGTGAAGTCCCGGCTATACTCATCGGCGGCAACCATGCCCTGCAGGAGAAATGGCGCAAAGAGGACTCCCTGCGCCGCACACAAACCAAACGCCCCGACTTGCTGCAATGATTCATTGACAATGATCAATGAATCATTGATATACTTCCATCCGCCTTTTTGGCCAAAGAACGAACAGGAGGAGCCTATGGACAATTCAGCTTCGGCAGAAACCATTTGCCCCGATTGCGGGAAGGCTGTCCCTGCGCTTGGGGCGGATGGTGCGCCGCATACAATCTGTCCCGCTTGCGGGAGTCTGCTCCCGGAGGATACCGGCAAACTGCGTCTCTACCGCCGGACGATGGCCAAACGGATTGTGTGGGGCATCCTCGGCGGGGCTGCCTTGGTGTTCCTGCTTCTCTTTATTGAGTACAAGGCGGACGCAAGTGCCGATGCGGTCGGCGTTACGCTCTACCTGCTGCCGCCGATTCTGTTGATAGCTGCCGTAGCGTTTGCCGTTCATTCCACGCGAAAGCAATTCGGCAGGCCGCGTTGAGGGGCGGTTTTAACAAATTCTTGCCACAATCTGTTTTTTAAGTCAAGTTTTTTGTGAGAATTTATGATTTTTTTGGACTTATAATTCAGTAATTAAATTGTTCCCCTGCATTGGAAACGAATCCGCCGGTGCGTCTTTTTGCAGACGCACCGGCGGGTGCTGTTTGATTACACGGGATTCAGGCTCTTAGGCTTTTTCCATCCACAGCCAGCCGAAGCAGATGATATAAAGGAACCAGTTGAAGAAGTTGGCATCGACGTTGGTGCCCGGAATCTTCAGGGAGCCGGCGGCGACTTCCGCAGCGCTGAGGTTGAGAAGTCTTGTCAGTTCCGAGGAGGGGGCTTTGCCGGTGCCGGGATAAGTGACGCCGCCGTCGCGGGCGATACTGACAGCACTGTTGTAGCTGCTCTGAATCAGTTTCACATAGGTCTCGGTGTCTTTGCTTTCATCCCAACCGGCTGCCCCACTAACTGCGGACAGCGCAGCAGTTATGGCCTGACGGCACAAGGTGCTGTAGGACGTGCCGAGGAGGGGTGTCGAACCCTCAATCTTATCAATCGCTTTGTCGTAACAGGAATCGAAGGCGGCTTTCACCTGGTTGTAATACCCGGCAGCATAGGTGTGGGCGGAGGCGGAGACGGCGGAGACACCGAAGAGCATGAGGACTGCGAGGAGCATAGCGAGGATACGTTTACCGGTTTTCATACGAAAACCCTCCTTTAAGTAGGGCGGTCATCAGCCGCCTTTATTAGCTGTCCATCAGGTCACTCCATGGACGCTTACTTTGATTGTCGTTTGATATGGACAAACTCCTCACAGAATGTGGAAAAATTATTCTGTTTTTTCGAAAGTTTTGTTGCATTTTTTTGTATTCTGTCAAGCACATTCATACACAAAGCGCCGAAGCAAATCTGCTTCGGCGCCTTTGTCTGGCGGAGCGGGTGGGATTCGAACCCACGGACGGTTGCCCGTCAACTGATTTCGAGTCAGTCCCGTTATGACCACTTCGATACCGCTCCGGTTGAACCGAGCGGAGGGATGTGGGGCTCCCCTGCACGGCAGTAAACATTATAGCACAGTTTCCCGTACTTTGTCAAGGGAAAAGTGCATTTTTTGCTCCCGCTTTACATATCCTATAGGCGGTGAATTCGGTTCGCTTCCCCCTGCTGGGAAAGAAATTTCAAAAAACACTTGCATTTTGCCGCCGAATCTGCTATAATACTAAGCACATGACTATGTAAAACAACACATGGGGCTTCCGCGATACCGCACCGACAGACGCCGTATCAACCACAAACGCCCCGAACTACAAGGAGGATTCCCCCATGGGCAAGGCAAAGTTCGAACGCACCAAACCCCACGTAAACATCGGCACCATCGGTCACGTCGACCATGGTAAGACCACCCTGACCGCAGCCATCACCAAGACCCTCGCCATGAAAGGGCAGGCATCGTTTGTTGACTATGCCAACATCGATAAGGCTCCCGAAGAGCGCGAGCGCGGCATCACCATCAACACGGCGCACGTTGAGTATGAGACCGATGCCCGCCACTATGCCCACGTCGACTGCCCCGGCCACGCCGACTACATCAAGAACATGATCACCGGCGCGGCGCAGATGGACGGTGCGATCATCGTTATTGCCGCCACCGACGGCCCGATGGCGCAGACCCGTGAGCACCTTCTGCTCGCCCGTCAGGTCGGCGTGCCTTACATTGTGGTTTACATGAACAAGGTCGACCAAGTCGACGATGAGGAACTGCTTGACCTCGTCGAGATGGAAATCCGCGAAGCTCTGGATGAGCAGGAATTCCCGGGCGACGACACACCGGTTATCCGCGGCTCTGCCCTGGAAGCCCTGGAGTACAACGGCGGCGACATGAACGCCCCCGAACTCAAGAGCATCTGGGAGCTGATGGACGCTGTCGACAGCTATATCCAAACCCCCGACCGCAAGTCCGACCAGCCTTTCCTGATGGCCGTCGAAGACGTGTTTACCATCACCGGGCGCGGCACTGTGGCCACCGGCCGCGTGGAGCGCGGACAGATTAAGGTCGGCGAGGAAGTCGAGATTGTCGGTCTCACCACCGAGAAACGCAAGGTCGTCGTCACCGGGCTGGAGATGTTCCACAAGTCCCTTGACTTCGCGCAGGCGGGCGACAACGCCGGTGCCCTGCTCCGCGGCGTGCAGCGCAAAGAGATTGAGCGCGGCCAGGTTCTTGCCAAGCCCGGCTCCATCACCCCGCACACCAAGTTCCGCGGTCAGGTCTATGTCCTGAAGAAGGAAGAGGGTGGTCGCCATACGCCGTTCGTCAGTAACTACCGTCCGCAGTTCTACTTCCGCACCACCGATGTGACCGGCGTCATCACCCTGCCCGAAGGCATCGAGATGTGTGTCCCGGGCGACAACGTCGAGATGGACGTGGAACTGATCACCCCCATCGCCATCGAGCAAGGTCTGCGCTTCGCCATCCGCGAGGGCGGCCGCACCGTCGGCTCGGGTGTTGTTATCGGCATCAACGAGTAATCCGTTGCGTCTCTTCTTTCGGTGCTTCTTTCTGCGTATCCGGCAGTCTTCCTTAGGGAGGGCTGCCTATGTCTTTGGTGTTTCAATGCGATTAAGGAATTAAAAGAAGGGAAGTTCACTGTCCATGAACTAATAGAGCCGGGCAAGGATGACTGACCGATACCCGCAATGACCGCTGCCCCTCTTGACATTCCCGGCGAAAACGCCTATAATATAGCCATTCATTATAAGGAGGCTATATATGGGTTATATTGGTATACAGAAGATGGATTTGAACGGCGAATGGCAGCTGACCGCCATACCCCCGGAAGAAAGCGGGGAGGAGGCGTTTCGCATTCCCGCCGCCGTTCCGGGAACGGCACAGGCAGCCTTGCAGCAGGCCGGGGTGCTTCCGGCGGATTTGTACGACGGGACGAATATCCTGCGGCTGCGCAAGTACGAATTCTTCAGCTGGGTATATGAGCGCACTTTTGTCTTGGATACCCTGCCCGGGGCGCATGAGGAAGCTGTCCTCACCTTTGACGGTTTAGACTGCCGTGGTTGTGTATATCTGAATAACCGCTTGGTGCGCACAAGTGCAAATGCGCTTGTGCCGATTGTTTGCGCGGATGTGGGTACCTGTCTGCAAGCCGGGGAGAACACCTTGCGCGTAGAGATTGCATCGCCCTTGGCGGCCGAGCAGGCGGACCGAAAGCGCCTTTTGGATATGTCGCCCTTGGAGGACGGTCTCTCGGGCGGGATGGAGGGACTGCATATCCGCCGCGCCCCCTCCTCCTACGGCTGGGACATTCTCTGCCGCGCCGTCACAAGCGGGCTGTGGCGCGGGGTGCGTTTGGAGTACCTGCCCCGCACCCGCGTCATGGAAGCGTTTATCACCACGGAGGGTTTAGACGAACACAGCGCCCGGATGCGTATCTTCTACAGCTACACCACGGACATTCCCTACTACAAGGGGCTGACGTGGCGACTGGAAGTGTTGGACGGGGATGCGCCCATCTTCACCCATGAGGAACCTGTTTGGTATACGGTGGAGAAGTATGTCTTTACTGTCCCCGACCCGAAGCTCTGGTGGCCGGCGGGGTATGGGGGGCAGCACCTCTATACCTACCGCATCACCCTGCTGCAGGACGGGCAGGTCTGCTCTGTCTATGAGGACAAGATGGGTGTGCGCCTGCTGAAGTTTGCGCGCACGGAGCTGAACCTGCCGGATAAGCCGGGAGACTTCTCTTTCTATGTCAACTATACGCGCATCCTCTGCAAAGGCTCCAACTGGGTGCCGCTCGATGCCCTGCGTATGGAGGATGCGGACAGGTATGAGAAAGCCCTCGCCTTATTCAAGGACACCTACTGCAATATGCTGCGCTGCTGGGGCGGGAACGTCTATGAGGACGACCGCTTCTATGCGCTGTGCGATGAATACGGCATCTTGGTCTGGCAGGACTTCACGATGGCCTGCGGACGCTACCCGCAGGACGAGGCGTTCCAAGCGCAAATCCGGGACGAGGCGGCGGATATCGTCCGCAAACTGCGGCAGCATCCCTGTATCGCCCTCTGGAGCGGCGACAACGAGTGCGACCACGCATGGAACGGCGTCGGTGTGGACCCGAACACGAACCTCCTGACTAGGCAAATCCTGCCGGAGGCGGTGCGCCGTTATGATTACCGGCGGCCGTTCCTGCCGTCCTCTCCCTACTTGGGCCCAGAGACCTTTGCCCGGAAGCGCTTTGACTGCGTGAGCGAGGACCACCTCTGGGGACCGCGGGATTACTTCAAGTCCGGCTTCTATCTGTCGAAGCCCTGCCTCTTTGTGTCGGAGCAAGGGTACCACGGTTGCCCGAACCGCGAGAGCTTGGAGAAGTTCCTCACCCCCAAGAAGCTATGGCCTTGGTGGGAGGAGCCGATTGCCGGGCGCAAAATTGCCAAAGACGAATGGCGGCTGCATGGCGCGGACTTCACCATGCGCCCCGACGGTCCGTATGCCCACCGCACAAAGCTCATGAGCGACCAAGTCGCGCAGTTCTTCGGCCGGGAAGCCGAGGACTTAGATGAATTCATCCTCCTCTCCCAAGCCGTGCAGGCCGAGGCCTTCAAGTTCTTTATTGAGTACTGCCGCTCGCAGAAGTGGAGGAAGACAGGCATACTCTGGTGGAATATGCTCGACGGCTGGCCGCAAACCTCGGATGCCGTGGTGGACTGGTACTTCTCCAAGAAGCTGGCCTACCACTTCATTAAGCAGTCCCAGCAGCCGCTGTGCCTCATGTTCCGGGAACCCCGGGATTGGCGGATAGACCTTGTTGCCGCCAACGACACTCTCCGGGACTTCAGCGGCTCTTATGCCGTGACAGACTATGCTTCGGGAGAAACGCTCCTCTCCGGTTCCTTCAAAAGCCCTGCAAATGAGTCATTGGTCATTGATTCATTGCGCGTGGAGTCTGCCGCGCACCGTTTGTATCTCATTACTTGGGAGCTGGACGGCGCGACATACCGCAACCACTATCTCTGCGGACGGCCGCCGTTTGATACAGGGCTGGCGCAGGTGCTGCACGGTTTGTATCCGGCCGGCTGAGGGGGGAAGCTTTTGCTCCTTGCTTCTTGCCTCTTTCTTGGGGGGATGTAACAGTAATGCAGCATCCCGTCTGAAAAGAGCGGCTTTGCCTCTTCCTCTTGCTTCTCAGAACACCATCCAAATCCAGCCGAAGCAGATGATGCAGAGGAGCCAGTTCCAGAGATTGGAAGCATACTTCGTGTGCTTGCCCCAGAGGTGGATGTTATGGCAGTCGGCCTCCGGGTCGGTGAGGGCGGCGGTGTAGTTGTCCGTATAGCTATACCCGCAGCGTGTGCAGGTGTGCGTGGTGTAACCCTGCCGGCCGACTTGCGGAGCTGTAACAACCGTGCGGTAGGTGTGCCCGAGGGCCGCCGTCGTGGTGCGGGTCTCGGCGTAACCGTCCACCGTACACGTGCGCGTCTCCACGGCGGCGGCGGTGCAAGTCGCGGCGGAGGTCTGCGTCCAAGAACCGAACGTATGGGCTTCGGTGCGGGCGACAGATTGGACATCGGTTGCGCCGCAAGCGCAATAACCGGTGCGCTGCCCTTCGGCGGCGTGGGTGGCGGTCCGGGTGACAGTGTAGTTCAGGAACGTGTGTTCCGTAGTCTTGGGGATGGTGCGCGAGGTCGCAGCGCCGCAAGCGCAGACACCGCGCTCTGTGCCGGTTGCCAGATGCGTGGCCGGCGTTACCGTGGTATAGACATACGTATGGGTCGGTGTTTTGGCGAGCGTGCGTGTCGTTGTTTGCCCGCAGGCGCACAGACCGCTTTCCGTTCCTGTGGCCGTGTGCGTAGCGGCGAGGGTTACTGTCCAAACATAGGTATGCGCTGTGGTTTTCGCTGTGGAGCGCGTCTCGGTGGCGCCGCAGGCACATTTCCATTGGTCTGTACCTTCCGCTGTGTGCGTGGCGGCTGTCAATATCTTTTCAAAGACGAATGTGTGCGCCTCGAGCTTCGGTATATCCCGCACGGCGGAGGCATTGCCGCAGGCGCATACGCTGGTTTCTGTGCCTTTGGATATGTGCGTTGCCGGCGTAGTTACATTCCAAATCAGGAACTCGTGCGCAGCGGTCTTTGCAATTGCCCGGGTTTCGGTCGCGCCGCAGGCGCAGGAACGTGTTTCGCTGCCCGCTTGGGTGTGAGTGGCGGGCGTTACGGTCGTCCACAAACCGAAGGTGTGCGCGGCGTTTTTTGCAACCGTCTCGGTTTGGGTGATTTGGCAGATGGTGCAGGTGCGGGTGCGGCTGCCTTCCGTGAGGTGCGTGGCTTCGACGGTTACCGTCCATGCGCCATAAACGTGTGCCGTGGAAGTCGGGATTTCGCGGGTTTGCGTAGCGCCGCAGGGGCAGGTTGCCGTTTCCTCGCCGGGGGTCAGGCAAGTGGCGGGGGTAGTAACGATATAGGCACCGTATTCGTGCGCTGCCAAAGGCGGGATGGGGGCAGTTTGGGTTTCGCCGCAGGCGCACGTTGCTGTCTTTTCGCCGGCAGCCAAATGGGTAGCGGGTGTGGTTTCAACATAGGCACCGAAAGTGTGTTCCGGTGTCTTGGGGATGACCTCCGTTTTGGTTAAACCGCAAGCGCAATAAGAAGTTCTTACGCCTTCTTGGAGATGGGTGGCGGGGGTTGTGTCTTTCGGCGCTAAGAACGTATGCGCGGCGGTCTTGTCTACCGTGCGCGTGACTTTATCTCCGCAGACGCAGGTGCCCTCTTCCTCTCCGTACTCCAGATGGGTCGGTTGTATGGTGCGGACGTAGACGTAGGTATGCGCGGCGGTTGTCGGGGTCGAGCGGGTGTCCGTCGCCCCGCAGGCGCAGTAGCCGGTTTCCTCCCCTTCCGCCGTATGTGTCGCCGGCTGGGTTACCGTATAATTGCCGAACGTATGGGTCGACGTGGTCGGAATGACACGGATGTCGGTCGTGCCGCACGCGCAGTACGCCATCTCAGTTCCCGTGCGGGTGTGGGTGGCGGCTTTAAGGACGGTGTATGCCGGGAACGTGTGTTCGGGTGTTTTAGCGAGGGTGCGGGTATCGGAAGCCCCGCAGGCGCAGTAGCCTGTCTCTGTCCCGGCGGTCAGATGGGTGGGGGCGAGCGTGGTTTCGTAATTCAGGAATGTGTGCTCTGCCGTTTTCGCTATGGCGCGGTCTTCCTCTGCGCCGCAGGGGCAGATGCCGTGTTCGGTGCCTTCCGCAAGGTGGGTCGCTTCCTGCGTGGTGGTATATACATATTCATGGGCGGTAGTAGGGGGGATTTCGCGGGAAATGGTGGCACCGCAGACGCAGGTGCCGGTTTCGGCACCTGCGGTGAAGTGTGTCGGGGCGGTATCCGTGACCCATGCGGTGTAGCTGTGTTCGGTCAGGGTCGGCACTTCGCGGGTGAGCTTTGCGCCGCAGGCGCAGACCGCGGTTTCCACACCGGCGGCGGTGTGCGTAGGTTGTTTGGTGACTGCATACGCACCATAGGTGTGGTCAGGCAGTTTTGCGATATTCTGCGTGATTTCGGCGCCGCATTCACAGTAGGCGGTTTCTGTGCCGTATGCCGTGTGCGTGGCGGGTGTGGTTTCGGTAAAGCCGCTCCATGTGTGTTCGGTGCTTCGGGGGATGGCGTACGAGGTGGAAGCCCCGCAGGCGCAGGTACCGACGTCCTCGCCGGGCTCCAGATGCGTGGGGTTCTTGGCGCGGACCCAGTCCCAATTGTGCTGCTCTATCTTATCGAGCTGCCGGGTCTGTACGGCACCGCAGGCGCAGGATGCGGTTTCAATGCCGTACTCCAAATGGGTGGGGGATTTCGTTGTCATATAAGCGCCGAATGTATGGTCGGGGAGCTTCGGGATGGCTTGTTGCCCGAAGGCGCCGCAGACGCAAGTACCCTCCTCCAATCCCTCCGTCAGATGCGTGGCGGGGGTGATGGTGGTGCAGTTCAAGTACAAGTGTTCCGTCAGGCGCGGCAATACATTCGTAACCGTATCCCCGCATACGGTACACCGAAGCGTTTCTGAACCGTCGGCAAAATGCGTGGCTGGTGTGTTGGTAACCGTTTCATAGGTATGTGCAAGCTTGGCAATGCTCTCATAGTAGGAATAGCCGCAGCTGGTGCAGGCGATGAAGTTCTCGCCCTCGACGGCGCAGGTGGGGTCGGAGATGTGTTGGGAGGTGAGGAAGTGAGAGGATCCGTGGCTGTCGTTCTTTTCGGTGCTTTCGTATTTGTGCACGGCGGTGGCAAAGGTAGAGGGGTTGCTTTCGTTGATGGTAAACGTGCGCGCCACCCATCCGGATTTGTTTGAGACTAATGTCGCCAGGGAACTGTAATTATAGTTTGTGGAAGAGCCGGAGGCGATGGCTCCCGTGCAAATCAGGCGGATACTGTCACCCGGGATGGCGACATTGTAGTTATTGATATGGTCATGCCCGAAGATGATCGCCAGCACATCGCCCTGCGCTTTCATGGCATTGTATTCCAATGCCGGTTCGCCCTGGTTCGGCGGAAAGGGATCCTCACCGATATAGTTCACCGTGCCGGCAGGTACAGTGGTAAACGCAGCACCTATCATACTGGAGCTGAGATTGGTCACGCCCTGATTTGTCCAACCGGAACCGGTGCAAGAGCCCAACGCATTAATCTCTGTCGGTACGATATGCTGGAAAGCGAGGGAGTAGACGGTCTGCCCGCCGTTGGCGGCTTTCAGCTCGTTGGCTCTCGCTTGGTACCATGCGATCTGGTCAGCATGGATGTCGTGATAGACGTCGCTGTTGGAGTCGCCGTCAAAGCTCCAGATGTTGAAGCCTACACCACTGCCGTCCGATTTGAGAATCGGCAGGTTATAGGTCGCGGAGCCCCAGAGGTCGGCGGTATAGGGTGTGCCTGCCGGCCACTCGGCTTGGGAGTCTTGGTTCTTGCCGACAAAGCAGCTGTAGGCCTGATAGAAAGCCATCTGCTGGTCTTTGGAGGAGCCGCCGGTCTCGTCGTCATGGTTGCCGAACGTGGCGGCCACGGGGATGCCGTAGCTTTCAAACAAATCCATAAAAGAGGCGATGCGGCTAAGGTCGCCGCTCAGGGAACCGCTATCGCCGTAGATGTTGTCGCCGGTGAGGAAGACCAAATCCGGCTTCTGCGTACGCAGGAGGGCGGCAATCCACGTCTTGACAGTATCCGGGAGTGTGCCGGACCATTGGATGTCCGCAATTTGCAGCACCTTGAATGTGCCGTCCGACTTGAAGCGGAGTTGCTTCGCACCCGGGCGGTTTTGGGCGGCAAAGCCCGGGATTTGGGTAACGGCGGGCAACAGGACGGATGTGATGCACAGGACGGCAAGGAGTAGGGATAGGGCTTTTTTGACGCGCTTCATACATATATCCTCCGGATTTTTACACTTTACTGATTCTATAGTAGCACTTTCTTCCAATAATGTCAAGACTTTTTTAGAATTCTTTTACAAACGACGGCTGGTGTGCGGCGGCAACTGTGCACAAAAGGCTTGCCAAACCGATTCAAGTGTGCTATAATAACTAGATGTATAAGCATTCACCTTACGGAACCGGAGAAAAGCCATGCCGAACCTGAAAGCACGCACCCGCTACTGCGGCGAATACCGCATCAACCACGCCGGGGAGAGCGTTACCGCCTGCGGCTGGGTCCAGAAAGCCCGCGACTTGGGTCCCTTGCTCTTTGTGGACTTGCGCGACCGCTCGGGGATTGTGCAGCTCTGCTTTGACGACAACACCCCCCGCGATGTACTGGAGAAAGCCCGCACCCTGCGCTCGGAGTACGTCCTACGCGCCGTTGGGACCGTCCGCGAGCGCAGCGCCAAAAACAAAGACATCCCAACCGGTGCCGTGGAAATCGCCGTCACCGCTTTGGAAATTCTGGGGAAGAGCGAAACCCCGCCCTTTGAGATTGCGGAGAACTGCAAGACGGACGAACTCATCCGCCTGAAGTACCGCTACTTGGATTTGCGCCGCCCGGATTTGCAGAAGAACATCCTCCTGCGGCACCGCATCGCCAAGATTACCCGCGACTACTTTGACGAGAACGGTTTCATTGAAATTGAAACACCGATGCTCATCCGCTCCACGCCGGAGGGGGCGCGGGATTACATCGTACCCTCCCGCATACACAAAGGCTCTGTCTATGCCCTGCCGCAGTCCCCGCAGCTCTACAAGCAGCTGTGCATGGTCGCGGGCTTTGACCGCTACATTCAATTGGCGCGGTGCTTCCGCGATGAGGACTTGCGGGCCGACCGCCAGCCGGAGTTTACGCAGATAGACTTGGAGATGTCCTTCGCGGAACTGGAGGATGTCCTTGCGATGGTGGAAGGGTTCCTCATGCGCTTGGACCGAGAGCTGCATCTCGGGCTGACGTTCCCGATTCCGCGCATGGCCTATCGGGAAGCCATCGCCCGCTTCGGCTCGGACAAACCCGACACCCGCTACGGCTTAGAGCTGTTTGACGCAAAACTGGAGCTGTTCGGCAACCCCGCCTACGGCTTCACGGCAACGGGTGGCTATGCAACCTATACCCGCAAGGAGATAGACAAACTGACGGAAGAGGCGAAGGGCATCGGCGCCAAAGGCCTTGCCTATGTGCGCATCGCCCCCGACGGCACGGTGCAGTCCTCCCTTACAAAGCTTTTGGGGGAGGAGGGCTTGGCAACGCTCATCCAAACCGCCGCTGCAAAACCCGGGGATGCCGTCTTCCTGGTAGCGGATCCGAAGTACAGCTTATCCCACTCCATTCTCGGTGCCCTGCGCCAGTCTGCCGCCCGCAAGCTCGGCATTGTGCCCAAAGAAGGTCTGAAGTTCCTCTGGGTGGTGGATTTCCCTTTCTTTGACTTTGATGAGGACGCGCAAGAGTGGGTTGCTATGCACCACCCTTTCACCGCACCGACGGAGGAGAGCCTCGCCATTCTGGAAACAGACAAGGCCAATGCGGTTGCCAAAGCCGCCGACCTCACCCTCAATGGGATAGAGATGTCCTCCGGCTCCGTGCGCATCACCGACCCGGAGCTGCAGGGCCGCATATTCAACCTCCTCGGTCTCGGGGAGGAGGAGATTCGCGCGAAGTTCGGCTTCCTCGTGGAGGCTTTCCGCTACGGTCCGCCGCCCCACGCCGGCATGGGCTTGGGGCTGGATAGGCTCGTCATGCAGATCCTCGGCTGCGAGTCGCTGCGGGATGTCACCGCTTTCCCCAAGGTGCAAAACGCCAGTGAACCAATGACTCAATGCCCCGCCCCTGCAGACCCGGTACAACTGGCAGACTTAGGACTCACGCGAAAGGGAGGGAATTGAACCATGCTGCTGGACATTCTCCACGGCGGCAGCCTGACAGATATTCTCGTTGGGCTTGCGGCGGCATTCTTTGTGATTGTGTCGGCCATTCCCGTCCATGAGGCAGCGCACGCTTGGGCGGCGACGAAGTTAGGCGACCCCACGGCCTACAACCACGGCCGCCTGACGCTGAACCCCACGAAGCACGTGGATATCCTGGGTGCCCTTATGATTCTCTTTGTCGGCTTCGGCTACGGCAAGGCCGTACCTGTGAATATGCGCTATTTTAAGAAGCCGAAGCGCGACATGATGCTGACTTCCCTTGCCGGTCCTGCCTCGAACCTGCTGATGGCCATGCTGTGGCGCATACCATATAATATCTGCCTGAACGCCATGATAAAAACCGGGAGCGAGTTCTCCATTATCATGATGACCTTCTTTTCTCTGGCCTGCTCCATTAATGTCGGTTTGGCGGTATTCAACCTCCTGCCCATCCCGCCGCTGGACGGCTCGCGGGTGCTGACCATGATACTGCCAAGCAGCCTGTACTTCAAAATCATGCGCTACGAGCGCTATATCATATACGGTCTGTTTGCACTTCTGCTTTTCGGCGTGCTGAACACAGCGCTCTCTTGGCTGGCCAATATCGTGGCTATCGGTCTGTTCTACCCCGTTGATAAGCTCTTCTTATTGTTCGGCGGGATTGCCGGCGGAGGCGGCGGACTATGACAGAAGAGGAAGTGCTTGTATCCCCCTCCCCCACATTCCCTGCCTTCGTCTTCAAGCTGGACAGCTTCGAAGGCCCGATGGATTTGCTCCTGCACTTGGTGACCGGCCACAAACTGGACGTTGCCGATGTGCCCATCTATACCATCATAGAGCAGTATCTGGACATCATCCGGGAGACGAGCGAGCAGCGCTTGGACATCGCCTCGGAGTTTCTGGACATGGCGGCTCGCTTGGTGCTGATAAAGACGGCCGCCCTTCTCCCGCGCCCGGCAAAGGCCGAGGAGATGGCGGAGGAACTGCGGCAGGAGATTATCGATTACCAATCCTGCAAGGAACTGGCGCAGGGTCTCTCTGAGCGGGCACAGGGCTTCGACATCTTCACGCGCCCCGCCGCGGAACTCCCGGAGGAGATAGAGCCATACAACCGCATCCACGCCCCTCGGGAGCTTCTGGCTGCGTATTTCTCCGCCGTTGGGAAAGCAACCCGCCGCCTCCCGCCGACGGCACGCGCCTTCTCCGGGATTATAGCGCACACCATTGTGTCTGTTATGAGCCGCTACAGCTTTGTCTTTGCCGCCTTAGAGGCTGTGCAGTTCCTGCGTCTGGAGCAACTGCTCTCGAAATGCGGCAGCCGCAGCGAGCGCATTGCGACTTTCCTCGCCGTCTTGACACTCTGCAAGGCGCACCGCATCACTGCCGTTGGGCAAGAACGCGCCGCCGTCCTCGAACTCCAGCCGGACCAAAGCCTCTGGCAGGAGATTCAGGAAGACGCCGCTTGAGTTGGGGCTTCGCGAAGCCCCCCTCTCACCCACCCCTACCGAAAGAAAGGAAACCGACCATGCCGAAATACGAAACCCGCAAGACACCGGGGGACACCGTATGGTTCACCCATGACCGCTTTGGGATGTTCATCCACTGGGGCTTATACGCGCTGCCCGCGCGCCATGAGTGGGTGCAGCACAACGAGAGCATCCAGCCTGAGGACTACCGCAAGTACTTTGACCGCTTCGACCCCGATATGTACGACCCAAGGGAATGGGCGAAAGCCGCCAAGGCTGCCGGCATGAAGTATGCCGTCATGACGGCCAAGCACCACGAAGGCTTTTGTATGTTCGACAGTGCATACACCGACTACAAATGTTCGAACACGAACGGCGCCGCCAAGGGTCGCGACCTGCTCAAGGAATACGCCGCGGCTTTCCGGGCGGAGGGGCTGCGCGTAGGCTTCTACTACTCCCTGATAGACTGGCACCATCCGGACTTTGTGATAGACACCCTGCACCCCATGCGCAAGCGCAAGGACATCCACGAGCTGAACCTAAGCCGCGACCAAAAGAAGTACGCGCAGTATATGCGCGACCAAGTGACGGAACTTCTGACCGACTACGGGCAGGTTGACATCCTCTGGTTTGACTTCTCCTACCCCGGTCACGACGAGCGCAGCGACCTCAACGGCAAAGGTAAGGACGACTGGGAGGCGGAGGAACTGATAGCGACCGCGCGCGCCCTGCAGCCGAACATCATCATAGACAACCGCACACAGATTGAGCAGGACCTCTGGACGCCCGAGCAGTTCCAGCCCGACGAGTGGCAGAAAGACAGCGACGGCAACCTCGTGGTATGGGAGGCCTGCCAGACGTTCTCCGGCTCGTGGGGCTATCACCGTGACGAGAAGAGCTGGAAGACCCCGGAGATTCTCATCCGTATGCTCATCAACACCGTAGCCTGCGGCGGCAACCTCCTGCTGAACGTGGGACCGACCGCACGGGGCTATCTGGATTACCGCGCCCGCGATTCCTTAGCGGCCATGGGGGAATGGATGAAGTACAACGCACGCTCCATCTACGGCTGCACCCAGAGCGCGTACGCCGCCCCCGACAACTGCCGCCTAACGGAGTCCGAGGACGGCACGCGCCTCTACATCCACATTTACGCCTATCCGTTCAGCAACCTGCACATCCCCGCAGCGCTTGCCGATAAGATCGAATACGCGCAGTTCCTGCACGACAGCTCAGAAATTCTGATTGACCGTCCGAAATCCGCGCACGGCATGAATGACGGCAAAGTCAAGTTCCGCCTCCCCTCCATCAAACCCGCGGTCATCGTTCCGGTCATTGAGGTCTTCCTGAAGCAAGAGGCATGAAGCAAGAGGCAAGAATATGAGGGAAGCACCCCGATTTGGGGTGCTTCTCCTAAAACAAGAGACAGGAGGCAAGAAGCAAGAATCTGCCTTCTCCCCTCACCTATGCTCTTTAATCCGCTGGATAGCCCCTTTCTCCAGGCGTGAAACCTGCGCCTGTGAGATGCCTATCTCCTTTGCGACCTCCATCTGCGTCTTGCCGACCATAAAGCGCAGGTTGAGGATACGCTTTTCCCGCTCCGAGAGGTTCTCAATGGACTGCTTCATGAGCATCTCATCCAGCCACTGCTCCTCCGTGGCGCGGTCGCCGATTTGGTCTCCGACGCATATCGGGTCATTGCCGTCGGAATACACCGGCTCGTAAAGACTCACAGGCTCCACGATGGAATCCAACGCAAGCACGATTTCCTCTTTCCTGCGTCCCATCTCTTCTGCGATTGCCTCCACGGAAGGCTCTCTCTGCCCCTGCGCCGAGAGCCGCTCCCGCACCTGCATGGCGTGGTACGCCAAATCCCGCAGGGAGCGGCTAACCCGCACGGCATTGTTGTCCCGCAGGTAGCGCCGTATCTCCCCGATAATCATCGGCACGGCATACGTGGAAAAACGCACATTCTGCTTTATATCAAAGTTATCAATGGACTTCATCAGCCCGATGCAGCCCACTTGGAAAAGGTCGTCCATATTCTCCTCCCTGCCGGTGAAGCGCTGCAGGACAGAGAGCACGAGGCGCAAGTTGCCGTTAATCATCTCTTCCCTTGCGGCTTTGTCCCCTTGGTTAATCCGCTCAAGCAGCTCCCGTTTTTCCCCTTCTTTGAGGACTTTGAGCTTCGCGGTGTTCACGCCGCTGATTTCGACTTTGTTGAAGTGCATATACTTTCCTTCCAAAGGGCAGCCCATAGCTTCCCTAAAGCAATCTGCCTACCCAAACCGATAGGCTCCATTGGAAGTATGGGAGGATTTGTGACTTTTATTCAAGAAACACGATATAGGAACAGCACCCCTAACAAGATGTAAGAAGAAAAAAGCCCTGCCTCCGGCAGGGCTTCCTAAATCCATGGTCGGGACGGCGGGATTCGAACCCACGGCATCCTGCTCCCAAAGCAGGCGCGATACCAAGCTTCGCCACGTCCCGAGCGACATAACACACAGGGCAACAGCGCGCCCTCTCTATATTATATTACACTTGGGCAAAATTGTCAAGTGAAAAGTGAATTGGCTTTACTCGTCCGGAAAGCTAAGCCGTGACGGACCGATATGCCTCGAAATAGCGCTCACCCAAAAGCGCCAACCCCTGCCGGCAGAAGTGAATTGTATCCCCATCGCCGTGGTCTTGGTCATTGGAGAGCAAGCCCTCCGTGGTCACGTGTGCGGCGTGACCGAGGGCGGAGACTGACTCCCGCAGAGCCGCAAGGACGGGGGCGGTAACCTCCCGGTTGTCCTGCGTCCACTGCTGCACAAAGTCTGCACAAAGGAAAGGCAGGGTCGGTGTATTGCAGGCAGCGCGCACACCCGCAACCAAAGTGGTGAGGTTGCGGACATATTCCGCTGCATCGGCACCCAGCATGGCATCGGTCTCCCCTTGGTGCCAGAGGAAAGCGCGCAGTTCAGCACCGTCGGCAAGAGCCAATGCCCACCGAAGCATACGGTGCATATTCTGCTCCAAGTCGTCCCCGGGGCGCCAGCGCTTGTCCCGAAAGCCGGTGCCTCCGACAGCCGCATTGAGCAGAAGCAGTTTCCTCCCGGGCGCAAGTAGTCCTGCCGCCGCATAGGCACGCGCAAAGAACAAACCCAAATGTGCAGTCCGGTTGTCCTGCGCAATGTGCAGGCGATAGTCCCCCTCCTTGTCCGGGAAGATGTCGGTAATCCAAATGCGCTCGTCCGGTTGGTAGGGTCGTTCAGCCGACCCGGAGCCGCAGCCCTCCATATTGGATTGCCCGGCGCAGAGAATGAGATCGTACATGGTGTTTTCCTTTCTCTATGTGCAATTGCCTAAGTCATCCGCCAGGATGGCATACAGATGGCTGGTGATGTACTCGCCCTTGCGGTAACGCCATCTGCGCAGGGTTCCTTCATACTGCATCCCCGCCCGCTTCATGACTTCGCCGCTCCGCGGGTTTCGAACATTGTGGCACGCCCACACGCGTTGCAGTCCGGCATCTGCAATCAGGTAAGCGATGAGTCGGCGCAGCACTTCCGTCGCATACCCTCGGCCCCACCAGCCTTTCCCCAAGTAGTAGCCCGCCTCGGCGGACTTGGCGGCTGAATCCGTGACGCAGTAGTTGACAATCCCAATGAGTTCCTCGGTATCCTTCAGGACGATTCCGTAGTAATGCCATTGGCTTTCCGGTTCTTCCTCGGCAGCGGCTGCCCAAAGGCCTATGCGCTCTGCGGCCTCTGTGACGGATGCGGCAGGCTCGATGTGCGTGTATTGCAGCACCTCTGCATCGCTGAGGAGATTGCCGTAGAGCTCCCCGGCATCCGACGCCTGTAAAGGGCGCAGAAGAAGACGCGGGGATTCACATAGCGGCGGTGCCGGCGCTTGGAGGGGAGGGGCGGGTTTAGGGGGAGGGGGGCAGTGAATCATTGAATCATTGCTCCCTTTCCCCACCCGGTACCCCTCACCGGCCAATTGTTCCAAACCCCTGTTATTCCTCTCCGTAGTGCGCACGGCTTTGATTAGCAGGGCATTGATATGACCTATATCCAAGCGAATACTGTCAAACATCTTCCCGGTCAGCCAACCGGAGCTGCGCAGTTGCTCAATCAAACTTTCGCTTTCACGCGCACGGTTGAGTGCTGCCGTCTGCTTTTTTAGAAACTCGTAGCGGTCGTGTGCTCCGTTCGCCAGACGGAGGTTCTGCTCAATCCAATTTGCGGATTCCAGAAGGCAGTCCATGAAAGCCTTGTCGCAGCCTTTTCCTACGAAATAGGGATGCATCTTTTCGACGCGCTTGTGAAAGGCAACTGCCTTCTCCAAAAATATATTGCCTTGCATGCTGAGGTGTCCTTTCATTCATGTTCGTTATTGGGGGCGGGCGGGGAAACGATTGTACTGTCCGATGGCGGTGACGGCATGATGAATAGACGACTTGCAGGAGGGGGCAATGAATCAATGAATCATTGACTCACAGCCTCCCGCAAATTGGCAATCTGCGCTTCCAGCTTTCTCTCCTGCTCTTTCTGCTGCTCGACGACTTTCGGGGGAGCCTTTGAGATGAAGCTGTCATTCGAGAGTTTGGCTTGGACAGCTGCGAGGAACTTTTCCGCTTGAGCGAGTTCTTTTTGGAGGCGTGCCTGCTGGGCTTGCATATCAACGAGGTCGCCGAGGGGGATGAACGCTTTCGCGGCATTGGTGACGACGGTGACAGAGGCAGCGGGGGGAGGGGAATCGGTCGGGAGGAATTCCAAGGCGGCGGCGGCGGCGAGGCGTTCGAGGTAAGGGGCACCGGCGTGGAAGACCTCGGGGGCATCGGTTTGGAGGAGGAGCCGGGCTTTGCGGGAGGGCGGCACATTGCGTTCTGCGCGGACGGAGCGCACACCTTTGATGAGATCCATAAGCAAGAGCATCTGACGCTCCATGGCGGGGTTGTCGAAAGCCGGATTGAAGCGGGGCCAATCCGCGCGGACAATGGTGCCGTCGGCACCGGGCAGGGATTGGTAGATTTCTTCCGTGATGAAGGGCATAAAGGGGTGGAGGAGCTTCATGGTTTCGCGCATACAATAGACCAAGACGCTTTGGACAGCAGCGGCATCTGCACCTTGCAAGCGGGGCTTGGCCAGCTCAATATACCAGTCGCAGAATTCGCCCCAGAGGAAGTCTTGGACTTTGCCGGCGGCGAGGCCGAGTTCGAATTTTTCGAGATTGTCCGTCACCTCGCGGATGGTGGTGTTCAGGCGGGAGAGAATCCAGGCGTCCTCGGCCGGGAGGGCGCCGGGGAGAGGAGCGGCCGCTTCTGCGCTGCCGAGGTTCATGAGAATAAAGCGGGCGGCATTCCAGATTTTGTTGGCGAAGTTACGGGCAGCCTGTGCTTTCTCCTCCGTCCAGCGCATATCGTTGCCGGGGGAGTTGCCGGTAACGAGCGCAAAACGCAGGGCATCGGCACCGTATTGGTTAATGACATCCAAGGGATCCACGCCGTTGCCCAAGGACTTTGACATTTTCCGGCCCAAGCCGTCGCGGACAAGACCGTGGATGAGGACGGTGTCAAAAGGCTTCTCGTTCATGTGTTCCAGCCCGCTGAATATCATACGGCTGACCCAGAATGTGATGATGTCATAGCCCGTGACGAGCGTATTCGTAGGATAGAAGTAGGAGAGGTCATCCGTATTGTCCGGCCAGCCGAGCGTAGAGAACGGCCAAAGTGCCGAGGAGAACCAAGTGTCGAGTGTGTCGTCGTCTTGGGTCAAGCGGTTGCTGCCGCATTGGGGGCAGGCGGCGGGGTCCGTCTTCTCGCAGATTTGCGCGCCGCAGTCCGGGCAGTACCAGACGGGGATGCGGTGCCCCCACCAGATTTGGCGAGAGATACACCAGTCGCGTAGGTTCTCCATCCAGTGGAGGTACTGCTTATCAAAGCGGCCAGGTACGAACTTGATGCTGCCGTCGGTAACGGCTTCGATGGCAGGGGCTGCCAAAGGAGCCATCTTGACGAACCATTGCAGAGAGATGCGCGGTTCCACTACCGTCTTGCAGCGCTGGCAATGCCCGACGGAGTGGCGGGTCTTCTCTGTCTTGACGAGGAAACCTTGCGCCTCCAAGTCGGCAACGATGGCTTTACGGCAGGCGTAGCGGTCCATGCCGGCGTACTTCCCGGCGTTGCCGGTCATGGCAGCGGTGTCGGTCATGACGTCCACAATGGGCAGATTGTGCCGCTGACCAACCTCGTAGTCGTTCGGGTCATGGGCGGGGGTGATCTTCACGGCACCCGTCCCGAAGTCTTTTTCTACGTATGCGTCGGCAATGATGGGTATCTCTTTGCCGACCAGCGGCAGGATGAGTGTCTTGCCGACCAGATGCGTGTAGCGTTCGTCCTCCGGGTGGACGGCAACGGCGGTATCCCCCAGCATGGTCTCGGGGCGGGTGGTGGCAACCTCTATATATCCCGTGCCGTCTGTGAGCGGATAGCGGATGTGCCAGAAGTTACCGTCATGATCCTCGTGCTCCACTTCTGCGTCCGAGAGGGCGGTCACGCAGCCGGGGCACCAGTTCACCAGACGGTTCCCGCGATAGATGAGACCTTTCTTATACAGGTTGACAAAGACCTCCCGCACGGCGCGGGAGCAACCCTCGTCCATGGTGAAGCGTTCCCGGCTCCAGTCGCAGGAGGAGCCCAGTTTCTTGAGTTGGTTAATGATGGCACCGCCGTACTTTTCTTTCCACACCCAGGCGCGCTCCATGAACTTCTCATAGCCGAGGTCGGCCTTGGTCAGGCCTTCCTCTTTCATGGCAGCGACTATTTTAACTTCCGTTGCGATGGCCGCATGATCGGTACCGGGGAGCCATAGGGTATCAAAGCCCTGCATCCGCTTAAAGCGAATGAGGATGTCCTGCAAAGTATTATCGAGGGCGTGGCCCATATGTAACTGTGCTGTTACATTTGGCGGCGGAATGACAATTGTATAAGGGGTTTTCCCTTCCCTGTGTTCGGCGCGGAACACATCCTGCGCCAACCAATCTGCATAGATGCGGTCTTCCACCTGCTTAGGGTCATACTGTTTGGCGAGTTCTTTCATGGCTGTTTCTCCTTAATAAGAACGCCCCGCTTGCCGCGGGGCGTTTTGATTTGTGTATCAAAGCGTTCGTGCGGCGCGGCTAACACAAGCCGTATACTACGACTGCTGCTACGCCCGTTACGAGGGGACGGTACAAACGCTCCATAGGAATCCGCCTTTGCTTAGGCTTCCGGGTCGGGGGTGGAGGAGGAGGCGACAACGACATCCTCATCCGGCAGGGGTTCCGGCTCTTCATCCTGCTCTTCGGTGAGGGCGCGCATGGAAAGGCTGACGCGGTGCTTCTCGAAGTCGATGCCGACGATCTTGCAGTTGACCTCTTGACCTATCTTGAGTTCGTCCTGCGGCTTGTCCACGCGGCGGTCGGCGATCTGGCTGATGTGGATCAGACCGTCCACGCCGGGGATGATGCGGGCAAAGGCACCGAACGCGGTGAAGCTCACGACGGTGCAGGTGACAATGGAACCGACCGGGTACTTCTCGCGGAGCTGCTCCCACGGATTGTCCTCCGCTTTGCGGTAACCCAAGCTAATCTTGCGCTTCTCAGGGTCAAGGGACTTGATATAGACCTCGACCTCCTGCCCGACGGTCAGCACATCGGAGGGATGCTTCACACGACTCCAGCTCAGCTCAGAGATGTGCACCATTCCGTCCAAGCCGCCGATGTCCACAAACGCGCCGTAGCTCGTAAGGGATTTGACGGTGCCGACAATCCGCTTGCCGACCTCGGCGTTGCTCCAGAACTTGTCCTCCGCCTGCTTGCGCAGGGTCTGGGAGGCGGCACGGATAGAGCCGACGGCACGGCGCTTCTGCGCATTGGTCTCCACAATCCGCAGTTGCACAGTGGTACCCTTCAGATCATCGAGGGGCTTATCCCGCGGTACGCCGGTCAGGGAGGCCGGCACGAACACGCGCATCCCGCTCACAAAGACGCGGATACCGCCGTTGACGATGTCGGTAACTTTGCCCTCAAGGATGGTGCCGGCAGCTTCGCTTTCCACGATATCCCCCCACGACTTCTGGGAGTCGGCGCGCTTTTTGGAGAGCTGTACCGTACCCTCTTGGTCGTTGGTCTTCATGATGATGAGGTCAAACGTATCCCCCACCTTGACCGTTTCCGCCATATTGACGGAAGGGTCGGCGGAGAACTCGTCTGCCGCAACGTAGCCGGTTTGCTTGCGCCCGATGTCCACCTGTATCTCGGACGGACTGACGGCTGTCACGATTCCTTTCACACGCTGATCGCTGGACATATTGCCGAGCGATTCCTCCAGTGCTTTGGCAAAATCCTCTTCCGGAGAAAGTGCCTGTTCCTGCACCGGGGCGACGGCTATCTCTTCAGCCGCTGTGTCGCCTGCCGCGACGATTTCGGGTTCCTGTCCTGTGATGTCTGCCATGGTACGGAGTACCTCCTTTATTGTGTGCGTTGGCGTTGAGGCGCCGGCTGTTACACCGATTGTGCTGTATCTTTTGAGTTCCTCTTCTAACCCCACAAGGTCTTTTGCTGTCTCTACTAAAACTGTCTTGCAATTCTTTTCACAAACGGCGGTCAGCTTCGCAGTGTTGCTGCTGAATCTGTCTCCGATTACTACCATAGCCTCGGACTGACGGCTTATCTCCTGTGCTGATATTTGTCTCGATTCAGTCGCATAGCATATTGTATCAAAAATTACACAATTTTGCAAGAGGGTTTGAGAAATTTCTTTAATTCTTTTCCATTCCCGCAGATCGAACGTCGTTTGCGCTATACATAATGACGGAATATCACATAAATCTGGACGAGATTTTAGTAATTGTGACAATTCGTCAGAATCGTATACGACTTCCGTCTCCGCCGCTGAGTAGCTTTTTATCCCAATTACCTCCGGGTGCGCCCGGTCGCCGCAAATCAGCAGCAAGGCGGCAGGCGCGGTACCCGCCGCGTTCGTTCGCTCCGCTACTATGCGATGAATCTTCTTTACAAATGGACAGGTCGCGTCGGTGTAGGGAATTGAATTCAATTCAATTGAATTCATCACATCCAATGGTACCCCGTGCGCTCGTATCACCAGCGTTTCCCCCGGTCGGACTTCTTCTACGCTGCTTATGACCCGGACACCGCGTTGCTCGAAATCTTGCATTACCTCCTTATTGTGAATCAATGGTCCAAGCAATACCACCGCTTTGCCTGCTTCCACTAAGGCATTCGTCATGTCTACTGCTCGCTTTACGCCGAAACAGAAGCCGGCATTCGGGGCTAATCGGATGGGCATTGGGACCTCCCGGGATGGAATTGAATTCAATTCAATACCCCTCCGCCCACAACTGTACAACCCTATCCCAGATGATGGCGGCGGCGGCTCTGGTTTCTTTCGACTTAGCGACCTCACCCATACCCAAATCGGCATAGGGAATGACTTCCCCGAAGCGTACGGTAGTATGGCCGAAGAGTTTGAACTTGCCTTCACGGTAGATACAAGCCGGGATGACATTGGCTTTGGTTTGTCTAGCCATGAGGGCGGCGCCGGGTTTCGCTTCACCGGGCTTGCCATCTTCGGAGCGGGTGCCTTCCGGGAAGATACCCAAACCGTAGTTTCCGTCCTTGAGGATGGACACGGCATAATCGATGGACTTACGGTCCGTGCCCTCACGGTTAACGGGAAACGCATTGGAATGCGTCATGAGCCAGCCCATGAATCCGTTTTCGAACAATTCCTGCTTTGCCATAAACCGCCACTTCCGACGGGAGAGTGCCGCCAAGAACACCGGATCGGTAAGGGAAATGTGGTTACATACCAGAACGTGTCCGGCGGCATCTGCCGGGAGATTCTCGATACCCACCACTCGCGTTTTCGTCAGAATACGAAGCAAGAACCGGACAATCGGCATGACGAAGTCATAGAACTTATACGGTTTCAGTCGTTCGTAGTTATAGGCTTTCATTGGGTTGCACTCCTACTTATGGTTTTTTCGATTCTATAAGGGACACAACGGCTTGGATGGACTCTTCCAAGGTGAGCGCGGAGGTATCCAGAAGGATTGCATCCGCCGCGATTTGAGTCTGGGTTTCATCCTGCTTGTCGCGGAGGATAACCTCTGCCAAGACTTTTTCGAAAGGCTCTTCGATGCCCTTTCTTTGCAGTTGCAAGCGGCGGCGCTCGGCGCGGGCTTCGGGGGCGGCTGTGAGAAAAATCTTTACCTGCGCCTGTGGGAGGATGACCGTGCCGATGTCTCTGCCGTCTAAGATGCTGTCATTTGCTGCCGCCAAATTGCGCTGCGTATCCAGCAGATATGCCCGAACAGCTTTCTGCGCCGCAACATCTGAAGCGGCCAATGAGGCCGGAGGTGTTCGGATGGGTTCACTCACATCTTCTCCGTTGAGAAATACATGCTGCTCGGTGCCTATATAAGCAATCGAAAGCACTATCCCGGGCAGCAGTTTTGCTACTGCAGATTCTACGGCTGCCTGCTCTTCTCCGGGCCGGTCGGTTGACTTCTCTCCTTTGATTATTCCCGCTCGCATGGCGGCTACGCCGATTGCGCGGTATAGAGCGCCCGTGTCTATATATACCATCCCGCATCGCGCGGCTGCGGCACGCGCTATCGTGCTCTTCCCCGCTCCGCTGGGTCCGTCTAACGCTACGTTGAATGCCATGGTGTTCCTCCGATTTTCGCCCCTACGGGGCGCGGTGCCCCGTAGGGGCATTGTGCCCTGAAAGGGCATTGTGCCCCGTAGGGGCATTCCCGGCCGACACACCCGCCAAGTGTCCGGTAGACCAAGCAATTTGAAGATTGAACCCGCCGGTATACGCATCGGCATCCAGAACCTCACCTGCGAAATAGAGACCGGCACAGAGTTTAGACTGCATACTTTTCGGGTCAAGTTCCCGCACGCAGACGCCGCCGGAGGTGACGATGGCTTCCTCTATGGGGCGGAAGCCTTTGACCGTAAGCGGAAATGCCTTGAGGAGACTTCCTAACGCCAGACGTTGCTTCCCGGTGATTTGGGCGACCGGGAGAGCAGGAGGTATGCCGGAGCGTTTTACGATGACAGGGACAAGACTCTTGGGCAGGAGCGCATGGAGGGCGTTGGGGAAAGTTTTGCTTTGGTTGGCGGCAAAGTCCCGCAGGATACGCGCATCGAGCTTGTCCGGGGGAAGAGCCGGTTTCAAGTCGAGGAGGAGCGTATAGCGCATGGGTTCCATAGGCCGCAGGTGCGCTGAGGCGGAGAGTGCCATGGGACCCGAAACGCCGAAGTGCGTGAACAGCAATTCCCCGAAGTCGGAAAACACGGTCTTGCCGGTTTTGCTGTCCAAGACTTGCAGGGCGGTATTGCGCAGGGACAGCCCCATCAAATCGGCGCAGCAAGCTTCATGGCAAATCAGCGATACTAAACTGGGGGTCGGAGGGACGATGGTATGCCCCGCCTGTTCTGCCAGCGTGTAGCCGTCACCGGTACTGCCCGTCTTTGGATAGGACTTGCCGCCGGTTGCGATAACGACCGCATCTGCCGGCAGTATGTCTCCGGACTGCGTTTGCACACCGCGAACCTCACCGTCAGTTATTATAACACAAATCACGCGTTCCGTCAAGAAGCGGACACCTTTTTTTTTGCACACGCGCACCAAGGCGTCGGCGACATCGTGGGCGCTGTCGCTTGCCGGGAATACCCGGCGCCCGCGCTCTGTTTTGAGCGGCACACCGGCACCCTCAAAGAAAGCAATGGTGTCTTTCGGCAAAAACTTCGAGAAGGCACTGTAGAGAAATCGCGGGTTCGTCGGTATGTTGGCGAGCAGTTCCTCTACGGTATCGCAGGCGTTGGTGATATTGCAGCGCCCTTTGCCGGTAATGCGCAGTTTCAGTCCGGGCTTTTCGTTTTTGTCTATAACGGTTACGGCGGCACCGGCGGCTGCGGCTGCGACAGCAGCTATCATCCCCGCCGGACCTGCACCGACTACCAATACACGCTGTTTCTCACCCATATCTACTCCAAAACCTGCGGGCTGCAATTTGTCAATGATTCATTGATTAACTGTTAACTGACGGCGCATAGACCCCATAGGTATCCCAGATTTCCTCCAGTTGGGAGAGCGTGTGCAAGACAGCATTCTCCTGCGCACGGGAAACGGCGGCAAGCAGCGCATTGAGGAGGGATAAGGGAGCCACCAGCGAGTCTACAAAGCTTACTGTATCACAGGCGGCCAGAAGCACGGTGTCGGCGAGGGCCGCTATAGGGGCGTTGGGACTGTCCGTAATCGCCAGGGCGGAGGCACCCCGATCCCGTGCAAAACGCAGGAGTGTCTGCGTACGCCCGGAGTAGCGCGGAAAGGAGATGGCAATGCACATATCCTCCGGACTGATGCGGAACATTTGTTCAAATGTCTGAGAGGCGGAATACGCATCCACATATACCACGCCCGGGCGGATTATCCCGAGGTTGAGAGCGAGGAAGTTTGCCAAGACGGCAGAAGAGCGCGTACCTTGGATATAGATATTCCGCGCTTTCTGCACCGCTTCCACGGCGGCGGAAAATGCCGCAGAGGTATTGAGTGTGACGGTGCGGCGCAGCATCTCTGCGTCAGAAGCGAGCGTCTCTTCCAAGATGCGGTCGGGGCGCAGGCGGGAGTCCCCCACCTGCATGCGTTGTATGGAGGTCAAGCTGCCGCGCACTGCATCCTGCAAGAACTTATGCATCTGCGGGTAGCCGGAAAAGCCCAATGCCAGCGCAAAGCGCACGATGGTGCTTTCGCTGACACCGACTTCTTTGCCCATTTCGTTGGCGGTTTGGAAAGCTGCTTTGTCATAGGCAGCAAAGATATAGTCTGCTACGCGCCTGTGTGCCTTGGAGAGAGAGGCGTACACACTGCGGATACATTCGAAGTCGGGTGTCTTGCCTGCGTTAGCCATAAAACAGTACCCCTTATAATAGTATGCACACATCGATTGCGATTCAATCCGGCAGTACGCACCAAAACGTTGTGCGGTTATCTGTTCGCTGCCGAAAGCTAAGATACGTCTGCAAGCGCGATGTACTCATGCCCGTGCAGGGCAATATGCTCTTTGCGCCCGGCAAGATTGTCGCCCTCCATGAGGTCGAACATCTCCATGGTCTTTACGGGGTCGGCAGAACAGACTTTGATGAGCCGGCGCGTTTTGGGGTGCATGGTAGTGAGGGACATCATGTCGGCATCATTCTCGCCCAAACCTTTGGAACGCTGGATGGTGTATTTCTTTCCCTCCAATGCGCGGAGTGCTTGCACCTTTTCGCCTTCCGTATAGCAGAACCAGGTCTCTCCGCCGGAATTGATTTCATATAAGGGGGATTCGGCGATGTATACTTTTCCGGCTTCAATCAACCCGGGCATCAGGCGGTATATCATGGTCAGTATCAGTGTACGGATGTTGAAGCCGTCCACGTCGGCGTCCGTACAGATGATGACTTTGGACCAGTTGAGATTCTTCAAGTCAAAGGAAGCAAACTCCTTGTTCTGCTTGCCTTGCACCGCTATGCCGCAGCCGAGGACACGGACGAGGTTCAGGATAATCTCATTCTTGAATATCTTGTCATAGTCCGCTTTGAGGCAGTTGAGGATTTTTCCGCGCACGGGCATGATGGCCTGGAACTCCGAGTTGCGCGCCTGCTTACAGGAACCCAGCGCGGAGTCACCCTCCACGATATAGATTTCCCGCTCGTCCACATTGCGGGAGCGGCAGTCCACGAATTTCTCGATGCGGTTTTGGATGCCCGTGCCGCTTTGGAGGGTCTTTTTCAGGGAGATGCGCGTCTGCTCCGCCTTGACGCGGGAGCGCATATTGATGAGGATTTGCTCTGCGATTCTCTCGGCATCTGTCTTGTTCTCGAGGAAGTACACCTCCAACTGGTGCTTGAAGAAGTCAGTCATCGCCTCTTGGATAAACTTGTTGTTGATGGCTTTCTTCGTCTGGTTCTCATAGCTTGTGACCGTGGAGAAAGAGGAAACCACAAGGAGCATACAGTCCGCGATGTCTTGGAACTTCACGCGGGGGTCGGTCTTGGTGTACTTGCCCTGCGCCTTGAACCAGCCGTCAAAGAAAGACGTGAATGCCGACTGCGCCGCCTTGTCGGGCGAACCGCCATGCTCCAGCCAGGAGGCGTTGTGGAAATACATCTTGAGCGTCTCTGACCGGTGGAAGGCGACGGCAGCGGTGATCTTAAGTTTGTAGTCCGGCATATCGGCGCGGTCGCGGCCTTTGCGCTCCGCCTCCCAGTACTGCACCTCGGTCAGGGCATTCGTCCCGGAGAGTTCTTTCACATAATCCACAATGCCGTTTTGGTAGAAGAACTCTTCTGTTTCCCCCGCGCCTAGATTTTCCTCATTATAAAAGAAGAAGCGAATGCCCTTATTCACGATGGCCTGCATCTTGAGAGTCTCCCGGAACCAAGCGGCGTCCACGTCAATGCGGGTAAACACAGCCAAATCCGGCAGCCAATGAATATAAGAGCCCCTCTTATTTTTGGCGCAAGGCGCAGAGGACAGGCCTCCGACATTGTTCCCATTCTCAAAACGCAGCTTGTAGTATGTGCCGTCTTTCCAGATTTCCGCCTCCATCCACTTCGAGGCCATCTGCGTGGCGGTCAGACCGAGGCCGTTGAGTCCCAAGGCAAAGGTATAGTTCCCGCCTTCGTTGGAATCATACTTCCCACCGGCATAGAGGGTTTCGAAGATAAGAACCCAGTTGTCCTTTTGCTCCGCTGCATTCCAACCCACCGGGATACCGCGCCCATAGTCCCGCACACCAAAAGAGCCATCGGCAAAGCGGTTGACTTCGACTTTATCGCCATGCCCCTCGCGGGCTTCGTCCACGGCGTTGGAGATAATCTCAAAGACAGAGTGCTGGCAGCCCTCTAAGCCGTCGGAACCGAAAATGACAGCGGGGCGTTTGCGCACCTGATCGGCCCCTTTCAGGGCGGTGATTGCATTGTCGTCGTAGGTTTTCTTGGAGGCCATAAGGAACCCTTCTCTGCGGTGCTGCCCGGCTGTATCGGGTCGGTTTTGTTTGTTTCGGATTATTATACCACGAACGTACCGTTTTGTCAAGGTGCGGGAAAAAGTACACATACGAATCAATGACTTACAACAGCCGTTTCAAGAAATAAACTGAAGCCGTCAGCGGCAGCCCTATCATCCTAGGCAAGGGCAAACGCGCACCACCCCCGAAAGGGGGCGGTGCCTGATTTTTATGGTAAGCCGTCAACGATACTTTTTCAACTACCCAGAACCCACTGCTCTTGGTCAAGGGGGAGGGGGGCGGGTTGTTTGAAGTCTTTGGCGGACTCAATAATAACGGTCTTGCCCTCTGCGGAGGCGGTCTCCATAGCAGACAGAACCTCCAAGACGTGGTACGTGAGGTTTACGGAGGCACGGGCATCGCGACCGGTCTGGAGGGCTTTGGCCATATCCGCCAAACCGAGGGCGCGGGAATTTTGGCTATAGGCCTTGACGGGGTTGCTGATTTTGGCGGGGTAGTGCATCTTCACGTCCGCGCCGTTGATGGCGGACTTGAGGCTCTCCGTGCCGGCTGTGGCGACAGTATAGCCGCCGCCGAAGCCGTTGGGGTCGGGGACGGTCATACTGCCTTTGGTGCCGTAAAGTTCAATGCACTCCTTGTTCGGCAGACCGTAGACGTCGAATGTCATAATGATGCTGAGGATGGCACCGTTGACGAACTTCAGCACGCCTTGGTAGTAGGTCGGGCAGCCGACGTCAATCACCGTGCCGTTGAGAGGCTGGGAAGTGATAAGGCGGGTCGGGTAGGTGCTCTTCGTGAAGCCCGTGACAGCCTGCACCGGGCCGATGAGGTTGACGGCAGCGGTGACATAGTACGGACCCATGTCGAGCATCGGGCCGCCGCCGATTTTGTCATAGTAGAAAGCGGGATCGGGATGCCAAGTTTCGTGGCCGTGGCAAATCATATGGAGCGCACCGCCGATAACATCACCGATGAGTCCGTCCGCCAAGAGTTTCTTCGCTCCCTGAATGCCGGCGCCGAGGAACGTATCGGGTGCGCCGCCGAGAGCCAAGCCTTTTTCTTTCGCCAGTTCCAGGAGGGCTTTGCCCTCTTCCAATGTGGCGGCGAGCGGTTTTTCGGAGTAGACAGGCTTGCCGGCTTCCAGCGCTGCTTTGCTGACCTCATAGTGCTCATAGGGGCGGGTGATGTTGAGAACAATATCCACTTCGGGGTCGGCGAACAGCTCATACATATCATTGTAGAGCTTCGGGATATTGTACTGCTTCACCGCACGCTCGGCTTTCTCACGGACGAGGTCGCAAACACCGATGATTTCGATTTCCTTGAAGTTCTTCGTGATGTTCTCCAGATAGATTCCGCTGATGTTTCCGACGCCGACGAAACCAATCCGGATATTGCGGTCGTTGGGCAGCATAGGCTTACTCTCGCTTTCATGTAGTTGTAAAATGGCGTCCGGTTTGAACCGGCGCAACAGGTGTATTATAGCACATTGCGCCGGGTTAGTCAAGGTTTTGATAAAGGGTTATCAGAAAAAAGCCTCTCTTGACATTTCCCTCAAATCATGGTATCATACTATAAAAGCGTACAAACTAAAGGAGAAGCTATGCAAACCGTTGAAGTCCCCTTGGGGGAACGCTCGTATTGGGTCTATATCAGCAGCGGTCTGCTGCGGGAAGTCGGTGTGTTCTGCGCGGGAAAGTTCACCGGACACCGCTGCGCGGTTGTATCGGACAGCAATGTGTGGCCGCTGTACGGCAAAGTCGTGGAAAAGAGCCTCACCGCCGCCGGCATTGAACCACTGCCCTATATTCTCCCGGCCGGTGAGGAAAGCAAGTCCTTGGAAAGTTTCGGCAGCCTTCTCGAATTCTGCGCGGAGTCGGAGCTGACCGGCGGGGACTTTCTGCTTGCCTTGGGCGGCGGTGTTGTGGGCGACCTGACCGGATTCGCGGCGGCCTCCTATCGGCGCGGGATGCCCTTTGTGCAGGTGCCGACCACGCTCTTGGCGGCGGTGGATTCCTCCGTCGGCGGCAAAACAGCCGTGAATCTGCGCGCAGGGAAAAACCTGGCAGGTGCTTTCCACCAGCCTGCCTTTGTTTTTTGCGACATCACCACACTCAAGACGCTCCCCCCCGCGGAGTATGCCAACGGTCTGGCGGAGTGCATCAAGCACGGCATCCTCTTTGATCCGGATCTGTTTGCCGCATTGGAAAACGGCAGCTTCACCGACAACTCCGAAAAATGGATTGCCCGCAACGTCGAGCTGAAACGCAACGTTGTCGTGCGCGACGAACGCGAAAGTGGGGACCGTAAGCTCTTAAACTTAGGGCACACCTTGGGGCACGCCATTGAGGCTGTCTCAAACTTTTCTATCCCCCACGGCGCGGCTGTGTCCATCGGCATCTGCCTGATTTGCCAGTGGGCTGTGGAGTGGGGCGACTTGAACATGGCAGTTTCCGAACGGATTTGGAACACCCTGAAGAAGTACGGCCTGCCGACCAAGTTGCCCTACCCCCTGCGCACCCTGTTCACCGCCTTGGCGCAGGACAAGAAGCGCAGCGGGAATATGCTCACCGTCGTTAGCCCGGAGGACATCGGCAAATGCAGCTTGCAGAAAATCAGCCTTGAGGACTTTTATCATCAACTCTCCATGCCGTTCTGAGTAAAATTCGATACAGTAAGGAATGTGTACCGCCATGGAAAGCAATCCCTCCGTTTGGAAGAAACTGCCCCGCTGGGTGGGCTTCGGCGTCGGTGCCTTGGGGATGGATTTGTCCTATGGGCTGTTCAATACCTACCTCGCGAAGTACCAGACGGACATTCTGCTCCTGCCGCCGGTGTTTCTGGCCGTTCTGACTTTCTTCGCTCACATCTGGGACGGTGTCAATGACCCACTCATGGGTGTCATTGTGGACAATACACACTCCAAGCATGGCAAATACCGCAAGTGGCTCATGATAGGCGCTTTCGCCAATGCCGCCGCGCTGGTGCTTCTGTTTTGGAATCCGGGCTTTACACCTGTCGCGCCGCGCCTCGGCGTAAACGTCGGCTTGTGCATCTGGGCCTCTGTGATGTATGTCCTCTGGGACATGACCAACACCATCATGGACATCCCGTTCTGGAGCATGGTTCCCTCCCTAACGAAAGAGCCCAAAGAGCGTAACATAGCCGCTACTGTCCCGCGGGTCTTCTCCGGCTTGGGGAATCTCGTGATTGTCATTGCCTCCGCGCCGATGATAGCCGCCTTGGGCCATGCGGAAGGTCTAAATGAAAAGGGCTACTTCCGCTGGGTAGTTATCTGCGCCGCGGTTCTGATTGGCTTGCAGTTCATAGCCTACCGCACCACCAAGCGAATCCCCGCCCTCTCCCAATCCACCGTTGGTATGCAAAGCGCAAATACGGAGAAGTTCTCCCTGAAGCGAGCATACAAGACAGTCATCGCCAATGACCAGCTGCTTGTATTCATGCTTGTGGCGGTTCTGTGCAATACGGGCTGGTACCTGATGAGCGGACTGTCCACCTACTATTTCGAGGACGTGCGCGGCAACCTGAACGAGCTTTCTTTCTTCGGTTTGCTTGTCGGTGCAGGTCAGGCGGCGGGCTTGGTGCTGATTCCCCTCCTAACTAAGTGGCTGAAGCGCAATACGGTTATCGCGCTTGCCATCTGCATGGCCATCGCCGGCTACCTCGGGATGTTCACATTCTCCGTGCTTTGGGATGTTTCGGTACTGTTTGCCCTCTTCGGCTTTATCGGCATGATGGGCATCGGCTGCTGCTTTGTGAGCCAGACCATCATGCTCTCGGACATTGTGGACTATACGCTCTACAAACTCGGCTACCGCGCCGATTCCATTGTGTTCAGCATGAAAGGCTTCCTCCAGAAAGGAGCGTACTGCATCCAAACACTCATCATGTTCTTGGGTCTTGAGATTATCGGCTACGACGGCGCAATCCCGTTCCAGACGCCCAAGACCCAATGGGGCATTATCAACATGATGTTCCTGATTCCCCCGGTGCTGGCCTTTTGCGGGCTGTTGGTGTTTTTGCGGAGGTATAAGTTGGATGAGGATCGGATGAAAACCATCAAGGCAGTTTGCATTGACGGTTTAGCAGAATATGAATAGACAGAAGTATTATGAAACTGCTGTTGGTCAATGATGATAAAGGCCACATGGGGACGTGGCAATAGCCACGTCCCCATAGCCACGTCCCCATAGCCACGTCCCCATGTCCACGTCCCCATAGCCACGTCCCCATAGCCACGTCCCTATCTCGTGACACCCAAGAAGTCGCCCCGGGAAACCCCCGGCAGGGGGGTGGGGACTGATTCCCCAAGGTGGATGAACAAAGCTATTCTTATTATAACAAGCATAAGACTACACCCATCCAAAATGTCGATTATTGCCGACTTTACACAATTTTGACAATTTTGTTCTTGCATTCCTGCTGAGAATATTGTATAATCAGTGTAATGCTATAGATTTGAAACTATGATTAAAGGAGAACAGATATGCCGGAACAACCCAGTCCAGCCGATTACAATGGCATTACCTTAGGACGTTTAGCCGTTGAACGAGCTAAAACCTTCGACCTTGGGGTTGAATATACCTTAGAACATTTACTGCACGAGTACAACTGGAAGAAGATTCCCTTGCAAACCAAATCACAAGCAGGTTCCATTCTTTACGTGTTTACCCTCAACAATGCCGATTCCTTTCACATCGGAGGAAAAACCCATCAAAATCAAAGAAAATATATACGTACAAAATAGGGGCATATTTCTGATTCACCCTCCACCCCGGACAAACATATACTGCCGTAGGGAAGCTGAAATTATATTCACTTCCCGGGGTTTATGGAACCGAACTGTTACAGGCACATACGCCTGATTGTATATATTTCCAATCGTATATAACTCATTTCTGAACAAGCGAGGGTATCCTAATGAAGATACTGTATATCGGACGGTCTGCTGAGGGCTTGTCCTTGGAAGGGAGGCGGATTTGATGGACGCTTATCTTGACAACTCCGCGACAACCAGCCCCTGCCCGGAGGCTGTGGCAGCGATGCTTGATGCGCTGCAAGTGCGCTGGGGGAACCCATCCTCCATGCACAAGAAGGGCTATGACGGTGAAGCCGTCCGCGAGGAGGCGCGTGTGAAGGTCGCCGCAAGACTGCACTGCGCTCCTGAGGAGGTACACTTTACCAGCGGCGGCACGGAGGCCAACAACCTCGCCATCATCGGGGCGGCTATGGCCAACGCCAAGCGCGGCCGCCGTGTGGTTACCAGTTCTGTGGAGCACAGCTCGATTGCACAGAGCGTAGCGGAGTTGGAACGGCGCGGCTTTGAGGTCGTGTACTTGGATGTGGACGCTAACGGGCGCGTGTCCGAGGAGGAGATTCAGGCCAAGGTGAACGCCGACACCATCCTCGTGAGTCTTATGGCTGTCAACAACGAAGTCGGCACCCTCCAACCGGTGGACACCATCCGCAAGGCCGTAGCGGCGGTCGGTGCCCCTGCAGTGATTCACTGCGACTGCGTGCAAGCTTTCGGCAAACTGCCGATTTATCCCAACCGACTGGGCGTGGATATGATCACGGTCTCCAGCCACAAGATTCACGGACCGAAAGGCGCCGGTGCGCTCTATGTCCGCAAGGGCACCAAGGTGAAGCCCATCCTCTACGGCGGAGAGCAGGAGGGCACTCTGCGCCCCGGCACAGAGCCGATGCCCGCTATTGCAGGCTTCGGTGCCGCGGCCGCCGCTTTCCCGGACGAAGCCAAGAGCCTGGCACACGTCAGCATGGTCAAGGACCGCTTGGTTGCGGGACTGAATGTGCTGGAGGGTATCCAAATCAACTCCCCGGAGAATGCGCTGGCTTATCTCACCAACATCAGCGTGCCCGGCCTCAAGAGCGAAACCATGCTCAACTTCCTTTCCGAGCGCGGGATCTGCGTGAGTGCCGGTTCCGCCTGCTCCCGCGGCAAGAAGAGCAAAGTCCTTAAAGCCATGGGTCTCTCGGAACGCGAGATCGACGGTGCCTTGCGCATCAGCCTCACCCGCGAGTCCTCCGTCGCCGAGGTGCAGGCTTTCTTGACTGCCCTAGAGGAAGCCACCCGCGTCTTAGCGCGCAGCTGAATGCTATTCCAAAAGCACCCGTCCTGCTTGGCAGGGCGGGTGCCGCAGTTTTGATTACCGAATACGGATATGAACTTCCCGTAGCTGCGCCTCACTGACCTCACAGGGGGCATTCATGAGCAAGTCCTGCGCGTTGCCGTTCATGGGGAACGGCACGACCTCGCGGATGCTGTCCTCTTTGGCCAGGAGCATAAGCATCCGGTCCACACCGGGTGCCATGCCGGCATGGGGCGGCGCACCGTAGCGGAAAGCGTTATAGACGGCGGAGAAGCGTTTCTCCACGTCTTCAGCGGAATAGCCGGCGATGGCAAAAGCGGCCTCCATGAGCTCCGGGATATTGTTGCGCACCGCCCCGGAGGACAGCTCCACGCCGTTGACCACAATGTCGTACTGGTAGGCCAGCACATCCAACGGGTCTTGCGATTGGATCGCCTCCAAGCCGCCCTGCGGCATGGAGAAGGGGTTGTGCATGAAGTCTATCTTGCGCGTTTCGTCATTGTATTCGTACATTGGGAAGTCGACGATGAAGCAGAACTTGTATACATCGCCGGCAATCAAGCCGAGGCGGCTCCCCAATTCCGTGCGGATTTGCCCTGCGAGCTTGTTGACAGCTTTCGGGCGGTCGCAGATAAAGAACACGGTATCCCACGGCGCGAGTGCAAACTGCGCCCGGAATGCCGTGAGCTTCTCTTCGGAGAGGAACTTGACGATGGGGCCTTTCAGCCCGCCGTCCTCTGTGACGGAAATGTAGCCCAAACCGCCCATACCAATGGAGAGTGCATATTGGAGCATCCCCTCAAACCAAGTCTTGGATTGCTTCGCGCAGCCCGGCGCCTTGATTGCCCGCACCGGCTTGCCTTGGAAAGGCTTGAACGCCACATCGGCAAAAAAGTCCGTTAGGTCCGTGATAAGCAAGGGATTGCGCAAATCCGGCTTGTCTGTGCCGTAGTTGAGCATCGCATCTTTATATGGAATGCGTGGAAAAGGCTTCTCGGTGACGGCACCGCTGCCGAATGCCGTAAAGATATCATACAGCACCGTTTCCGTCACTTCAAAGACATCCTCCTGTGTCGCGAATGCTATCTCAAAGTCTAACTGATAAAACTCCCCCGGCGAACGGTCGTTACGGGCGTCCTCGTCACGGAAGCATGGCGCAATCTGGTAGTACCTGTCCACACCGGAGGCCATCAACAGCTGCTTGAATTGCTGCGGCGCCTGCGGCAGGGCGTAGAATTTGCCCTTATACTTACGGGAAGGCACAAGATAATCCCTGGCTCCCTCCGGGCTGGATGCTGTTAAAATCGGCGTATGTACCTCCAGGAAGCCGAGGGCTTCCATATTTTCGCGGAGCCGCCGAATGACCGCGGCGCGGAGCTTTAGGTTAGCCTGCATCTTTTGTGTGCGCAAATCCAAGTAGCGGTACTTCAGGCGCAGATCCTCGCGCACGCTTTCACTCCCGGTGATCTCAAAGGGCAGCGCCGCCGCCGGTGCGGAAAGCAGTTCAACCGTATCCGTGCGCAGCTCCACTGTGCCCGTCGCTATCTTAGGGTTGACGGTCTCCGCGTCGCGCAGGACGACGGTACCTCTTGCCTTGACAACGGTTTCCCGCGTCACACCTTTGAGCTGCGCCGCGTCATGCAACACCAACTGTGTTACCCCGTAGGCGTCCCGCAAGTCCACGAAGATAACCCCGCCGTGGTCGCGGAACGTCTCGCACCAGCCGCTGAGTACAGCCGCCTGCCCGATATGTGCCTCCCGCAGTTCCCCGCAGGTGTGTGTCCTGTATTGCCCATTCATTCCGAAAGCCCTCTCCTGCCTATAAGTATACGCTTATTATTATACAGGAAACGGTGGGAGAATGCAAGTGTTTTTTGCGAAGGGCGCCCGGGCGGTTCGCGAACCGCCGCGTATGCGCAACCGATTAACCCCTTGACAAACCCATATCCCTGTGTTAAAATAGTGTAAACAACCAATTATTGGAGGGAATAGAAATGAAGCATATCAGAAGGTTCGCGGCATTTGTAATGGTCTTCGCACTCCTG
>JAISUW010000026.1 GCA_031271865.1 Oscillospiraceae bacterium
TTCCCAACCCCTTGACAAGTGCCGAAAAATCATTATAATTAAAGGTAGAAGCAAGGGGCAGAGCAAGGTCACTCCACACCAAACCTTCGTCAAATTCACGATTGTTCATACGAAAAAACACCTAGTCTTCGTCATAATGCACAAAAACAAAAAGCCCCGCAACCCAATACAGATTGCGGGATTTGCGTGGTCGGAGTGTCGGGATTCGAACCCGAGGCCTCTTGGTCCCGAACCAAGCGCGATACCAAACTTCGCCACACCCCGACGGTGTTTCATGAAAAATACTGCCTCTTTGTATACAGCGGACAAGAGTCTGTGTATCTCCTCAACAGTATATTCAATATTATACCATACTGCAACAGAAAATGCAAGCGTTTTTTCAAATTTTTTCCGACGGACTCTGCAAGCTCCCTATCGCCTGCGCTCTGCCTATTGCAATTCCAGCATCCCATACAGCCTTTCCAGCTGCCCGTATCCGCTGACATCACGGGCGCGTGCGTTTACAGTGAGGCGCAGCAACAACGCTTTGTCCTGCATACGCTGCGCTATGCATTCGGCGGCGGCGGCCGCTTCAGCCGGAAGCAGAACCCCATCCACCCCCGGCGTGATGTGCGACAATGCCGTCGGAAAAGGCGACAGCATCACCGGTTTCCCAAGCGTGAGTGCCTCCATGACGGCAACACAGCGCCCCTCATAGCGGGAAGTCTGCACAATGGCATCCGCCGCTTTCATATAAGGCAGTGCATTCGGCCTCTCACCTAAGAAGCGGATACAGTCCGCGCGTTCACTCTGTGCCAAGCTGCGCAAGGCGGCCGCATCCGTCCCGCCGCCGAGGATATACCACCGGTGCGCAAAACCAATGGCTTGCAGCCGTGCCGAAAGCCGTATGGCCTCATCAAAGCCTTTGGCATAGCAAAGTCTGCCGACCGATAGGAGTGTGGGACCATCCGGGCAAAGCGGCATATCCTCCGGGACGAACGCCTCTGCCCGCTCCCACACGCCGGTTCGGGAGAGGAGATTCTCAAATACAAAGCTTCGGTCAGCCAAGGAGGGATAAAGCCGCTGAAAAGACAGCAACGCACCGCCGGATACGCAGGCGATGCCGTCAAAGGCAGAGAGGGTTACGGCATCCCGCCGGAAGTTCAGGCTTTGCGCAGCGGGGTCGGTATGAATGAATGCCAACTTGCGTTTTGCGGGAATGCGCGCCGCGTAGTTGTGCGGCCATTGGTAGGAAAGCAGCGCGTCCCACCCGCCCTGCGGGGCAGCCGGCAGCGGCAAAAGCCGGGCGGCGCGGTAATGCACCTCCTCCAGCAAACCGTAGACGCCTGCATCCCCGGTTTTGCCTTGCAGGCGATGCAAACTCTTGGCAAACAAACGCGCCCCGCCAACAGACCAATCCCTGCGTTTGAGGACGGTCTTTATTGGCAGGAGCATATCCCGCAAGCGCGGATTCTCCGGCAGGAGCCGGATATCCTCAGGTATCTCAGCCATGAGCGGCCCGGTGTGCGCAAAAAGCAAGAGCAATACCCGGAACCTCTCCCGATCCAAGGCTTTCAGGAGTTCGATGAGGCTTCGCTCTATCCCGCCCTGTTCCATGCACTGGGATACAATCAGGAGATTCTTCACGGCAGTTTCACCGCTTTCCCGAGGAGCATTTTCGCTTGGTGCAAAACCCGCCGATGCCGCGGCAGCCATGTCCCCTCATAGTGATGGATGGCAACGGTGTTATCCGTCAGCATTGTACGGCCTGTGCGGTAGTCAAAGGGGCTGAAGTATTCCTGCGGCCAAATCTCCATCCCCTGCACCGTTTGGCGGGAATCATCGCGGCAAAGCCCTATTTCTGTGAGCAATTGTGTGATTATTACAACATTTGTATCCCTATGCGATTGGAAATCTATCCCATTATAAAAGGAAAGATACGCCTTTAAGAGCGGGAAGCCGGCTTGTGTACCCAGCACTGCAGTCCCGACAAAATTGCCTGCCTCGAATCCGGCGAAAGCGCGGCAATCCAAAAAGCCTGCCGGATTTTGCAGCAATTCCACATCCGTATCCAGGTATATACCGCCTTCATCCAGTAGCACCGCCGCCCGTACCACATCGGAGGCAAAGGCGAAGTTGCCTGCCTTGCAAGCGGCTTCGGCAAAGGGGTACTCCCGCAAGGGGAAGTTCGTTTCATTCCATTCCTTGACGGCAAAGTCGGGTGCCTGCTTGCGCCAAGAGGAAAGGCACTTTTGCACACAGCGCGGTTTGTCTTTCCCGCCGAGCCATACGTAATGAAGCGTTTTGGGAATCATTTTTTTGCCTCTCTTACTGAAGTTCCGTCAGCAGGTGTCCGCACATCTTCTGCGCTTATCCTGCCAAGAAAAAATCCAACAGCACCAACCCCGCTGCGGCCTCCACAACCGGTGCCGCACGGCGCACAATGCAGGCATCATGGCGGCCATCGACAGCGATTTGTTGCTCTTCCTTTGTGTATAGGTTCACGCTTTGCTGCTCCTGCGCAATGGACGGTGTCGGTTTAAATGCCACGCAGAATACCAGAGGCATCCCGGTGGTGATACCGCCCAGCACACCGCCATGGCAATTGGTTTTGGTTTGGATTCTGCCGTCCCTCCCGAGGCAGTAGGCGTCGTTGTGTTCACTGCCGCGCATTGCCGCAGCGGCAAAGCCGGCACCGAACTCTATGCCCCGCACGGCAGGGATGGCAAAAACCGCTTTGGATAGGTTGTTCTCTATGCCATCAAACACGGGATTGCCCCATCCTGCCGGGAGACCTTCTGCCGTACACTCCACAATGCCGCCGACGCTGTCCTGCGCCATACGAGCTTGCTCGATTTCGTTATCGAACTGCGCCGGGTCGGTCGTTTTGCCGATTTGCTTTATCTCCGAGCGGATTGTGATGCTCTGCCGTTCTAAGAGTTGCAGACAGATACCCCCTACGGCACAAAGCGCCGCCGTCAGCCGCCCGGAACTGTGTCCGCCGCCGCGCACATCCTGATAGCCGCCATGCTTGACTTGCAAAGGATAGTCTGCGTGACCGGGACGGGGGAGCACACGGAGTTGTTCATAGTCTTTGGAGCGGGTGTTTGTGTTCTCTATCTCCAGCGCCAGCGGTGCGCCGCAGGTGCGCCATGCGCCGGCTTCGTCTTGCAGCAGACCGGAACGAACCTTTACTTCATCCGGCTCGCGGCGGGGCGTATCGCCCGGACGGCCTTGTGCAGAGCGGCGTTTCATAAAAGCCTGCAAGACTTGCAAGTCTACTTCTTCCCCGGCAGGCAAGCCGTCCAGTACAGCCCCAACGGCCGCCGCATGGGATTGTCCGTAAATGGCAAGATGCAATTTTTCACCGTTGTAGGAGGAGGACATCCAATACACACCCTTTCAGGAAATCTTCCATGCCGCATATGCTGTAAAGAACCCGGGCCAAGACTTCGAAACAGCTTCGGCACCGGTAAGTGTTACCGGCTTTTCGCAGCGCAATGCGGCTACAGCCGCAGACATCGCGATACGGTGGTCGTTTTGGCTGTCTACGGTACCGCCGCCGCGCAGGGCGGATTGTCCCTCAATCTCTATCCCGTCGGGGAGGGCTTGCGCTTTGCCGCCCAACGCAGTGATCAGTCCGACAACTGCGGCGATTCGGTCGCTCTCTTTCAGGCGCAGGCGTGCGGCATTATAAATGCGGCTTCTGCCTTGCGCAAGGGACATCAGCACGGCGGCAATGGGTACCAAGTCCGGACAGCCGGAAGCGTCCAAGGAAGCGCCCCGCAACTCGCCGCGCCGCACGGTGACGGCATCCCCCGTGACAGAAACGGACGCACCCATCTCCTCCAATAGGGATAAGATGCGCTTATCCGGCTGGAGGGAATCCGAATCCAAGCCGCTCACGGTCATCTCACCGGCGAGGGCACCGGCGCAGAGCGGAAAAGCTGCGTTGGACCAATCGCCCTCTGCGCGGAATGTACTTTCAGAAGAAGTATACTGCTGACCGCCGGGGATACTGTAGCCATAAGCGGTTTCCCGGATCTTTATGCCAAAGCGGGAGAGTGTGCGCTGCGTCATGCGGATATACCCGGCGGACTCCGCAGGGCTTGTCAGCACAATCTGCGATGTGTGCCGCAACAACGGCAATGCAAAGAGCAGACCCGAGATATACTGGCTGGAAACATTGCCGGGAAGGGCGTACCTCCCATTGCGCAGTTGCCCCGTGATAAGCAAAGGCAAAGTGCGGGGCGGTTCGGCATAGACGCAGTGGATACCATGGCGCTCCAGCAGTTGCAGCAGTTCATCTAACGGCCGCTCCGGCAATCGCCCGGCGCCGCCAAAGGCAGTTTCTTTTCCCAATGCGGCAAGGATAGGAAGCAAAATCCGCAGGGTTGTACCGCTTTCGCCGCAATCAATACTCTGCTGCCCCTGCTTGTCCAAGTCCTTTACGGCTGCCCAGGTCGCTCGGATGTCCTCCGACAGTTCTTGCGGAAGCTGCACTTGATTCAGGCATCCCGCTAAGGCAGACGCTATCAAAAGCCGGTGCAAATCCGACTTGGAAGGGGGGGCAGCTGTTACTGCACGTACAGGAGCCGGCTTCAGAAGAATACTCATACTTATTATTATATCACAAAGGAACCGAATTGTCAAACAGAACAGAAGTTCTATATATTGGAACGAAAAGACAGGATTATGGCGGGAACCAATCTATGCTTGCCACCTACCGGGTTCCGCTGCATGCGGCATGTGCCGTCGGCTTATTGCAAATCGCCTGCCGACACCAGTTCCACCAACCCGCCGGAACGAATGATATTCTGTAGGAACGGCGGGAAGGGGGCTACCCTGTACTGCTTGCCGTCTTGGCTTTCGTTGGTAATGATTCCTGCCGTGAAGTCGACAGACAATACATCGCCGTCTTCGATTTCGCGAGCGGCCTCCGCGCTCTCGATAATGGCCAGACCAATATTGATGGCATTGCGGTAAAAAATCCGTGCAAAGCTCTCGGCAATGATGAGCGCAATGCCGCTCTCCTTGATGACAATAGGCGCGTGTTCGCGGGAGGAACCGCAGCCGAAGTTCTTCCCTGCTACGATGATGTCGCCTGCTGTAATTTTCTGATGAAAGTCGGCGTCGATGTCCTCCATGGCATGGGAGGCAAGCTCTTTGCGGTCGGTGGTATTGAGGTAACGGGCGGGGATGATGACATCTGTATCGACATTGTCGCCGTATTTGATGACTTTGTTCATGAGTTGGTTGTTCCTTTCCGTAGTTTACAGTTTGCGCGGGTCGGTCAATTTGCCCGTCACAGCGGAGGCGGCGGCTACATAGGGGGAAGCAAGGTAGACTTCCGAGTCGACATGACCCATGCGCCCGACAAAGTTGCGGTTGGTGGTGGCTACGGCGCGTTCCCCCGCCGCCAGGATTCCCATATGACCGCCAAGGCACGGTCCGCAGGTGGGGGTGGAAACCAAGGCACCGGCGTTGATAAAGGTTTCCAGATACCCTCGCTTCAGAGCTTCAAGATATATCTTTTGCGTAGCCGGGATGACAATGGCGCGAACGCCTTTGGCTACCTTGCGGCCTTGCAGGATTTCAGCGGCGGCGGCGAGGTCTTCCAAGCGGCCGTTGGTGCAGGAACCGATGACAGCCTGGTCGATTCGGACATCGCCAATCTCCTCGAACGTACGTGCGTTTTCCGGCAGGTGCGGGAAAGCAACCGTCGGCTCTACGCTTGACAGGTCTATCTCAATCGTGCGCACATAGTCGGCATCCGAATCTGCGGCATAGAGTATCGGCGCCTTTGCACCTGCGGCCGCTAAGTATTCGAGTGTCTTTTCATCCACCGGAAAGATGCCGTTCTTGCCGCCGGCTTCGATGGCCATATTGCAAATACACAGGCGGTCGCTGACCGATAAGGCAGACACACCCGCACCCGTAAACTCCAAGGATTGGTAGAGCGCTCCGTCTACACTGATGCGGCCAATGAGATGCAGGATGACATCCTTGCCCGTGACGAAGCGGTTCAATCTGCCGGTTAAGCTTACGCGGATGGCAGCCGGGACTTTGAACCAAGCCTTCCCTGTCGCCATGCCCACGGCCATGTCGGTGGAACCGACACCCGTGGAGAACGCACCGAGTGCGCCGTACGTGCAAGTGTGGGAATCCGCGCCGATAATGACATCGCCTGCAGTCACCAGACCTTTCTCCGGTAAGAGTGCGTGCTCCACGCCCATTTCCCCGCCGTCATAGAAGCCGGGGATACCGTTTGCGGCTGCAAAATCGCGGCAGACTTTGCATTGGGCGGCGGATTTGATGTCCTTGTTGGGCGCAAAATGATCCATCACTAAGGAGATTTTCTCCGTGTCAAAGACCCGGGCGTTCATTCTGCCGAACTCCTCTACGGCAACCGGTCCTGTGATGTCATTGGCGAGTACGCGGTCGAGGTCTGCAAGAATCAGTTCCCCCGCGGTGACGGTCTCCTTGCCGCAATGGGCGGCGAGAATCTTTTGCGTCATTGTCTGACCCATAGTGTTTATTCCTTTCGTGTGTGGTGTTATTCGGCTTTGCTGAGTTTGTATTCGATGGAGTCCATGAGTGCTTTGAGGCTGGCTTCGATGATGTCGTCGGAAACGCCTATGGTCGTCCATGTTCCTGCATCGTCCGCGCTTTCAATAAGGACGCGCACTTTGGCTGCGGTGGCGGCTTTCTCATCGAGCACACGGACTTTGTAGTCGGTCAGTTTCATTTCCGCCAGCTGCGGATAAAAGACCAGAAGCGCTTTGCGCAGGGCGGAATCAAGGGCGTGAACGGGACCGCAGCCTTGGGCGGCCGTGGTTTCGTACTGCCCATCTACCTCCACTTTGATTAAAGCGGTAGAGGGAAACTCCCCCTCGAGCGGCGGGAATTCGCCCGTGATTTTGTATAGCACCAGACGAAAATGCGGCTTTGCGGTACCGAGCAGCTTTTTGGTCAGCAGTTCAAAACCGGCTTCCGCACCCTCAAACTGATAGCCTTGGTATTCCAACTCCTTGAGAGCGGCGACGATTTCGCCGAGGAGAGGGTCGTCTTTGGTTATGTGCGGCGCGTAGGGCCGGATTTTCTCCAGGATACTGCCGCGCCCAGCCACTTCGCTGAGCATAAAGCGCCGTTCGCCGCCAACCAGCGCAGGGTCGATGTGTTCAAAGGAGGAGCTGTTCTTGAGGACGCCGTCAATATGCATGCCGGCCTTGTGGGAGAAAGCATTTTTGCCGATATAGGGCTTGCCTGCCGGTATAGATACGTTGGCAATCTGCGCAATCTTCCGGGCGGCGGAGGCGGTTTGAGAGATGTCCCCGGTAATCTCATTCCGGCTTTTCAAAGCGAGGGTCGGCAGTATGCCGGACAAATCCGCATTGCCGCACCGTTCCCCAAAACCGATAAAAGTGCCTTGGATGTGTGCCGCACCTGCATCCACGGCAAGGAGGGAGGAGGCGATTGCGCAGCCGATGTCATCATGCGTATGGATTCCGAAAAACGCAGCCGGGAAATCTTTATGCAAGCGTTTTACGGTTTCATGGATACCTAAGGGCAAGGTGCCTCCATTGGTATCACAGAGACAAAGAATGTCTGCTCCCGCAGCCGCGGCGGCAGAAAGCACCGCGGCGGCGTAAACCGCATCGAGTGCATAACCGTCAAAGAAATGTTCGGCATCAAAGATGACTTCCTTTCCGTTTTCTTTCAGGAAGCGGATGGATTCGTCTATCATGCGGAGGTTTTCTTCCGGGGAGACACCCAGAATTTCATGCACGTGCAGAAGGGAGGCCTTGCCGAAAACAGTAACGGCAGGCGTATTGGCACAGAGGAGTGCCCGGAGATTCGCGTCTTGCTCCGCAGGGATTCCTTTTCGGCGGGTGGAGCCGAAAGCGCAGAGTTTGGCATTCTTCAGGTCAAGCTCGCGAGCCAAAGAGAAGAACTCCATGTCTTTGGGGTTTGAACCCGGGTTGCCGGCTTCGATGTAGTCCACGCCGAAAGCATCCAAGGTTTTGGCTATGGCTATCTTGTCGTTGACCGAAAAGGAGATGTCAACGCCCTGGGCGCCGTCACGCAAGGTGGAATCCAGAACAGAGATTTTCATTGGGGAATACTCCTTATCTGCATAAATCCGGGGTACTTACGGTGTACGGTTCACGCACCATTGTTAATCGACAACAGCACCTTTGTCGGCGGAGGAGACGGCTTTGGCATAGCGGCGCAGATACCCGGACAGCGGTTTTGCGGGAGGCGACCATGCTTTGCGGCGCTCGGAAAGCTCCGCTTCCGTAAGGGCGACGGATAGGGTGTAGTTGGTAATGTCAATCTCTATCCGATCACCGTTGCGCAGGAGTGCAATCGTGCCGCCGGACTGCGCTTCGGGGGATATGTGGCCGATGGCCGCGCCCCGCGTTGCTCCGGAGAAGCGGCCGTCTGTAATGAGTGCCACTTGCTTATCCAGCCCCATGCCGGCAATGGCGGAGGTGGGACCGAGCATTTCCCGCATTCCGGGACCGCCTGCCGGACCTTCGTAGCGGATGACAACCACATCCCCGGGGCGGATTTCCCCGCCGAAGATGGCTTTGATCGCCGCTTCTTCCCCGTCAAATACGCGAGCAGGTCCGGAGTGCTTCAGCATTTCCGGCGCGACGGCACTGCGCTTAACGACAGCTCCATCCGGGGCGAGATTGCCAAAGAGGACAGCTAAACCACCGGTGGCAGAGTGCGGATTCGCAGGCTGCCGGATGACCCCGGTATCGGCTTTTCTCGGCCGAGCCGCCAAGAGGTCTTCCATCCGCCGGCCGGATACCGTTAAAGCGGTTGTGTCAAACATTCCGTTCTCTGCCAAACGGGCGATGACTTCAAAGACGCCGCCGGCCTTGTGCAAGTCCTGCATATGGTGCCCCCCTGCCGGCGCCAGGCGGCAGAGGTTCGGGGTGGTTTCGCTCACTTGGTTGATCTTGTGTAGGTCGAGCTTGACATCGGCGGCATGGGAGATAGCCAAGAGGTGCAAAACTGAATTGGTGGAACAACCCAAGGCCATATCCAAGCGCAAGGCGTTTTGAAAAGCGCTGTCCGTCAGAATATCACTTGGTCTTATATTCTGTCTTACAAGGGATAGAATCTGTTCCCCTGCCGCCTTGGCGAGACGCAGCCGTTCGGAATAGACAGCGGGGATAGTGCCGTTGCCGGGCAATGCCATACCGATGGCTTCGCATAGGCAGTTCATGGAATTGGCAGTAAACATCCCCGAGCAAGAACCGCAACCGGGGCAGCTGCTGTTTTCAACCTCAAGCAATTCCTCTTCTGTGACTTTTCCTGCCATGAAACCGCCAACGGCCTCAAACACCGTATTGAGGTCGTGGCCGCCGTCCGAGAGCATAGGACCGCCGGAGATAAAAATCGACGGCAGGTTACACCGCGCTGCACCGATGAGCATACCGGGAACAATCTTGTCGCAGTTCGGGATAAAGACCAAACCGTCAAAGGCGTGCCCTTTGATCATGCACTCCACGCTGTCGGCGATGATTTCGCGGGAGGGGAGGGAGTAGTGCATCCCCTCGTGTCCCATCGCCAGACCGTCGCATACACCGATCGTATTGATTTCCATGGGGGTACCGCCCGCCGCCAACACGCCGTCTTTGACGGCGCGGGCAATCTGCAGTAGGTGCATATGCCCGGGAACAACTTCATTGAATGAAGAGATTACGCCGATGATGGGGCGGCGAATCTGTGCATCGGTATAGCCCAAAGCTTTGAGCAGGGCGCGTTTGGGCGCATTCTCTGCGCCTTGGTAGGCAGCGTTCGGCATTATACTCACTTCTTCCAATTGAATTTGGCGCGCAATTCCTTCCCGACGACCTCCGCCGGGTGCTCGGCCTCTAAGCGGCGTTTGGCAAGGAAAGAGGGGCGCCCGGCGCGGTTTTCCAGAATCCAGTCGCGGGCGAACTCGCCGTTTTGGATACGCCCGAGGACCTGTTTCATCCGGGCTTTGGTTTCCTCTGTGATGATTTGCGGTCCGACGGTATAATCGCCGTACTCCGCTGTATCGGAAATGGAATAGCGCATAAACGACAGGCCGCCTTGGATAACCAAGTCTATGATGAGCTTCATCTCGTGGATGCACTCAAAATAAGCGCTCTCCGGTTGATAGCCCGCCTCAATCAGCGTTTCAAATCCGGCTTTCATCAGAGCCGTAACACCGCCGCAGAGAACGCATTGCTCACCGAAGAGGTCGGTTTCTGTTTCCTCTTTAAATGTGGTCTCGAGGATTCCTGCACGCGCACCGCCGATGCCCATGGCATAGGCAAGGGCGATGTCTTTGGCGGTGCCGTCGGCGTCCCGATAAACGGCAACAAGATCCGGGACACCTTTGCCCTCCACAAACTGACTGCGCACGGTGTGTCCGGGTCCTTTGGGCGCCACCATGACCACGTTGACATCCTCGGGCGGCACGATTTGGTTGAAGTGGATATTGAACCCATGCGCAAAGAGCAGGGTTTTGCCGGCGGTGAGGTTAGGAGCAATCTTTTCTTTATAGATTGCCGCCTGTTTCTCGTCATTGACGAGAATCATGATGAGGTCGGCCAGACGGGTCGCTTCATCGGTGTTATACACCGCAAAGCCGTCGGCTTTGGCGGCAGCGGCACTTTTGGAGCCTTCGTACAGCCCAATGATGACCTTGACACCGTTGTCGCGGAGATTCTGGGCATGGGCGTGGCCTTGGCTTCCGTAGCCGATGATGGCTACGGTTTTGCCGTCGAGCTTGGAGAGGTCGCAGTCTTGTTCATAATAGATTGTTGCCATGGTAGGTGTCCTTCTTTCGAAAATGAGATGATATAGGGTTAGGCAAATGTACACGTGTTTAGGCTTCGGGGATTTGCAGCAGATCGCTGTTGCCGTGGCTCATGGCCAAGGCACCGCTGCGGCAGGTTTCGAGGATACCCAGCGGCCGAACCGCTTCAATGAAAGCATCAATGCGCTCCGGGGCTGCGGAGGTTTCTGCTGTGATGAAGCCTTTGCCGAAGTCCCGTACCTTGCCGTTGAAACGGAGGATAATGTCGCTGATGAGCGCATTGGGTTCGTTGCCGCTTGTACGGATTTTGAGGAGGATGTGCTCTGTAATCACAGTCTCTTCATCGGAGAATAAGGCGGCACTAAGCACATCATGGAGCTTCTCCAATTGGCACACCACTTGGTTGCGGGTATACGCATCCCCTATGCATACAATGGTGATGCGGGAATAGAGCGGGTTTTCGGTCGTGCCGACCGCGAGGGACTCTATGTTATAACCGCGCTTGGAGAACAGACCCGTGATGCGGCCCAAGACACCGTAATGGTTGTTGACCAAGACGCCGACGGTGAATCGTTCGGTTTGCATATGCATCCATCCTATTCATTTTTGAGCTGATACATTGTTCATCGTATTCAGTGAATCCGGATATCTTCCACGCAGCCGCCCGGCGGGATCATGGGAAAAACGCATTCGTCCATATCAATCAGGCAATCCAAGACCAATGGGCTGTCGGGGCTGCTTTCCAGAGCTGCGTTCAACTCCCGGATACACGTTACGCGTACGCCTTGGGCACCGAAGGCCTCGGCGAGTTTGACAAAATCCGTCTGCCGGCAGAGGGTGGTGTGCGAATAATGCTGCTGATAGAAGATGGTCTGCCACTGGCGCACCATACCCAGCACTCCGTTATTCAGTATGACCGTGACGATCGGCAAGTTCTGGGAAACGGCGGTCGCGAGCTCATTCAGGTTCATGCCGAAACTGCCGTCGGAGGTGAAATGGACGGTGCGCCTCCGACCGGAACCGATGCAGCCGCCGATGGCCGCACCCAAGCCATAGCCCATTGTTCCCAAGCCGCCGGAGGTCAGGAACGTACGCGTCTGTGTAAACGGATAGTGCTGCGCAACCCACATTTGGTGTTGACCGACATCGGTGGCGATGACCGCATCTTGCGGCATATGCCGCCGGACGGCGCGGATGATGTTTTGCGGCGTAAACGTATCCGCGGGAGGAGGCGGTAAGTGCTGTTTGAGTGCTTCGATTTCTGCGAGCCATTCCGGATTCTGCTGCGGCTGCAACCGTGCAAGCAGACCCGTCAGAATTGCTTTTACATCGCCTTGCAAGCAGATATCGGGTACCACGTTTTTGCCGAGTTCCGCTCGGTCAATATCGATATGAATGACTCTGCAATTTGCGCGGTATTTGTCTACATTCCCGGTGGCACGGTCGGAGAAGCGCACCCCGCAGGCTATGAGCAGATCCGCCTTGGACTGTGCGACCGTCGAAGCATAGTGCCCATGCATTCCGCACATTCCGAGGTTCAGCGGTTCATTATACGGAATGCAAGCAAGCCCCATGATGGAAAGCCCGATGGGCGCGGATATTCGCCGTGCGAATTCAAGTGCTTCTTTCTCCGCACCTCCGGAAATGACCCCTCCTCCCAGATAGATGTAGGGACGTTTCGCAGCGCAGATCGCTTCTGCAGCCTCGGTCAAATCCGGCATTGGGTTTGCCGGTTTCGGCTTGGCTTCAGAAAAGCCTTTATACACCGCTGCCTGCGTCTGTACGCTTTTGGGAATGTCGACCAGAACAGGACCCGGCCGGCCGGAGGTTGCGATTTGGAAAGCTTCTCGGATGGTATGCTCGAGCTGTGCCGCATCACGGACAATGTAGTTGTGTTTTACAATGGGTTGGGTGATGCCTACAATGTCGACTTCCTGGAAACTGTCTTTCCCGAGGAGCGAAACACCGACGTTGCCGGTGATGGCGACAAGGGGAACGGAGTCGAGGTAGGCATTGGCTATCCCTGTGACAAGATTGGTTGCACCGGGACCGCTGGTGGAGATAACGACACCCGGCTTTCCGGTCACACGGGCATAGCCGTCGGCAGCATGGGCGGCACCTTGCTCATGCGCGGAGAGTATGTGCCGGATGCGGTGGGCATTCAGATACAGCTCATCATAGATATCCAATACCGCGCCGCCGGGGTAGCCGAAGATGGTATCGACCCCCAAGTCGCAGAGCGTTTCTATAAGCAGCTTGGCACCTTTGTATTGCATAAACGTTTGCCAACTCCCTGTAAAAATTGAAAAAGCCTTCCAGTCTTGACTGTGAGGCTTTGGCTGATGGATTGTCGTATTCCTTATCAAGCGCACCGCTTCACAGCACCATCATCGATAATAATGATAATGCCGTTAATTAGTACTACGAAGCTGCCGGCGGTGCGCATGGAAATTGTATCCTCCGTTTGGTTATCCTGTTTATTATAGCATACGGGAAAGCATTTGTCAAGTGTTTTTTTCATTTTTTATTTTCCTGTTTATCGGAAAGAGGAAATAACAGGCAGGAAAGGCTTGCTTTTTTCTGTATTATAGTGTATAATCATATGTATATGGCGGCGATGGGGCTGCCGAAAACAAAGGAGTCTGCTGTATGGATACCGAAACCACCCTGTTGCCTGACGAAGCTGCACAAAAGAAAGCGGCACGCAAAGAAACATTCTTCCAAACGGTCAAGTACTTTTGCTTCGCGGCCTCTGCCGGGGCGATTCAAACCGGGAGTTTTGCCCTCCTCACGGATGTCGTCAAAGTGCTGCCGCACTGGGCGAATTATCTGATTTCTCTGGTGCTGTCTGTGCTGTGGAATTTCAGCTTTAACCGCAAGTTCACTTTTAAAGATGCGGGCAATATCCCGATTGCCATGCTCAAGGTGGCGGGATACTACCTTGTGTTCACGCCGCTCTCTACGTGGTTGAATAAAGTCATCGGCGGCACCGACCCTGCGGAATGGCTGCGCTATACACTCTTTGTATCAACGCTGCTTGTCAATGGTATTACAGAATTTTTGTTCTATAAATTCGTTGTGTTCCCAAAGAAAAAGCCCGGCTTGGTTCATGAGGAAACAGATACCGCAGCCGGCGAATCGTAAGCGGATAAGGAACACTTATCATGATAGATATGCACGTCCACAGCCGCTTCAGTCCCGATACCGAAGAGAGTATGGAGCGGCAGTGCCGTCTGGCTTTAGCGTGCGGCTTGGAAGGACTATGCTTCACAGAACACTGGGATATAGACGAAACCAGCCTCGGTGCCGGTCACTATGACAGGGATGGTTATTTCGCGGAAATAGACCGCTGTCGCAGTCTCTTTGGGAAACAGTTGCGCATACTTTCCGGCGTGGAGTTCTCCGAACCGCAGAATCATCCGAAAGAGTTGGCTTATGCCCGCACACTCCCTTATGATTTTCTGCTCGGGGCAACGCACTACTTCTGCGGCGGCAGATTCCCGCCGGAATTGCTGAAAGCGGGCGTTTCCGCCGCGGAGATGTACGGTGCCTATTGGGAAGAAATGCGCCGCATGGCAGCGTGCGGCGGCGTGGACTGCGTCGCCCACTTGGATTTGCCGAAACGCTATTACCGCTGCCTGCAGTATACCGTTGCCGAAGCGAAAGAAATACTCTCTTTGCTTATAGAGCAGGGCATTGTCATAGAGATCAATACCTCGGCCTTTGCCAACGGCTTCAAGGAAGCGCACCCGGCGGACGCACTCCTGCAGCTATACAAAGACTGCGGCGGCAGAGAAGTCACCGTGGGGACGGACAGCCATTGGGCAGATGAGAGAAGTATCGCGGGGTACCTCGCCGAAGGGTACAAAAAAGCTGCACAATTCGGCCTTGCCGTTCGGCGTTATGTCTGATGGCGGCAGCTGACCAGAAAAGCTTCAAACCATGGCGGCAATTCCGCTTGGATTTGGAGCCATTCCTGCGTTATGGGGTGCCGAAAACCCAGCACTGCCGCATGGAGACATTGCCCTGCAAGTCCCGCGGCAGGCGGCTGCGCACCGTAGACCGGGTCGCCCGCTACCGGGTGATGTATGTGTGCCATATGCACGCGGATTTGGTGCGTGCGGCCGGTTTCCAAGCGCACACGTGCGTAACTGAACTTTGCCGTCTGCTCTAAGCACTCGTAGTGCGTGACGGCGGTTTTGCTGTTCTTTTCTGTGACGGTCATCTTCTTGCGGTCGGTTTGATGGCGGCCGATGGGCGCTTCAATGGTACCTCTGGGCGGGAGTGCGCCGTGAACAACGGTACGGTACTCCCGCAAAAAATCGTGCGCAGCAATTTGCGCCGCCAAGCCGCTGTGCGCGGCATCGGTTTTGGCTATAGCCAGGAGTCCGGAGGTGTCTTTGTCTATGCGATGCACGATTCCGGGGCGCAAGATGCCGTTAATACCGGAGAGTTGCCCTTTGCAATGGTGCAGCAGGGCATTGACGAGTGTGCCGTTCGGATTGCCCGGTGCAGGGTGGACAACCATCCCTTGCGGTTTGTTTACGACCAAGAGGTGTGCGTCCTCATAGCGTATATCTAAAGGGACAGCCTCGGGCTTGGCGGACGGTTCTTGCGGAGGTGTATATATGCAATGGACTGTATCTCCTATTCGCAGTAAGCGGCTGCAAACTGCCGTCTTTCCGTTAACCGTTACTTTCCCGGCTTTCACCAAGCCCTGCACATGGGAGCGCGATTGCTCCAGCCATCCGGCAAGCATGACATCCAGCCGCTCACCGTCTGCGCTTTCATCCGCTGTGAAGGTGCGGTGCATTGTGCTTCTCCTTGATGTATGGCTTCGATTACAGAATCGCCGCGGCATGGCGGTTTACGTGGCAGCCGATATTGACGGCGACAGGCAGTCCGGCAATATGCGTTGGGGCGGCTTCTATCGCGCAGGTGAGGGCGGTTGTCTTCCCGCCGAAACCCTGCGGACCGATACCTGTTGCGTTAATCTGCGCCAAAAGCTCCGCCTCCATGGCTGCATAGTAGGGGTCTGCGTTTGGCAAGGCAGGGTCACGGACAAGGGCTTTCTTGGCAAGGAGCGCCACGGTCTCAAAATTTCCGCCGATGCCTACGCCGACCGTCATGGGTGGGCAAGGGTTAGAGCCGGCCAGCCGAACGGTCTCGAGGACGAAAGCTGCTATGGCAGCTTTGTCCGCCGCCGGCGTCAGCATCTGCAGACGGCTCATGTTTTCGGAACCGAAGCCTTTTGGACATACATCTAAGTGCAGTGTATTCCCCGGCACGATGCGCAGATGTATGACAGCCGGTGTATTGTTTCCTGTGTTTACGCGGCGCAAAGGGTCTGCCACGATAGAGCAGCGCAGGAAGTTTTCCTTGTAGCCCTTCGCCACACCGGCATGAATCGCTTCCTCAAAGCCGCCGCCTGTGATGTGTACTTCCTGCCCCAGTTCGGCAAACACTACAGCCATGCCGCAGTCTTGGCAAATCGGGAGTTGTCTGCTTGCCGCCGCCTGCAGGTTCTCTTGCAGGGTGCCCATGATTTGCCGTGGGAGTGCATCTGTTTCTGCCGCTGCCGCCGCGGCAATTCTGTCCGAGAGGGCTTGCGGCAGATACAAATTCGCTTCGCCGCAGAGGTCGGCGATTGTGTCGGTAATGCATTTGGCTGATAGTTCGCGCAATGTACTTTACTCCAATTGAATCGGTTTATGAATCATACGGTCTTATCCGGCTTTGCCCTAATCTCTGCTATTGCTTTGAAATCGCGAATGTCTGAGGCATAACGTATACAGAGGTTCATAATTGATGCATCAATGGGTATCTCTGCCGGATAACGAGGTTGAACTCCATACTGCGATAGGTATATATTTTGGCGGTCAAGCTGACTGAATCGAGTATCGTATTGATTGCACAGACGACCCAGACGCAGAAGGTCATGGATTCTCGGAGGCTCTATGCCATACCACAACAGGCAACCTTTGAGATACTTCTCTCCGGCTTGCTGGCAGTGGTAGCAGATGATTTCCATTGGGGTGGGGTATTGATGCGCGAGAAGGGTGTTTGCAACAGCCAAGTCTGTATCCGCATATCGAAACCACTCTCGCACAAGTTCTATATCAAGCGGCACGATAAATCACCCTCCCCTTCCGGGCAACAACACTTTCAAATGTCAGTCCACTGCTTCTGCGCTTGAAGGTGGAAACATTGTTGGCAATCATATCTAAAGGCAAGCGAGAAGAATCCGCCATGCGCATACGGATATCAACTGTCTTTGCTTGCGGTTGTTCAATAGTGTCGGGCACGACAATATATATATCCAAATCGCTGTCTTTATGAGGCGTCCCGTTGGCATAAGAACCGAAAAGATAAATGGCTTCTGTGTCAGGTATTATTGCCAGAACGCTCTCTTTGATAATTTCCAACTCCCTCAGCACCGTTTCATCCATCTTCTGACCGCCTTTCATACTTTTATATTATTATACACCATTTCTCCTAAAAAAGCAAGTCCTGCTCAGTTCATTCGCCCAATCTGCTCCAACGGAATCGGTTCGAAGCCGGGTAGGGTATCATAGATGGCGGAGGAGCTCGGTATGCTGTAGTTGCCTGCCTTGTAGCCGGGAATAAAATCGGCGAGCTTGGCGGATTTCGCCCAAAGGTTGTTTTCGATCGTGACACGCCGCAGTAGATACGGGTGCTGTGTTTCTTTGGCAAAAGAATCCTCCTTACCGTGATTTTAGTCTATCTCCAACCTACCCTTTCTCAGTGAAGAACGTAACACCGAATTCTTTATCATAGAACAGCGCACTGCTGTCTATACGTATGCTCGCTATATCTGCTGCGGCTTCTCCTGTTAGGATGCCGTGCAAGCCGTCGGCATCTTTCGCGAAAGACGAAACATAAAGACCGTTTGCGGCAACTCTGCGGATAAATGGGTATGTGTGTTCCTCGCCGTCTGTTGTGGTGATGGTAATGTAATCCTGCGGCATCTTATAGACAAAGTTGGCTAATTTGCCGAGCAAAGTTATATCCTGCGCAATGCGCATATAGACGTTGCCGAGATCACTTTGCGGTACAGGGATATTCTCACCGATTGCGGCAGTCAAGCTGCTGATGACCTCTTCCTGCAAAACCGAATCCGCTGTATGCTCCAATAGGGCGGCTTGGTCAGCAATGCTGTCTATGACGGTATAGTTATTGAGAATCGTGCGGAAAGTCAGGGGTTCATCAAATGGAACATATCTTGCGTCGACTTTCCCGTCATAACGGTAAACCAGCTTGTCCGGTGCATGTGCACCTGAAAAACCTTCCGCTGTGGCGCTGTCCAGCGCGGCGGTATAGTCCGAATAGCTCTGAACGGAAAGCCTGGGATTGTAGTTAAGGTCATAGGCATAGATTAGGGATAGTTCGATTGGGAACACATCGACTGTATCCGTGCTGCTTATCTTTTCATTGAGGGGTTCAAACCATTCGTGATAATTAAGCAGAGCTGACTTGGTGCCGGCATACGAATGTTCAGAGTTTAAAATATGCCAGGCTTCTGTCACAAAGGTCTTATAACTGCAAAAGTAGATCCCATTTACAACAACTTGTACCGCCAAGAATACAGTTAGTACGGCAGCAGGCAAAAGGCGCAGCTTTTTCGGCAGCGGTTTTTGAATCTTCAGGTTTTCCTTGTGTATTACATATATAATGTATACCACAGAGAACACAGCGGCACCGCAAAAAGAGAGGGCATGACCCTCGTCAAAACGTACAAACGCTTCTTTCCAAGTCAAGAATAGGAGGGATACACCCACGAACAACGCAAACGCTTTCCTTTTGTCATTCCGGAAAACCCACAGCAACCCTAACGCACAGGAAGCGCAGAAGGCTATGCCAAAAAGCAGCAGCGGCAAATACAGAATGGCACCGGAATCTGTTTGTAAACCACCTGCCATCGTTTCGGAGTAACCGGATGCTTGCTCCAAGCCATACTTGAAATACAGACCTATGTACCTTAGCTTCTGTCCAAGCAGTACCCAATAAGCGCAGACTGCGGCAGGAAAAACCAGCAAACTCCCGATTGCCATGGCAAAGCATTTGCCTGCCAGCAGAACACCGCACAGGGAAAGAACAACAAAAACAGCTACCGCACCATAGCTGAACTTCACCAACGGCAGGATACCCAGCATTACGGTACACGGCAGCACTTTGCATAGGAAGTCTCTGCGTGTGAAAGCGTTATCCCGCAACAGTAGCATTATATCATACAGCCAAAAGAAGGCAAGCGTTGCAACGCAATCGCAAAAGAGCGTTTGGTTTGCCGCCGAAAACAGAAGCACCAATGCTGCAAGCTTCGCGGCTTTTGCGGCTTTGGTATCCGCGGGAATACCAAACGCAATCTTGCTCATCAGAAAGACGCGAATGGTGTGAAACAACAGATTCAATCCCACCGCACTAATGATGTTAAACAGTATGGAACTGCTTTTCACAAAGCCTTTCATCAGAAAATATGCGGGACCGTAGGTGAAAGCATAGTCCTTTCCGAAGAACAGAGTATCGCTATCGGTCATCATGCCGAGGCTTATTTTCCATGATGGGTCAAGACCGAAAGTGGGCGTGGAATAATAGGTTCGCCATTGGAATAAACACAACACCAAGACCGTACCGGCAAAGAGAAGTGTTCGCACCAGCTTGCTGTTAAAGTCGATTTTTATGTTCGGCATAAGAACCCCCATATACTGTCCTTTCATCCTCGCCATGGTTATTGTTTTGGCTAAAAATTGTTACCGTTTGTTACCATTGTCGCTTTGATGCCTTTTTACCGCCTACTCCTCCCCCTTTGCCATGGCCTCCTCAATCATCTCCAGCTCGGCAGGCGGCTCTTTGGCTAAGAGGGCACGGCGTTCGTTGAGGGCGACGTACATCTGCTCGCGCTTCTCGCCGACAAGGTCATAGAAGAACCACGGGATAATCCCCGCTATGCCCGGGAGAATCCCGGAGGCGGTTTCTAAAAAGAAGAGCCGCTTATAGGTAGTCACATTCTGCTGGCGGAAGAAGCCGTAACCCAAGGAGGGGTTGTAGCCCGTCCACTTGAATACCACGATGGTAAAAGCGGCATTTAGCGGCGCGGACAGGCGGGAAATGAAACCGGTCAGTATGCCCTGCGTGCCGTCCGGACGTTCGCCGGTCATATATTCGGTATAGTCGGCGATTTCGCGGCCGAGTTCGCCGCCGATGACATCGCAGGAGGAGTTGTCCATACCGTTGATGAACATGAAGAACGCCCACCAGATACAGAACATCAGGTGGTTCTTGCCCTTGAAGTCGGGTTTGATGTAGTGCCCGCAGACGAGCCACTGGAGCGTGGCGCGGACGCTGTCAAGGAAGAATAAGAAGATTTGCCCATTGCGCTTGTTGGCACCGAAGACGCGCAGAATCAGCGGCACCAGCGTCACGGAGAGGAAAATGCCTGTCGTGCGCGGCGTTTCGCAAGCCAAAGTGGAGAGGGTATCGCCGAACAAGTCGCGCTGGCGCACCACGTCCCAGTCGTAGCCGCCCTTGGAGAACCACGACACACACATTCCGGCGATGAACTGGCGCAAGGAGTATTTGTTCTTGAGTATGTAGAACATGGACTTGGTGAACATCACCGGCTTCTGCGGGAGAATGACGCGCTCCCGCGTACCGACGGCGAGACCCATATTCCCGGCAATGGCTATCACGCAGGCGACCATAGCCATGAACGCAAAGTAGTAGGAGAGCGGAATCTTAATCAGGCCGCGGTCGGCGAGGTCCATGAACGGATTGAATGTGGCATACATAATCTGCCCGCCGATGAGGTCGGCATAGCCCTTAATCAGCCCCATGACAATGCGGTCATTCGGGTGCGGCGTCATGAGGATGGCAAGGTTGCCTTTGGGCAGGTTATAGATTGTCGCAAACGTTTCCTGGAGGAAGAAAACGACAAAGAGATAGATAACCTTGCGCGGGTCGGCGGTATTGGCGTTATTGAAGAAGATGGCCGATAAGTACACGGCGGCGATGGACACATAATACGGAATCGGCGTGCCCATGAGATAAGGCCTGGCCTTGCCCCAGCGGGTGCGGGTGCGGTCGTAGACGATGCCCATGAGTGGGTCATTGAGCACATCCCAGATGGAAATAAGCGTGCGTATGGCCATAACGTAGAACATATCTACGCGCAATACCATCACCAGATACATGGTCTGGTAGCTGTTCACCGCCCCGATGAAGCGGTTGGCAAAGTCGGAGATGGCGGGGAACATCATCTCCTTGAGCGTCAGGACAGGGGTATGGAAGATACGGATGGCAAGGGCCGCGTGTTTGTTGAGCTTGTCTTTGTTCAGGGCGGCGGCGGAGCTGTCCTCCGCGCCGAATAACTTCTGGGCAACCGTCTTTTCCTCAGCCAATGGAAAGCCTCCCTTTTTGTATTCTGTTTGCATTAATTATATCATAACTGTTAAAAGATTGCAATATTTTATTTATCCTCCGTACCGCGAACCCATCTTGTTTTGTGCGATACGATGAATATTTTGTAATTCTCCAAAAAAAACCTTGACAAACGGCAGAAAATGGTGTAAAATGATATAGAGATTGTATGTCTTGAGTTGTTGTGTCTAAATTTCACGCAATGTCGACAAGGCTTTCAAAGCTGGAGGGTAAACACATGAAGATGAGAAGGGTTTTCTGCAAACCAAACACGTTCGAACATATGCCCCCCCCCCTGCACGGATGTGCGATATAAATTCAAACGGCTGTTGGCTGGGGTGCTGGCGGTGGTGCTGCTAATAGGCAGCGCTTATGTTCCGGGGGTACTGAATGCCAGTGCGCAGTTGGATATTGTAGCCGACAGCACACCAAAGGTATCTTTCACCGCACCTGAGACCATCTGGCTCCGGCTCGGCACCTCGGACACGATGGAACAGTTCAGTCCCATCAACAATTCCAGCAATACCTTTTCCTCCGATGTCGTGAGCTTCTCCTGCCCGCAAGCCTCGAGTGTCACGATTGCCGCCAAGAACCTGACCACCACATCGCAGACGGCTTCTTACACCGGTTCGTCGTGGACGCTTTCCTCCGGCAATAAGCTCGGCACCATCACGGTCGACACCGCAAACAGCGGCGTGGTTATCGAGTGGACTGCCACCTACAGCCTCAGCGGCTACACCGGTACGTACACCTCCAAGGCCTATTCCTATATGTACCGGCCGTCGGAGCTGGTGGCGGGCGCCGGAAGCGAAGCCATTGTAGACTATTCCCCCACCTATGCCGGCTCCATCCTGTCGGTGATGGGCTTGCATTCCATCAACGACCTGAGCACAAACAGCAGTTGGTATTACCGCAACGGTGACGGCGACTGGTCAGCATCTGATTGCTATTATCTCAGGCGCGAGAATGACACCCTCGTCTCCCATATCAAGAGCAATTCTTTTCAAACCAGTCAAGCGCGTCCGATTAACTGCTACATGACCACCGGCACACCTTACACCTATCCCTATGCGCAAGACAATGAAACGACATTGGGCGGCGATAATTGTACCGTAAAATCATATAATTACAATGCCGGTGCGTTTATTTATGATTCCTCGCGGTTCTCCAATGTCGGAAAGGTGCCGGGGCTGATATTCTCTCACATCGTCACGGACATGGAAGCCAAAGGCTCCAACGACGACTACGCCGATGTCCGCGTCGGAACAACGGACGGCGATGCGACCTATTTCACAAAAACAGGTTGGAAAGGGGATTGGGTACCCTGCGCTGAATTGAACTGGAACGTCCGCACGCCAACGTCAACTTCCATAACGGAGGCTACAAATACCGTTACCATCGGCAGCTATACCCAGCATATCCATGACATTCAAGGCGGTGACGACGACAACGCAAAGGCACAAAACCGCGTCACCTTCAACCTCACCAAATACACCTCCGCCGACCTGCGCGCCCGCGTGCTGGAGGCTGAGACCTACTCCAAGCGCGTGCCGGACAGTTTGATGGCGAACGCCACGACTTTCTATTCCCAACTCCAAGCCGCCGTGACCGAACTTGGAAAACCCACCACGACAACGCAGGCAAGCCCCATTACCCTCACCAACGCCGTCGCTGCCTCGGCCGTGAGCCAAGTGGCGCCGGTGGTGTATTTCACAGCTCCTGAGGTCATCTACCTCACCCCCTCCAATGCCACCTCGGGGACGGTCAATGCGCAGTACTTCGTCGGTTCCACGTTCCCGGACCAGCCGACAAGCGCCACATGGGGAACCATGCAAGCGGCCAGCAACGCCACGACCGGCGAAGTGTTCTTCCGCTGCGACGTGGCGGACGGCGGAGTGAAAATCACCTGCGAGGACGCGAGCAGCGACATCGTTTGCACTGCGCGGACGCTCAGCAGTCAAAACTGGACCTCATCGGGCACATATACTGACATCGCAACCAATATCGGCGATGCCGGCGCAGACGGCGCCAATCACGGGGGCAACTACCGCTATATCGCGTACCGAATCGGGCAAGGTTGCAAGTTCACCAACACCTCCCACCTCATCCGCTGGCGAGCGAAATACTATGTCGGCGGCGTGGAGTATATTGCTTATGCGTATAGCTATGTGTATAAGCCATTCACCGACATCTTCGGCGCGGCGATTCACAGCAACACATGGCGGAATGGCTCCGACGGCAACTATATAGCGGCGGATATAGCTGCTTGGGCTATGGGTGTGCATGATGTGACAACGGAAACAATCAGCAATACTGCTTTGACGACAACGGCTGCAGGAACGAAACACGTAGATGCCAATATAGCGAGTGGGAGTACCACATGGGCAAACGTAGCTGTCGGCACCGATCCCGGTTTGACAACTACAACCGGTCGATATATCTATGACTACCAAACCAGCGGAACGTATCATTATCGTTCTATGCTCAGTGAGGGAAACACAACAACAAACGATTCATGGACTTGGCTCTACCTGTCGCGCACTGACACGGGAAAAAGCGGCGGTTCTTTCGCCGTAGGGAGCATCAATGATAACCGCGGCACCGGCGAAGGGAGAGCCGCATATATCACTAGCCCCATAGGAAAAATATGGGTAGATGCCAGCCGCTACGAAAATTTACAGGATGTGCCCAATCTAAAGTATAACTTCGCCTCAACAGCCATTTGGGGTGAGAGCAATTCAAACGGTCAGCAAGGCTTGCAAGTACGCCGTTATGTCGGAACATCTACGACTCCGAATTCCAAGCTCAGCCAAACTTTCCTGACGTTCGACGGGATTGGGGACGACGGAAGCAGCAACGGCGGAGCAGCCGGTGAGGCATGGTACATTAAAGACAATTATTTTGTGCAACTGAACCGTGATGGCTCTGCGAACCGTATATGGATCAACGGCGGCGCCGGAATGATCAGCAGCAGTTCGTCCTACAATATCTTTAATTTCAATTTAAAAGATACTACACTGTTCACCAAGTATGACACCAACACGCAAATCCGTTTCTGGGCAAAACACGTGGGCTACACGTCGTACGGAGACAAAGATTGTTGGAACGATAGTATCCCCATCGTCGCCTTCAACCTCAACCTTGTCGACAAAACCAACCTCCGCAAGCAGTTGCAGGAAGAGACCATGCGCTCCCTCCAGAAGCGCTTGGCGCGGTCTGACTGGGCGGCGTATGAAACGGCAATGAATAACCTCGCAACCGCGCTCTGCAAGCCGGACTATGCGCTGACATCCACAGAGGCCGCAGAAAATACCGCCGACACTTCCCTGGCATACAAAGCCAAGGTCGCCGGGAATAACTGCTACAATGATTACACAACCTCTTGGAACTGCCACCTTTCCACTAACCCCGGCTTGGGTTCTACTGACAACGACCATAAGATCCCCAAGAGCGATAGCACCAACTGGGGCGGCACGAACAATGACAACTGGGAGACCGTCACGTGGAGCTATGATCAATTGGTTTTGGGCGGTAAAGTGGACATTCCCGGCTATACCTACCTCTATCACATTTCCCCGGCAGCCACTGGGTATGATGGGTCGGCATCGAAATATGTCAATAGCGCGTCGGCATACTCTTACGACAGCACCTACGACACAAACCCCGACAGCAAAGGCTATTCCACAGCCAACAGCACATCCGTCTTTGCCAAGGGCGATGCGCTGGTTTGGAAGTTTTATTACCAGCCCATCACCTATAAAGTGAAATACGACTTCAATGGCGGCACCGGTTCCCCAACCCACACCTACAGTACAACGAACAACGGCTCCACGAGCGGCACCAGCGGCAATGTAACCGAAGGCACGAGCTATGACCTCTACTATGACTCGCCGTACACCGTTGCCGCTGTAGGTACGCTGCAAAAATCCGGCTGGACGTTCCAAGGTTGGCAACGCACAGACACGGGGGCGATGGTCAGCGGCTCCGTCAACCGCTTGACTGCCTCGAGCGGAACCACGATCACCCTGCAAGCCGTGTGGAAAGATACGACAGTTCCTACCATCAGCGCAAATGGTGTTCTCCTGACCCCGGACGGCACTTCAGGATACTATGCTTACTTCACAGCGACCGATGCCCAAAGCGGGATGCGCAATGTGCAAGTACCGACATGGGATAACGGCTCACAACCCGATGATTCAGTCAATTCCAATGGGCAGAGCTTGACAGGGTATACAGACTGGACAAAACAGGAGTGCAAGTATTTCCAAGCCTCCTTAACAACCGGAAGCACCTATCGGTTTACAGTACTCCACGATGACAAGGTCGACGGCGAGTTGCTGTATGGCATAAAATCCACTGGTCTCCTGGAAGTTGGATTGAACGGCGGTTATTACGTTTCACACGGTTACGCATATGATAATACAGGGAATTCATCCAGTGGAGCAGGTCAAGCGACCGTTTATTTCCCCAAAGTTACCTTTAACCTCCAAGGCGGCACCAACAACAGCGAAGGTCCCGAGAGTGTCGTGGCCGGTTCAGGGAAACTTGCTTTTGAGATGTACCCTGACAGCTATAATGCCGCAAACCCTGCAAATACCTACTCCTATCTTTACGGCTTTGCCGAGTATGTTAATGGAGCTTGGGAATATGCTACCGCACTGGAGCCTTCCAAGACTGGGTATACTTTCACAGGTTGGAGCTTTACAGCGAACCAAACTGCCGGCAACAAGGGCTTAGAAGTGCGTGCCAACAACGGCAATGCAGACACGGTCTATGCTTGCTGGCAGGCGAACCCCTATAATCTCATCATCACAAACGGCACCGGCGGGACGCTGACTGTGCCAACTGCGACCGGACGCACGTTCAGCCCCACAGGCAACACCATCGCCTCCGCTACTGTCAAGACGGTCACGCAGGTTTGTGATACCGTCATCGACCTCTCGACCATCACCCTGACCCCCGCCGCCGGCTACAAGTGGTCCGGCTGGACGGACAAAACCGGCAACACGTGGGGCACCGGTACAAACGCTGACAAATACACCTACAAGCCCAACGGCGGCACGGTCAAAGCCAACTGGCTGTTGGAGAATTATACCTTAGCCTATGACTCCAACGGTGGGACAGAAATAGCCTCCCTGACCGGACAGCACTATCAAGATGCCTATACGATTCCGGATAAACCCGTGCGCCAGGGGTATGCGTTCCTTGGTTGGTTTGCACAGGACAACGCCGCCGGTGACAACGGCACAGGAACGGAAGTGACCGCAGCTACGAAGTTCGCCGACTTAGCTGATGGGGCTACTGTCACCATCTATGCCAAGTGGGCGTCCGACACCACCCCCCCGAAAGTTCACCTCCTCAGCCAAGACACCGCCGATGCGCAAGCCTACTTCAATGCGCACGTGCTTCCCGCCGACCAAGCCAAATACAGCATCCTGCCGACCACGGTACTTGTCGGCCATGAGATGCCCGTGCCGCAGCCCTATGAGGGCTACCTCAACGCCGCCGACCCGAACGCCTACGGCAAAGATGGCGATGGGAATTTCATCAGCTCCGGCGTGAGCGATAATTCCTACGTCACCCCGGTTTGGGCTTTGCCCGCAAGCCG
>JAISUW010000013.1 GCA_031271865.1 Oscillospiraceae bacterium
GGTGGAGGAACAGAGGAATCCTTTCAGCCTACCATTAAGCAGAAGCAAACCAAAGTGCAAATCCTTTCATACCAAGATAGGGGTCGCGCCCCCGGGCGGGGGTTTGGGGGCGGCGCCCCCAAGGTGGTGGAACAGAGCTATCCTTTCAGCCTACCATTAAACAGAAGCAAACCAAAGTGCAAATCCTTTCATACCAAGATAGGGGACGCGCCCCCGGGCGGGGGTCCGGGGGCTGGCCCCCGGGGTGGAGGAACAGAGGAATCCTTTCAGCCTACCATTAAACAGAAGCAAACCAAAGTGCATATCCTATCCTCCCCACCAGAAGCTATCGGCATGAGGCAAGAGCAAGAAAGCAAGAAGCAGTTGGGCACTATAGACAAGGGAAGTACCCACGCGACCCTTGACAAACCCACACCGCGAGGAGTATAATAGACTTCGGGAAATACCCACCCAACAAAGCATCACTGAAGGAGAAAGAGAATGGCACCCAAAGGAAAAACATACAAAGCGCAGGGCTTTGATTCGTTTCTTTACTATGCAGGGAAGCACATGGAGAGCGATATGTACGACCTCATCGAGTTCACCGAACACGTGGACGACGAGGCACTCAAGCGGGCGTTTTTTGCAACGTGCGAAACCATACCGCCGCTGCTGTGCGGTTTTGACGTTACCGGACTTTACCCCAAATGGCGCGAATACCCGGGTGCAGCGGAGCGGTTCTTTACTGTCGAGGAATACCCGGACGTGGAAACCGGATACGCGGCGGCGCAGAAAAAGCGAATCCACCACGAACAGGGACCGCAGATTATCGCCACCTTGGTGCGCACCCCGGAGCGGGATGCGCTGTGCATGATGATCAGCCATCTGGTGTTTGATGCTTTGGCATTTGTGCAGTATGTCGTGCTGTTGGGGAAGACCTACGGCGCATTCGCCCGGGGCGAAACGCCGGTCATGCCGCCCTTTATCTCCCGCGGGCACGAAGCCCTTTTCTCCGCCATGCCCAAAGACAAGCGGCGTGCCATCGCACGCTTCCAAAGCTCACTCCCGGCGGATTTGAAGCGCAGCGATGCTTCCGCATTTAACCAGAAGATAGGTCCGCGGCGCGATATTGTGTTTTCCATCCCGGCCGAGACCGTGCAGAAAGCCAAAGCCGCCCTGAAAGAAATCGGCTGCACACTCAACGACTTGCTCATGGCAAGTACAGCCAGGGCTTGGCTGGCTTTGGCCGGCGGGACATCCGTCGTGCTGCCCTGCACGCAGGATATGCGCCGCTTTGCCGCCCCCGGCGCGGAAATCGGCTACACCAATTATGCCGGCAAATGCCACGTCTTTGTGGAAGTGCCGCCGGGGGCACCCATGCAGGACACCCTCCGGCAAGTCAATGCGCAGATGAAGAAGAACAAAGAGGGCTTTGACGCACTCCACTCCGTGTACCTTTGGATGCTGGGTAGCAAGCTGCCCAGCTTCCTGCAGGAGAAAATCTGCGCGGAGGTCGTCAAACTCACGGCCTACCTGACCTACTCCAATGTCGGCGACATCGGAAGCGAAGCCGTTATGTCTTTCGGCGATACACCGATTGCGCGTTCCTATATGATGCCGCCGCCCCGCAAGCCGCCGTTCTTCCAAGTCGGTGCCGGCACCTCCCGCGGGCAGACGATACTTACCGGTTCTTTCTGCGGCGACGATGCGGCGCTTGCGTTTGCCGATTCTCTCTTTGCGCGCATCGGGGAGGAGTTGGCCGCGTTTGCAGAAGCCGCATAGTGGATGACCGCGTGATTTCTCCTCTTGCAATCTCTATAACAATATGTTACAATAGAGGCAGGGGCGCAAGCCCGCAGCATAGAGGAGGCGTTACATATGGGATTTTTGTCTTTCCTAGCTACGTGTTGGTTCCGACTTCTGACGGTCTTGACCTCGGCGGCACTCTTTCTGGGCTTCATCCCTACGAACCCGGCTGCCGGCGTCCCGGATGCCGGTGCCGAGGCGCGTTTTGCGCTTCTGTCCGATGTCCATCAAGAGAGCTTCGAGCAGTACCGCATCGACGGCTGGCGGGATGCACTCTTGGATATGCGCGCATCCGAAGGCATTGACGCCCTTGTCCTCTTGGGCGACAACACCATGAACGGCCAAGGCTTCGAATACTTCCGCCTGTATAACGGCTTGGCGGCGTATGCCAATCTGCCTGCCGTCGTTGCCATGGGCAACCACGACATGAACCACACTTGGTACTCCTCCCGGGAAGCCATCACCCGCCATGTTTTCTGGAAGAGTGCTTATGACGGCATCCACGCCGCCGATGCCACCGACAATCTCCTTGCCGCCCTGCCGTACTATAGCACCGACATCGGCGGCTACCCCGTCATCGTCTTGGGCGATGAAGAGGCGCACGAAGACACCACCGCCACCATCACCCAAACGCAGCTGGACTGGTTCGCCGCCGAGATGGAAGCCGCCGCCCAAACCGGCAAACCGATATTCGTATTCCTGCACCAGCCGCTCCTCCACGCTTTTAACGAATGGGGCTGGGGCAGCGTGGGGGACGCCAGCGAAGACATCCGCGCCATCGTGGAGCAGTACAGCGACGTGTTCTTCTTCTCCGGGCACCTCCATACTGTCTACGGCTCTCTGTTGGAAATGAAAACCATCAACGGCGTAAACTACTTCAATCTCCCGAGCTTCCTCTCCGAGCGCACGACATTGGGGCTGGGCTATATGGTGGACATCTACGCCGACCGCGTGGAACTGAAGCTGCGCGACTTCATCGAATCCGAATTTGATGACACCTACTGCTGGTCGGTTCCGCTCCAAGCCGCCGCCCAAGCTGCAAGTGCGCCGGCAGCGGCGGCAGAAGAAAATGCCTCTTCGGTAACAGCACCTGAGGCGACCGAGTCACTGCCGGCAGCTGCCGAAGGCGATGCCGGAACCGTCGGCACATCCGACCCCGCAGTGCTTGCCGCCCTGCCGGAGCTTTCCGACGAAACGGCAGCACAGCCAAGCGCTGAAGACCTTCCGCAGGAAGCCGGCAGCGGCTTATCGTAAGAGCGGCTTCATGCCGAAGAACCGAACACCGTAAGCCTTTCACAACGCCGAAAACCAATGCATCCGGAATGTGCCGAAAGGGCTGACCGCCATGGTTGCACCTGTCAAGACACAGCGGGACGCCCGCTTTGAACTCCTGCGCCTGCTGTGTATGTTCGTCATCATATTGGATCACTTTGCCATCTACTCCCCCCGCCCGGAGACGGCGATTCCATGGTACAATGATGCTTTCCTCGACTTCATTACCGTCGGCGGCAAGGTCGGTGTGAACTGCTTCATCCTCCTCTCCGGCTACTTCCAATGCAAATCCAAACCCACCTTGAAGAAAGGCTTCAAGGTCTGGTTCGAGATGTTCTTCTGGGCTTTGGCACTCCACGCCGGGACGCTCCTTGCCGGCTTGCAGGAATACCAAACCGCAGATTTGAAGCAAGCCTTCTTCCCCTTTTCCATGCGCACTTGGTGGTTTCCGACCGTGTACCTGACGCTGTACGCGCTGACACCTGTCCTGAACAGCGCCTTGCAGCACCTGCCGCGCCGCTCCAATCTCGCTTGCATCGGTATTCTGTACCTCATGCTCAACCTTATGCGCGCCGTAAAGGGAAGCACAGGGGAGTTCCTGTTCTTCCACTACATCCTCTGGTTTGTGTGCCTGTATCTCGCTGCCGGGTATCTGCGCTTGCACACTTCCTGCGGTCAAAGCCCCGCTCCGGCGCCAGATCTATCCGCTAAGCCCAAGTATTACAGCCGTCCCGGCTTCTGGCTTTTGCTCTTCGCTGCCGGCTGGCTGATGGTATTCTTCCAACTCACCGTAACGCTGAATCAACCGGCAATTCCTTTCCCGTGGTTCCTGCCGCTCAACCTGATGAGTAAGTACATGGCCTCGCCGGCGATTGTGCTTTGCTCTTTCTCCCTGTTCTTTGCTTTCGCCTGCACAAAACCCATCCGCAGCGATGCTATCAACCGCTTGGCGACGGGCGCTTTCGGTATCTATCTCATCCATGAGCATCCCGCCGTCCGTGCCCTGCTCTGGGGCAAGTGGGTCAATGCCGCCCGCTTCATGGACAAACCGTGGTTTGCCCTCTTCGCCGCCGCAGTTTTCTGCGGTGTGTTCCTTGCCTGCCTCCTGCCGGAGTTCGCCCGTATCCGGGTCATAGAGAAACCGGTCTTCTGCCTGATCAATCGTATCGAACACGCCGCTGCATACCGCCGCGCAAGGGAGACATGGGGAAAATGGGTCGGGTCTTGTTTGGGGGAGGACGGCGGTTCGTGAACCGCCGGGGGCTTCGCGAAGCCCCTACCAATAGCAGCGCCGCGTAAATATTTCCCAGATATTCCTTGACATTTCCCAAACGCTGTAGTATAATAAAGCATCCGTAAAGACAGCCGTTTTTTTAAATGGAAAGGAGACAACCCATAGCTTTCAAAAAGACAAAACAGTTTCTCTCCATACTTGCGTCTACTGCTCCCGCAGTACTTGCAGCACCCGTGCAGTATCAGGTGAGCATTGAAGAGGGAAAGCAAATAGCAAGAGTTAAACAAATTATCTGCATATAATTTGTAAGAATATATGCAGAAAGACACATGAATCACCCCTCCGCGCCCCCTGTCATATGATAGTAACGGAGTATTATCAGCAGGGGGGACGGCGTGATGTGCGGGATCGGCGGATTCATTACATACAGCGGCTTTTGCCGGGAGCAGCGCGGGCAGGCGGAGGAATGGGCGTCGAATATACGGCAGGTGCTGCGGCACCGCGGACCGGATGGGGACGGCACTTATCTGGATGATACCTGCTGCCTGGTGCATACCCGGCTGTCGATTATAGACCCGCGCTTGGGGGCGCAGCCGATGCTGCGCACTGCCGGGCGCAAAACGTATGCGCTTGTGTACAACGGCGAGATATATAACACCGCCGAGCTGCGCGAAAGACTCTCGGCAAAAGGCTATGAGTGGCAGACAACCAGCGACACGGAGGTGCTCCTGTGCGGACTGATCGAATACGGGGAGGACTTTATAGACAGCCTCAACGGCATCTTTGCTTTCGCTTTCTGGGATGGGGAGACTCTCCTCTTGGTGCGCGACCGCTTGGGCGTGAAGCCGCTCTTCTACTGCGTGGAGGACGGAATGCTCCGCTTCGGGTCGGAACCGAAAGCGCTCTTTGCCTGCGGCTTGGTGCCGCAGGCGGATACGCAATCCTTCCGGGAACTGTTCGCCTTGGGTCCGGCGCGCCTGCCCGGCAGTGGGGTGTTCAAGGGTGTCCGGGAACTGCTTCCGGGGCAGTCGCTGCGCTTCATGCCCTGCGGTGTGCATACGCGGGTTTACTGGAAGTTGGAGAGCCAAACGCACATTGACGGTGAGGCATATACCGCCGAGAAGACTGCCTACCTTGTCCGCGACGCCATAGAGCGGCAAATGGTGTCTGACGTGGGGATATGCACGTTCCTCTCCGGCGGGCTGGACTCCTCGCTGGTGAGTGCCGTCTGCGCCCGGAAGCTCCAAGCGCAGGGGCGGCAGCTCACGACGTTCTCCTTTGACTTTGACGGCAACGACGAGTTCTACAAGGCCAACGCCTTCCAACCGGGGCGCGACGCCCCCTTTGCCGCTGAGATGGCCGCTTACCTCGGCACCGACCACCATGTGCTGTGGTGCGATAACCGCGTCTTGGCGGATTTGCTGGACGAAGCCATGACTGCCCGCGACCTGCCGGGCATGGCGGATGTGGACGCCTCCCTCTTGTACTTCTGCCGGATTGTGGGGCAGTCCCACAAAGTCGCACTGACGGGGGAGTGCGCGGATGAAATCTTCGGCGGCTACCCGTGGTTTCGTTCCCCGGAGGCCTTCGCCGCAGAGATATTCCCGTGGACGCGGGACTTGGAGGCGCGCAAGACACTCCTCAAGGACGAAGTGCTCCAAGAGCTGGAGATAGACAATTATGCCCTGCAAGCCTACAGGGATTCCGTGGCTCAAACGCCCCGCCTTCCATCCGACACGGCACAGGAGCGCCGCCGCCGCGAGATTGCATGGCTGAACCTGCGCTGGTTCATGCAGTGCTTGCTGGAGCGCATGGACCGTACCTCCATGTCGTCCTGCCTGGAGGCGCGGGTGCCTTTTGCGGACCACCGCATCGTGGAGTATGTCTGGAATGTGCCATGGGCAATCAAGTGCAAAGGCGGCGTAGAGAAGAACCTCCTGCGGGAGGCAGGGCGCGGACTCTTGCCGGACTCTGTCCTGTGGCGCAAGAAGTCACCCTACCCCAAGACCTACAACCCGCTCTATGAGAACATATTGAAAGCGCGGCTGCGTGAAGTCATCTGCGACCCGGCGCAACCGGTGAACCGCTTTATAGACAAAGCAAAGGCGGAGGCTTTCCTCGGCGCCCCCGCGGACTACGGCAAACCGTGGTATGGGCAGCTCATGGCTGCTCCGCAGCGCATTGCCTACTTCCTGCAGGTGAATGCGTGGCTGAAGAAGTATGGGGTTTAAGATGTCCGACCGTATTACTGCGTAATGCGGTACGCTGCCCCCTGCGCATAGTCGAGTGTCAAGGCAATGCTGTAGGTGCCGAGAATGGGGTCATAGGTCGGGGTGTAGCCGTCGTCCCCGTGGGCGGAGGTGATGGATACCGGTTGGAAACCGCTGCCGGTATCACACTCGACCGTAGGCATGGCAGGACTGCTGAGGCCTTTGATGACGACTGCCGTCCGGCCGCTGCCGCCCGTGATGGTGAACGCGGCTTGGTTGTTCTCCGCCAACACCATGGGGAGCCAGTTTTCATAGAGGGCATCCGTAACCGTGACGGGGTTGAGGCAGCTGTCGGCACGGACGGCTTCGGCGTTGTCGGGAGTCTGCTCAAAGCCGGTGCCGTAGGGCAGGAGGATGAAGTTGACCTTGATGGTATCGCCTTTGAAAAACGCGGTTCTGCCGAGGTTTAGGGTGAGGGCGCCTCTATTATCGTATAAGTCATACGTATTCTTGAAAGCAAACTGCGGTTCGGTGTTTATGGAGCCGTTTTGGGTAATCAGACCGTCCTTGACAATCAGGGCAAAGGAGGCACCGAACTCTGCCGGGGAGCCCTCCGCTTTCTGCAGATCAAAGTAGCTGAAGAAAGGGGAATCCTGCCCCAAGGGGATAATCTCTGCTGCGGACTTAGACAAGTCCTGCGCACGGATGACCGTATTGCCGTCGGTATCCGTATAGGCGTACTTCCCGAAGTCGTCCACGCGGCTCTCGAAAGAGAAGAGGGAGAAGTCGCGGGCGAAGTTCTCAAACGCCATATCGCGGTTAAAGGTCAGGGTGAGGGTATAGTAGGTCCGGTTCTCGTCCGTCTGCGGGAACTCCAAGTGCCGCAGGGTGAAGTCATAGGAACCGCAGTCGGAGCGGTAGTAGGTTGTGATGTCCGCGTGGGACAGGCCTACGGAATCTATGCGGGAGCCTAAGTACTCGGCGGTGCGGGTAATGCCGGGGAAGACACTGTACGTCGGTAGGATGGGGCGGCCGACGGAATTGAATTGCGGCTGGCTGGACCACATGGTACCGCTCCTGCCGCGGAAATCGGGGAGAATCCAGCCATCGCGGTTGTAGACGTGGTAGGGAGCAATGCAATTGGATTCCGTCACGCCTGTGGACAGGTGGTAGTAGGACACATGGAATTCAATGGAAGAGAGCTGCTTGAGGGGCTGTGCCCCCCAATTTTGGTAGAGGTGGGCTATCGTGAACCGCGCGGTCTCCCCGGCGCTCAGGCGTAAGGGAAAGAAAGCATCGCCGTAGGCATAGTCTTTCTCCGCACCGGGGTTGTAGTAGGGTTCGCCGCCGTCGCCGTGGAAGTTCTTGCAGACCTCCACCGGTATGGGTGCAACATCACCGTTGGCATCAAAGAGGACAGCGGCCTCCAAGGCACCGTTGGACTCATAGGCACGGAACATGATGTCGCGGCCGTCGGCGGCGGTGACGGTGACGGGTGCCTCCAAGCGTTCGGACGGATTCTGATAGGCGCGGTTGAAATCGGAGCCGTTCATGGCTATGTTGTATGTGCCGCGTATGGGGTCGTAGCCCATAAACCGGGCACCGGAATTGCCGGCCTGCACAGTGATGCCTGCCAGCGGCGCGCGCTCCTGCGCCGCGGCGGTCAGGGCGGCGGTGAAGTCATGGCTCTCGTCCGTATAAATGCGGGAACCGAGCCGCAGTTCGTTGAGGACACAGCCGCCTGTGCCGTCGTATTTGTTCATGCTCTGCCCGGCGCCGGCGGTTGTGGTCTGCGTCAGGAGGAAGTTCCAAGCATCCTCGGTCAAGGTCAGCGAACCGCCGCTTCCGTCATAGGGCATAAGGATACCCACAACCCCTGACGCCTTGATGTCGAAAAGGGCATATTCGTCCGGCTCGTATTTATAATCGGCGACGCTTGCTTTCGGGATTTTGATTTCCACGCCGAAGGCTTCCGGGGCTTTTCCGGTCTGCTTGGCCAAGAGGACGTATTCTTGGTGCAGTTTGTCGGCGTACACATGGTAGCCTTTGTCCGCGAAGAACGCATCGCCCGCGCCGAAATCCAAGTCGCGCACCCGGACTTCATTGTAGTACACTCCCAAGCGGATGGTGTTGATGCGGCCTTTCGTCAGGGAGAAAGCGCTCGTGCGCCGGGTCTTGCCGTCGAGCGTATAGAAAACATCGAACGTATCGGTGAAGTAAGCCGCTCCGTCCGCCGTCTTGAGGGAGGCGGTCTTGCCGGAGAAAACACCGAGCTGCTGCTCGAGGCGCATGGTGCGGTTCTTGGCGATGTATGTGCCGCGGTCGGCATCGGTGTAGAATGTCTGGGGGGCATTCTGCGCGGCTGCGGCATATTCCACTGTAGCCTGCAAAGGACCGGCATTCTCCGCAGGGAGGGCGGCGGCGGAAGAGACTATCTCCGGCTCTGCCGTTGGGGAACACCAAGGCCAGCCGTAGCCGACATTCATAAACAGCATCTGGAAGCACATCAGGAGGCTAAGCAAAAATTCCAGCATTTGAATCCGTCCTTCAAGAGGCAAGCGTTATGGGTAACAACGGTTTTGTACAATTTGACGGTTTTTGCAGTATTATTGCTTGATCAATCGTCATTTTGACTATAAGGGGCAGGAGCAAGAAATAGTATGTTCCTATTTATGTATATATCCAACACTTTATCGGACATATAAATGCGTCTTACGAATGTGCCGCGGCTTCTGTGCATAGGACTGCATCCGGCGGTACCGCTCTTGCGGCCGCCTCTACTTATTATTATAATGATATTCCTTAGATTTGTCAAGAGAAATATCGGCAGAATCAAATTATGATTTTGATTCTGCCGTACTTTCGCTCGGCCGCGGTACCGTGCGCTTGACAAAACGCGGGAAATGTTGTATAATGTGTTAATCGTGGTATTATATCTCATCTTTTTACTGCTATGGAGGAACTGCTGTGTCTGACGCGAAACGCTTTCCGGTAATTCAAATTGTCTTGGCTGCCTTTTTTGCGGCGCTCTCCGCTGCCTTGTCGCAAATTGCCATCCCTTTGGGGGAGGTACCCATTGTGCTCACGCAGGTGAGCATCCTCCTTGCCGGCGGTTTGCTCGGTTGGAAGTGGGGGACAGTCAGCCAATTGGTATTCGTGTGCCTGGGGATGTTGGGCGCACCTGTGTTCCAAGGCTTCTCCGGCGGCATGGGCGTCCTTTGGGGACCGACCGGCGGTTTTATCATGGGCTATATTCTCTCTGCTTTCACCGCCGGCTTGCTCTGCGACCGCCTCGGGAGAGGGAAGGCATTGGTGCCGGTGCTTGTCCTTGCCGACTTGGTCGTGTACATTCCCGGTGTGCCGTGGCTTATGCACGTCACGGGCTTGGGTTTCAAGGCGGCTCTCGCGGCCGGGCTGTGGCCGTTCCTGCCGGCGGATGCGCTCAAAATTGTGCTGGCGGCCATCCTGATTCCGATGCTCTCCGGCGTGCTGCACAAAAGCAAAGCACCCGCCGCCGTGCAGGAGGGCAGCTGATTTGCTTGCCCTGCGGCCGCATCACCTGCTTTGCCTGCGGTATTACCGCGGGAAGGGATACAGCGCGGCTTTCTGCGCGAATATGAACGCCATCTGCCGCCGCCTGCACGACCGCCCGGATACCGTGATACAACTGCATTGCGGTGCAGATTCCATTTGCCGCGCCTGCCCGCATCTGCGGCAAGACGGCCTCTGCGAAACGCAAGAGAAAACGGCGGATTTGGATCGCCGCGTCTTGGCGGAACTCGCGCTCCCCGCCAACGCTCGTCTGCGCTGGGAGGCGTTCTCCCGCTTCCCGTTGCAAGCCGCGCTCTGCAGCGGTTGTTCCTGGCAGGACTTCTGTCTTTCTATAGAGAAAGAAAATGCCCTGTCCGGAGAAAAGACTTGACTTCGGCTGCGGATTGCTGTATAATATACAGCAATTATACAGTGTTTTGGAGATATATACATGAGTTATGCAGAATTGTCGGATACCTATATCGCGGGTACCTATGGGCGCTTCCCGGTAGAGATTCAATCTTCCGAGCATTCGTTCGTTCGTGATACGGAGGAACGGACGTTCATAGACCTCGGCTCCGGCATCGCCGTGAACACCTTCGGGCATGACGAAGGCTGGGCGGAGGCGGTGGCGGCGCAAGCGCGGCTCTTGGCGCACACATCCAACCTATACTATACAGAGCCGCAGGCACGCTTCGCCCAAACACTCTGCGAGCGCACGGACATGAAGCGCGTCTTCTTCTCCAACTCCGGGGCGGAGGCCAATGAGTGCCTCCTCAAGACCGCACGCAAATGGGCCGCAGACCGGTGGGGGGAGAATGTCCGTTCGGGCATCCTCGCGCTGGAGAACTCCTTCCATGGGCGCACCCTCTTCACCTTGGCAGCCACGGGGCAGGAGCAGTTCCACCATGACTTCGGACCATTCCCGGCGGGCTTCTCCTATGTACGGCCGAATGACATGGATGCACTGGAGACGGCTTTCGATGCGGCAGCGGGGACGTGCTGCGCCATCCTCATGGAACTTGTGCAGGGCGAGGGCGGCGTTGTGGTACTCGAGCCGTCCTTTGTGCAGCGCGCAGCCGCACTCGCAGAGAAGCATGAATGCCTCCTGTGCATCGACGAGGTACAGACCGGCAACGGCCGCACGGGTACGCTCTTCGCTTACGAGCAATACGGCATCCGCCCGGATATTGTATCCACGGCGAAAGGCTTAGCCGGCGGTTTGCCCATGGGTGCAACGCTCTTCGGGGAGCACACGGCGAACACCCTCACGCCCGGCAGCCACGGTTCGACGTTCGGCGGCAATCCGATTTGCGCCGCGGCGGCGAGCTATGTCTGGGCGCATCTGGACGAAGCTTGTCTGCAAGGCGTAAAAGAGCGGGCGGCATATATCGCCTCCCGCCTCCCCGACCTGCCATGGGCGACCGGGAGCAGCGGCTTGGGGCTGATGATCGGCATCGCCTGCAAGGAGGGCTTCACTGCCAAGCAAATCGCCGCTGCCGCTCTGGAGAAAGGCGTTATGGTTCTCACCGCGCATGAGAAAGTCCGCCTCCTGCCGCCGCTGAATATTCCCATGGATGTGCTGGCGCAGGCAATGGATGTATTGGCGGGCATAGTACCCGATGCGCAGTGAACAATGAACAGTTCCCCATGAAGGAACCTACGGGGCGTTTCATAACTGTTACATCTTTCAAAAATGCTCTGAAGGCAACCGATGCACGGCAACCGGCAAAGAAGAGAGACCTGTTGGCAAACATAAAAAGCCCTGCGCAGGCAGGGCTTGTTAAACTATGGCGGAGAGCAAGGGATTCGAACCCTCGAAACGGTGTTTGCCGTTTACACGATTTCCAGTCGTGCTCCTTCGACCAGCTCGGACAACTCTCCGTGTATGGTTATATACTGCTAAAAAAATGGAGCGGATGACGAGGCTCGAACTCGCTACCTCCACCTTGGCAAGGTGGCGCTCTACCAGATGAGCTACATCCGCATATGCACCATCATATGCAGGACGGTGCGAAGTGGTGCCTCCGGTCGGAATCGAACCAACGACACGCGGATTTTCAGTCCGCTGCTCTACCAACTGAGCTACAGAGGCAGGGTGAAGCTCCGCCGGGGTTGGGGCAGCGGAGCTAAAGGAGAAAGTGGCGACCCGGAACGGGCTCGAACCGTCGACCTCCAGCGTGACAGGCTGGCGTTCTAACCAACTGAACTACCGGGCCACAGGGGAAACGCAGGGCAAAGTGCTGAGGGAACATCTATTCCATAGAACCTGTTCCCTTGGTGGGAACAACAGGGCTCGAACCTGTGACCCCTTGCTTGTAAGGCAAGTGCTCTAACCAGCTGAGCTATGCTCCCAAGAGGCTCTCTGCGCCTGACTTGAATATAATACCATATTTCGGGATGTTTGTCAAGGGGTTTTTTGAAAAAAGTGTATTTTTTCTGCGCCCGCTGTCAGAACCTGCCAACACAAGTAACAACCGGTAACAAAAAATGCACCGAAAAAGGATCTGTTCTCCGCACTTCTCAGCCAAAGAGACCTGCTCACTGCCATAGCCACTGAAAGGTGATTATGTTATAGATTTCTATATCGGCATGGATCAGGAACGGGATGGCTTGTGTTGCAATCCATTTAAACCAATCTAGCAGCCACTCCATGTGCCATTGTTCCGTTATCTCTTGCAGCATGTAGACAAAAACTAACATGATACCTCAATCCATACCAATGCGCCTCCGAATTCATTGTAAATAAAAAAACCCGCTGCCCCACACAGACAACGGGTAGAAAAAGTCTTAGCCTTTGGTGTCCGGGATGAGAGCCAAGATAATGGAATTGGTATTCTTGAGCCAATCGGCCGGATTCCACGGGTTGAATGCGGCGGCATTGGCTTCCACATTCGCATCGGCTGTGCCGTCCGGGATGGTCGTCCAGAGGGCGGGGTCGTTGGGGACAGTCTCGCCTGGCGTGACGGGCGGGGCAGAGGTGATGTCCGCAACGGCGGTAGCGGCTCCGTCGGGGATGGTCGTCCCTTCGGCGGGAAGGGTGGAAGGCTCGGGGTAAAGGTTGGGGATGCCGGGCAATAACTGCGCGATGGTCAGGATATGGGATTGGAAGAAGTCTTCCGTATAATATGTGAGGAGTTGCTCCAAAGACGAACCGGGAAGCTCGGCGGTGTTCTCTATGTCAAGGATTTCCTCGTTCTCCTTAATGAACTCCTCCAGCTGCGCAACGCTCTCAATGGCGGTGGTCGGCGGATTCTGCGCCGATTTCTGTACTGCCTCCTCTTTCAAATGGACATATACAATAGAGGGTGTCTCGCCGATGGCTTTGGGTTGCTGCTGCGTGACGACCTGGGTCAGTTCCGTACTTTGTGTCACGCTCGGATTGAACAGATGCAGCTTGTTGGCGGCAGTCCCGGCGGCTATAATCGCTACCACAATAATGGGAGCCACAACATTGATAACCGCCATGCGGCGCCTGCGGATTTTTGTGCGCTCGGCTTCCGCTTTTTGGTACACGGATAACCGGAAATTTGTTGCTTCTTTCATGGTCATAGTCCTCCTTTCACGAGGGTCGCCAAACGCCTTTCAACGTGCGTGTTTTGCTTTCAGCTTTCTATACAAACCGCCTGTAGGGCGGAGGATTCGGTGCAAGGGCTTGTTCCTCAACCCTCTGCTTCAGCTGTCTTTCTTCAGCCGCTCCTCAAATAAACTGTCTTTGCCTAACTTGTCGCGCAGAGCACCTTTTGCTCTGTAAACGAGGTTATCCACCTGCTTCTTATTCTTATTCATCACGCGTGCAATTTCTTCATATGACAGGTTCTCTATATACAAAAGGTGGATAGCGGTGCGGTAATCGTTCGGCAGGTCGGCCATGGCGGCGCGCAGTTTCTCTGCTTCTATGGAGGCCGCAAGTTCCGCTGCTATGTCTTCACTCGAAGCGGGCTGCTCTATGATTTCGTCGAACGAAACATTGTTTCTCCTCTTTTCGCGGCGGATGTGGTCGATTGCCTTGTGCCGCGCCACGGAGAACAGGAATGTCTTCAGCGACGACTGGAACCGGTAGCGTCCGCGGTGGACGAGCAGTTCCACAAAAGCGTCCTCAGCTAAATCCTCTGCGATGTCCGGGTCATGCACCAGACCATAGAGAAAGTAAATCAGGCTCTGCCGAAATGCGTCCATAATCTCATCGAACGCGGTCTGCTCCCCATTGCAAAAGTCCCTGTACGCTTGCTCGGGGGTCCGAATTTCTGCCATACGTCTTTAGCCTCACACCGATGCGCATCCCCTCCCTGCGGGACGGTTTGCGACATTCTGTCGTTGATGAATGTAATTTTCCTCACATCTCTTAGTATTTTATCATATTCTGCCCCAAAAGTAAAGGATTTGTCGGAAAGATTCACAATTCAAGAGGCAAGAGCAAGAGGAGAATAGTTACAATCGGTAACAATAAATGCACCGTTTTTGCGCTTGCGTCCGCCGAAATTGGCTTGCAATACCACGCGATTTATGATAGAATAGAAACAGAATTACCAACCTATACAGAAGAAATCGAGGAAGTGACCGCCATGGCAGCAGGTGCATTGAAAGAGAAAATCAGCGAATACGCAGCATTTTGGCATACCCCGCCCAAGGGCTATTATGTGCCCTACAAGGAAGTGGCAGCGTTCACCGTCGGGAAGTTCGGCTGGGTCTGGGCCTGCCTGCTTGTCGCCGAAATCGGCTTGGGTGTCACCAACCGCATCATTGCCATCGGACTGAACGTGCAAGCAAACCACATTCAAATTATGTCCATTCTCTGCACGTTTATCAGTTTCTTCTTCACGCTCTACCGCTCCCAGCTGATTGACAACCCCGTGGACCCCAAGCGCCGCTTCTCGCACTACATAAAGTATATGGGCTACCCTACCGTGACCTGTGCTTTGGTGCTGGTATGGTTTCCCTATTCCGCACTCCCCGGCGGCGGGGAAAGCGGCGCGGGCTACTTCCTCAAGTGCGCCGTTGTGTTCCTGTGCGTCATCGGAATTCAGTACTTCTACCCGCTCTATTCCCTTGCCAACGGCAACCTGATTATGATTATCAGCCCGAACACGCAGGAGCGGCAGAACATCCAAGCCATCTCCCAGACGCTCTACTCCGTTTCCTGGTCCATCTCGCGGCCGATTATCACGCTCATCGCCGGGACGCTCTATAAAGACAGCGGTATGGAGTACAATCTGAACTTATACCGCATCTGGTACATCCCTTTCATGGTCATCGGCATCGCCTGCTACTATATGCTCTACTACAGCGTCAAGGAGCGGGTAATCCAAGCGGAGAAGACCGCCGAGGAGCAGAAACTCAAAATCCGCGAAACCATCCGTGCCGTCGGGAAGAACAAGAACTTCTGGCTGCTATGCGCCGCCTCCTGGGCCGGCTTCTTGGAGGGAAACTCCAATGACATCATTCAGCACTCCTTCAACTTCCAGAACTTCGGGATGCCGAAAGAGGGCAACAACCTCAAAGCGACCGGCCTCAAAGCACTCATTGATACCATTAATGCGGAGGCTGCCCTCCCCGCCATGCTCCTCTCCCCGCTCTTCGTGAAACTCTTCGGCAAGCGGCTGATTATGATTATCGTCAACTTTGCAAACATCGGCTTGCTGGGGATTACGTATAAGTACTTCCGCAAAATCCCGATTCTTGTAACTTTTTCCTTTATAAATGCATTCTTCAACCAGCTCCAAGGCGTCATTTCCCCGAACGTCGACGCCGACATCCGCGACGAGCAGCACTACATGACGGGAGAGCGCATTGACGGGATGTTCGGCGTAGTCGGCTACTTCGGCTCGCTCATCTCCATGGGGACCGGCTTCGTGACCCCTGCCCTCCAGAAACGCGCCGGCATCTATGACGGCAATGGAGCGGTGGACCCCGCTACGGGAAAGAAATCTGCGTGGTGGATTCTCGCCCAAGACGAGGTCTTTGACCGCTACTGCCGGATCATGATTGTTGCCTCCGTCATCGGGGCGGCGGCCAATGCCATCCCCTATCTCTTCTATGACCTCACGGAGAAGAAACAGCGCGCCATGATGCGCGTCCTGAAGCTCCGCGCACTCAAGACGGATTACGCAGACGGAAAGTACACCCCGAAGCAACTTACGGAGGGTGTGGAAATCGTGCGCCAAGCGCGTATCAACGCGCTCGGCGAGGTGTTGCCTATGGAGAAAGGCCTCAGTCTCCGCGAGCGCGCCGAGCGCAAGGCACATAATGAGGACCTCACCACAGTAGACATCATCCTCAAAGAATTGCCTGCCCTCGGGGAAGACACACTTGCGCAGTGGGAGGAAGAATACGAAACGGCTGTCGCTCTGGTAGCCGCGCAGGAAAAAGAGGAGGAAACGCGCATAGCGGCAGAGAAAGCCGCCCGTGAGGCGGAGAAAGCCGAGCGCATGGCAGGACGCAAATAGCTTTGCCGACTTCTCCCAAACAGTCCCGGCATTCAGGGAGGAGAAGTAAACGCATTCCCCCTTGCTTTTTCCGGCCGGATGGTGTATAATATATACTATTGAAAATGATAGTGGGAGAACAAAAAGAATGAAACCCCTCTTGCTCTGCATCATGGACGGCTTCGGCAACGGCGAACAAAATCCCGCCCGCAACGCCATCCTTGCCGCGAATACGCCGAACTTGGACAAACTCTTCGCCGCCTACCCCCTGACGCAAATCGGTGCCTCGGGCTTGGATGTCGGTCTTCCGCCGGGGCAGATGGGCTCCAGTGAGGTCGGGCATGACAACATCGGTGCCGGACGCATTGTCTGGCAGAGCTTGGGCCGCATCTCAAAATCCATTCTGGACGGTGACTTTTTCACGAACCCTGCCCTCTTGAAAGCCGTGCGCAGCGCCAAGGAAAAAGGCAAAGCGCTGCACCTCTTAGGTCTGATGGGCAACGGCGGTGTCCACGCCTTTGAAACGCACCTTTGGGCACTCCTGGAACTCTGCAAGCGAGAGGGCTTGAAAAAAGTTTGGCTCCACTGCTTCTTGGACGGTCGCGATGTGAAACCGACCTCCGGCGCAGACTTTGTTGCCGAGGCGATAGACAAATGCAACGCCATCGGTGTCGGCAAAGTCGCCACAGTCTGCGGCCGCTTCTACGCCATGGACCGCGACAACCGTTGGGAGCGCGTGGAGAAAGCCTACCAAATGCTCGTCTTTGGGGAGGGTATACAGAATCCCGACCCTGTTGCGGCTATCCGCGCGTCTTATGAGGAAACCGACGCCGACGGCAAATCCATTACAGATGAGTTCCTTCTTCCGACCGTCTGTGACCCGGAAGGCTGCATCCGGCCAGAAGACAGTGTCATCTTCTTTAACTTCCGGCCGGACCGCGCCCGGGAACTGACACGCGTCTTTGTGGATCCGGCGTTCACGGGTTTTGAAAGAGCGTACTTTCCGCTGACTTATACCTGCATGACGGTCTATGACAAGACCCTCCCGAACGTGAGTATCGCTTATCCGCCCGAAGTGCTTCAGCCGCCCATCTTTGGGGAGTATATCTCCTCTCTGGGCTTGAAACAGCTGCGCATCGCCGAAACAGAGAAGTACGCCCATGTGACGTTCTTCTTCAATGACGGCCGCGAGACACCCTACGACGGCGAGGACCGCATCTTGGTTCCCTCCCCGAAAGTGGAAACCTATGACCTTCAACCGGAAATGAGCGCCCCGGAAGTCTGTGCCAAGACGGTGGAGGCCATTGAGAGCGGGAAGTACGATGTCATCATCCTCAACTTCGCCAACTGCGACATGGTTGGGCACACCGGTGTCTTCCCGGCGGTGGTCAAGGCTGTCGAAACGGTAGACAGCTGTGTCGGCAAAGTCTGGGCAGCGGTACAGGCCAAAGATGGAGCAATGCTCCTCACCGCCGACCATGGCAATGCCGATGAGGTCTACAACGCACAAGACGAAGTCATGACCCAGCACTCTACCAACCCGGTGCCGTTTGCAGTCTTCGGCTACCCTTGTACCCTCCGCGAAGGCGGCAAGTTGGGCGACATCGCGCCGACCATGCTCGAAATCATGGGCTTGCCGCAACCGGAGGCTATGACCGGGCAGAGTTTGATTTTACCCGCTTGACTTCTTCGCTTTCTGTGGAATAATTTTTCTGAGGTGATTCATTGGAAAGGAGCCTATCGCATGAATGCGGATTTTGACGCTCCAATGGATGATTTCAAGGAGTATATGGCATGATAAGTATCCTGGATACCCATACCGAACTCTATGAGGGAATACTGTTATGAATATCGCTATCTTAGGCTACGGCACCGTCGGCAGCGGCGTTGCGCAAGTCCTCCACGAGAACCACGCCCATATCGTCCACTCCGCGATGGACACCGAGATTCAGATTAAGTATATTCTGGATCTGCGGGAATTCCCGGACGACCCCTATGGGTCTCTGGTTATCCATGACTTTGATACCATATTGCATGACCCGAGCATCGGTGTGGTTGTGGAAACCATGGGCGGCACGCGCTTTGCTTACCCCTACGTCAAAGCGTGCTTGGAAGCAGGCAAAAGCGTCGTTACCTCCAATAAAGAACTTGTGGCCATGCATGGCTATGAGCTGCTGCGCATCTCGGATGATAAGAATGTCAACTTTCTCTTTGAAGCCTCCGTTGGCGGCGGGATTCCCATTGTGCGCCCCATCTACCAGTGCCTCGCCGCTAACGAAATCTCGGAAGTTGTCGGTATTCTCAACGGTACAACCAACTTTATGCTCACCAAAATGGTCTCCGATGGGATGCCGTATGAAGCCGCCCTCCGCATTGCCCAGGAACTGGGCTATGCCGAGAAAGACCCCACCGCCGATGTCGAAGGACACGATGCCTGCCGAAAAATCTGTATCCTCGCCGCCTTGGCTTTCGGAAAACATATCTATCCCGACCAAGTCGCTACAAGCGGCATCAGTCAAGTCACCTATGAGGATACCAAACTCGCACAGATTCATGGCTGTGCCATTAAACTCATCGGTCGCGCCAAACGCTTGGGCGATGGCCGCATTTTCGCCGAAGTCGCACCTATGTTCGTCCCCAAGAAGAACCTGCTCGCCAGCGTGGACGGCGTATATAATGCCATCCAAGTCCGCGGTAACGCCATAGGCGATGTCCTCTTCTACGGCCGCGGCGCAGGCAAAGAACCGACCGCCTCCGCTGTCGTTGCCGATATCATTGACTGTTGCAAGCATACCAGACAGAAGAAGTTCTTCGGCTGGGACGCCCCGGACCCCGCCTATGTCGCTGAACGAAACGATGATGCCTGCGCAGATGTGATTCAGGGGACTTATAACTCGTACTGTATTTTGCAGTAAAATGTATTCCAAACGAATAGCCGGAGCGAACATGGTTCGCTCCTTTCGCTTGATGTGGGCGAAATAGTGTTTACTATTGTTTACTCCTTTAAAGTTCTGACTGCCGCATGGGTAAATCTTATAATTATGTAGTTCCGTCAGCAATATAATATGTTATCATACCAGCATTTTTGTCAGTATTGCTCTGTCAATAATCGGACTGAATTTCATAACACCCCCTATTTGCTTCAAATTGACAGATGCGTTTTGTTTGTATATCACTATTATATAATGCTGACAAAACTACATAATTAGAAATCTTCGATATGGATAACCCTTTAAACTGCTAAACCGTGAACGGAAGCGGTTATAATTGTGTAGTTTAATCAGCAAATCATTTTGCCGATATATAAGCACTCTATTTGTGTTCTCAGCGATTATAAGCGGACTGTTTTCAAAAACACCCCTTTTTTCTCCCTTTGCATAGAGGCAAATCACCAATTATATCATTACTTTTATATAGCTGATAAAACTACGTAATTATTATATTCATCCCACAACCAAGCCGACCATGCGCTCAGCGGTTGCACTTCAATCTCACCGCTTAGACATGGTCGGCTTACGTATTCTGCGAACTGTTATGGCTTATAAATCCACCCACGCACCGCCGGCGGAGGCACTCTGCAAGCAGGCTTCTATAAAGCGCACACCTTCTATGCCGTTGTCAACAGTAGCAAAGTCGTATTCGCAGAGGGGTTTCAGCGTACCGTTTTGTTTATCCTTAACGGCCTCGGCAAAGGAGAGGTAGAGGTTGGCAAAGGCGTTATGATAGCCTTCCGGATGCCCGGCGGGTATGACGGCATAGGCTGCGGCAGCTGCTGTGACATAGCCCCTGCCTCGGGAGTGGATTTCTACGGGACCGGATTTTTTAACGACCTTGAGGTAATTGGAGGCTTCTTGGTCAAACTCTACGGCACCGTTCGTGCCGAAGATGCGCACTTTCAGGGCATTATCGTAACCTGCAGCGACCTGCGAACACCAGTAGCAACCGGTGGCGCCGTTATCAAACTTCAGGAGGACGGCAGCATTGTTGTCCAACTCCGTACCCTCTCCGACCTTATCTAAGACGGCGCAGAGTTTAACAATTTTGAGTCCGGTCATAAAGCTGACGGTGTGTTCAATGTGCGTACCGATGTCGCCGATGCAGTTGGAGCCTCCGGCGATCTTGGGATCTATGCGCCAGGTGGCGATGCCATGGTCTTTTCCGTCTGCCATATCCAAAAGCCAATCCTGCGGGTACTCCCCCATGACCATGAGGATATCGCCGATTTCACCGCGGCGGATACGGTTGCGGGCATCCATGGCCATGACATGACCGCTGTAGGTGTAACTAACCGCGAGGAGCAAGTCGTTGGCTTTGGCGATGCGCTTGAGTTCCAGCGCATCGGCGGTATTGGTAGCCAAAGGCTTCTCGCACATCACATGGAAACCGGTTTCTAAGAAAGCTTTGCACGCCTCGAAGTGCCAGTCATTGCGGGTGGTGACCACCATGAAGTCCGGCTTATCCGAGCGCGCCGCCTCAGCAGCTGCCATCTCAGCAAAGGAGTCATAGACGCGCGCTGCATCCAAACCGACGCTTGCCGCAGTACGTTGGTTCTTCCCGCTGTCACGGGAGAAGCAGGCGCACACCAATTCAAACTGCCCGGAGAGAGCCAGCGCATTCCGGTGAACCACACCGATAAACGATCCTTCGCCACCGCCGACAATGCCGTATCTGAGTTTGCTCATAAAGGAGAACCTCGTTTCTGTTTTCATTTAGCATTTGTATTTGGTGAAAGCATTATACCATATTTTTCTTTGGATTGCAACAGGTGAAAAATTGCTTGACTTTAGCATCTAAAAGCATTATAATAGTAACCGGGAAAAGAAAGGGTAACATGGAGGGATACTATGCCTACACTCCGTTTTCAAAACGGCAAATTCAAAATCCTGCACTTTACGGACATTCAAGATTCATGGCCGGTCATGCCGGAGGCCATCCAACTCATGGAAGCAGCACTCGATAAGGAAAAGCCCGACCTTGTGGTCTTCACGGGGGATCAGATTGCCGGGTACTCCGGGAAGCTGAAAGGCCAAGACGGCGCGGCGAACATCCGCTCTGTCATCAAGACCATTCTCGCTCCCTTGGAGGCGCGGGAAGTGCCGTTTGTGTTTACTTTCGGGAACCATGACAAGCACTCATCCATGCCGCTGCCGGAGCAGTTCGCCATCTATGCAGAAAGCCCGCTGTGCTGCAATGTCAATACCCCTCCGCCGGAGGGTGTAACAGAAGATGCTTTCGGGACAGGCAACTGCAATGTGCCTATCCTCGGCGCAGACGGTAAAGTAAAGTTCAGTATCTATGCGCTGGACAGCCATGGAAGTGCCGGCGTTCTGGGCTATGCGCCCCTCGACGCTTCGCAGGTGGAGTGGTATAAGCAGACACGTGATAAAATGGAAGCAATCAACGGTACGCCTGTGCCCTCCTTGCTCTTTCAGCATATCCCGGTGCCGGAGGTCTATGATGTCCTTGCCGTTGTGCCGAAAAGCAAAACAGCTATCCAAGGCTTCCGCAACCACGGCGATAAATACTATGCACTTGACCCCGATAACTGTGAGGAAGGCTCCGTCTTTGCAGAGATGGCTTGCGTTCCCGACACCAACAGCGGTCTGTTGGATGCCGCCGCAGAGAAAGGGGAAGTCCTCGGGATGTACTTCGGTCACGACCACAAGAATACGTTCGCCGGAGTGACCAAAGGTATAAAGCTCGGTTATACACCGGGTGTATGTTTCTCCAGCTACGGTCCGGGGTTGCATCGTGGCTGCCGCGTGATTGAACTTGACGAGGCAGATTTGTCCGATTACAAAACCCGTGTCTATACCGCCAAACAGCTCCTCGGTGCGGATTTCACGCTGCCGCTTGCCTCAAAGTTCTGGGATATGACTCCCACTTCCGGAGAGGATTTCAAGAAGCGCTTCCTCCCCTGGATTATCGGCGGCCTGCTCCTCATTACCCTGCTGATTATCGTCGCTGTAACAACTCCATAACTAAAATGAAAGAGGTTCTATCATGTCAGATACTCCAACCACTCCCTCCTCGCAATCCGGCAACGCTTGGACGCGCTTAGACGCAAAACTCGATGCCTCCAAAGGCCGCGAACTGTGGAAATTCGTCAAGTTCTCTATCGCAGGGCAGCTCTCCAGTCTCGTGGAACTTCTGGTTGCTTATTTGCTCCAGTATGTCATCTTTAAATCCATCTACAACGCTCCGATTCAAGCCTCGCCGGGTGTTATGAAGTTCTTGGAACTAATCAAGATGACGGAAGGGCAGGGCGCTCTTTATACCTATATTATCTCGATTACCATCGGTTACGCCATCGCTTTCGTCCTCAACCGCAAAGTCAGTTTTAAGGCCGACTCCAATGTGGCGCTCTCTACCTTTCTCTATGTACTGATGGTCATCTTTACCATCATCGCCGGCGCTTGGATTGGCGTTTCCCTCAATGCCTGGCTCCTCAATATCGGTAAAGAGAGTCTACAGTGGCTCGTTAAGCCTGTCCAAATGCTTATACCTACCCTCTGGACCTATCCCCTCAATCGCTTCGTTATCCATCGGCAGCACAAAGCACCGGCGGCTGAAAACCCACCTGCGGATCTTGCGGAGGAAGTCGCGGAGTAGATAGCCTGATAGTCTATTGACTTGTTTTCGAGATGTAACTGTATGGTTGCATCTCGATTCTCTTTCGTGTTGCCTTGATGTAACTGTTTTGTTACATCGGAATTTCTTGTGTTTCGACTTCGGATTAAAGCTGTATGAGAGGATGGTTAGGATTGACAGAGGGTTTGGGTATTTGTATTGAGGAGATTTTGTGCAAATGTAATGATAGTGTTACATTCGTTACGCGTAGCGCTTATAGTTATAATTGCGTATTTTCATCAGCACGTTTAAATGATGATATATTTATAATTCTATTGACAATATCCGATTATATCCGGACTGAATTGTAATTCGATTGTAAATAATCGTATATATTCACGCTATTCAATGCCAATATTACCTGTATATAGCCATTAACGATAATCTGATTAAAATACGTAATTATAAAAATATTAAAAAACCTTGCAATAACTGTCGAATTATGGTATAATTTATCATACAAAGCACAAACGAACACTTCCATAAAGAATCCACCCAAAGGAGAAATCCAATGTCCTTAACCCACAACACCGAAGGCGAACCAATTGGTTTCGCGGCTTTTGCGGCCAAATACGCAACCGAAGAGGCCTGTTATGAGAAGCTATACGAGGTACGGAAAGAAGCCGGTTTCTGTTGCCCGAAGTGCGGCTGCACCGATTTTTATTTGATAAAGAAGCGCAAGTTATACCAATGCAAAGCCTGCCGTCACCAGACATCTTTGATTGTGGGGACGGCAATGGAGGGGACACACCTGCCGTTGAAAAAGTGGTTCTGGGCAATGTACTTAGCTGCAACGGACAAACGCGGCGTATCGGCATTATGGATACAGAAGCAATTACACATGGCTTACAACTCGGCATGGTTTTTGATGCAGCGCATCCGGCAGATGATGGGGATGCGGGAGGAGAATTACATGCTGATGGGCATTATTTCTTTTGAGGATACGGCGATTGGCGGCGCGAAGCCGCACCCGGTGCAGCAATCTCGCGGGAGGCGCAAAGCAAGGGTTTTGGTAGGTATGTCCAAGACAGCGAAAGGGTATCCGAGGTATGCGAAGTTTGTATATGTGAAAGACTTAAAGGCCAATACCATCCGGGATGTTACAGAGAAAGCGTTTGAGCCGGGAGCGAAGCTGGAAAACGGAGCTTGTCCGAGCTATCGCAAGCACATCAAGGAAAAGCACCTTACCGCTTTTGCGGCGCAAGATGCTTCAAAAGAGGATTTGCTGTGGCTGCGCACGGTGGTGTCAAACATCAAGCTGCTTTTCAACGGGACATACCATGGCTTGGACGCAAGGCATATGCAGCGGTACCTCAACGAAGCGGCATATCGCTTCAACCGGAGGAAGATGGAGGATTGCATCTTTGACCGTTTGTTGACGGCGATGCCGGGTTCTGCGCATATTACTTACCGCCAATTGACGAGAGGACCGGCAACAGTATACGTATAAATCACAGAAGCGACCGCTGTTGCAAGTAGCCGTTTATGATATGCATGAGTTGCTTCGGTGTGACACAACTCTTATCCGGTGCGGAGCACTCTTTGAATTCAAAGATGTATCGCCCGTTATAGTGAAAGTCCTCGAAATAGTCAAACAGCAGCGGCCAATCCACGGCTCCTGTGCCTATGCGCCAATGCTTTTCGTTTTCACCGTCGTAGTCCGAGAGGTGGGTTGTAACGACATAGGGCGCAGTAGAACGGAGAAAAGATAAGGCACTCTCATGGGCAAGGTGGTTGTTGTCAAAGCAGATATAGGCATTCTTGCCGTAGCCGGTGAGCTGGAGTATTTCTGCGGAACAGTTACCGAGTGCTCTGCGCGGCAGGTTCTCTACGGCGAGGGCGACCCCATGCTGCTTCGCATAGGCACCCAACTCTTTGATGGAGTTATAGGCAATGCCCATGCGTTTACAGCGCTCCTCATCGGCAATGCCGTCCATGCTGCCGTGGATAACAGCAATCGGGATCCCCTTGGTTTCGCAGAAGTCCAACATCCGTTTGAGGATTGCCATCCCCCGCGCCCGAAGGATGAAGTTGGTATTGGATACATCAAAGCTGCGTCCCCACGGAAGATGCAGACTGCCCACACGCAAACCCGCCTCAACCATGCGGCCATACATCTCTTCGAGATAGGTGAACATATCTTTGGTCTTCGCGAGGTTCGGAGGGACAATTTCCGCCTCCGTAAAGCCTGCCGATGCAATGCTTTGCCAGTCGGCGACGGAGGGGTTGGTGTTCTTGAAAAACCAGCTGTTCACGCCCAAACCATGCCGCATGGTGGGAAACATCACGCTTTGAGCCGCTGCTGAAGGGTTTGCTTCCATCGTCTAACCTCCCGGGGCGGCACAGTACGTATATGCCGCAAGGATACTTCGTTTCTATCCCTATGCGGCAAAGCGCAGGAAAATGAAAGCAAACTCACAGCGTGTTTATATCTACATCAACGGACTCGACTTCAAATTCCTCCGGGTCGATTTCATCCTCTTCGTCCTCCAGTTCCTCCTTGTGCGCTTCCAGCTCGTCCAAGAGTTCATCCAAAGCATCGGAGAGTTCGTCAGCGGCTTCCAGCTCCTCTTCGAGGAGGGACATCGCTGCTTCTAATTCGGTACGCAGTTCTTCCAACTCGGCGCGCTTCTTGTCAACCGCATCGATATGCTCTTCCAAACTTTGCAAAAGCTCGTTGCGAGTGCGTACAGCAGCAAAGGCTGCATCGGCGGCGATGCGCTGCATCATGCTGTCGCAAAACCGTGTAAACACAGAGAGGTCTTTTGCGTCCATAGATACTCCTTTCTGCGGGCAGAGGCTATGTGTCGTCATCATAGTCATCATAGTCATCATCGCCGTCATCAAATACGTCGGCGCCGTCCTCGTGTAGGGCGGCATCATCATCCCCGTCTACGTCTTTGTAACGAAGTCTTTCGTGCCACCGCGAGGTGTTTCTCTGCGGCGGCGTCTTTGCTGCCAAACGCGCATCGGCATCTAACAGCATCTGCTGGATTTGGCTGCGCTTCATAGCAATCACCATCCGATTATGGAATTTTGACTGTCTGCTTCCGGTAGTAAGGCTTTTTTATTCAGGAAGGCTGTTTATATCCTTTGCGCTCTCTAAGGCGGCTATGGCTACGCCCAAGGCACCGTTTCCGTTGCCTAAGCGTGTCATCTCTTTGACGGTATCGTCGAGTCCTTTCAGTCGGTATGTAGAATTGGACGTGACAAACTGCAGTTCCTGTGATAGCTTGTAAAACGCGCCTTTGGCGGATTTGCATTTGAGTACCATCTCTTCGAGCTTCTTAGCACGGTCGTCGAAGAATGTACACCACAGCACGGAGTCACTGGTGTATTTTTCCGGACTGTCCAAGCACATATAAAGCAGATCATAGCGCAATGGATATAAATCCGTTTTGCAAATGCCGCGCAGCTTATCGGAAATCCCTTGCAGCCGTATTTCCGCTAAGGTAGGAGCGGGCTTTGCAGCTAATACTTCAGCCGCTATCCGGTCTATGCTATCGCAGAGTAGACAGACGCGCAAAGCGGCATCGTCCATCTTGCGGCGATGCTCTGTGGTTATGGCATGGGCGTTCAGCGCCTCTTTTGCTTCGTTTTCGGCTTGGAGCAGTTCATCTTTCAAGGCTTGCTCGCGTGCGGCCGCTTCGCTGTGATGGGTAGCTGCAGCGGCGGCTGTTTCGCCGGCCATTTCTTGGAGCTTATCCAATTGCGCGCGTATGTCGGCGAAGAGCTGCTCCATTACAACAGCATCGTCCGCATATTCCTTTGGTTGCTGATTGGGGGGATTTGCCATAACCCTCACCTCTGCAACATATGTGCACTTCTTTCAACAAACACGCGCTTCTATACTTGTAGTAGCGGAGACTATTCGTCTTCGTCTAAGAACGCTTCCTCGTCATCGAAATCCAAATCGTCCTCGTCGAGGTCATCGTCGTCATCGTAATCGTCGTCGCTGTCCTCCGCCTCTTCCAGTTGGCGGCGGATGAACTCGAGGTAGAGAAGCTCGTCCTCTTCCGGGTTGTCACTGAAGCCGTATACTGTCGCCATGGTGTGCATCTCCTGTCGTTTGGAATCTCTCGGTAACTACAGGGTTTGCATTTTTGCGGCGATTATACCATCCACAGTCCGCACTTCTTCATGGCTTTGGCGGTGGTGCGGTCGGCGATGCGGGCGGCGGCGCCGGCACCTTCCCTGGCGCACTGCTCTAAGTAGGCTTTGTCCGCCAGCAGTTTCGGATACTCAGTTTGGAATGGGCGCAGTTCCTCTATAATGGCCTCGGCAACGGCGTTCTTAAAATCGCCGTAGCCTTTCCCCACGAAAGTATGTTCGATTTGTTCGTATGATTCGCCGGTACAGCAGGAATAAATGCTCATTAGGTTGTTAATGCCGTCTTTCCCCTCCGCAAAGCGCACTGAGGCCTCGGAGTCCGTTACGGCACTGCGGCATTTCTTGCGGATGACTTCGGGCGGGTCAAGCATGAAAATGCAGGCTTTGGGGTTCGGGTCGGATTTGCTCATCTTCTTGGTGGGGTCTTGCAAACTCATCACGCGTCCGCCCTGCTTGCCGATGTACGGTTCCGGTATCACAAAGGTTTCTCCGTATAAGCCATTGAAACGTTCGGCGATGTTGCGCGCCAACTCCAGATGCTGCTTCTGATCGTCGCCGACCGGGACGTAGTGCGCTTGGTAAATCAGTATATCCGCAGCCATGAGCGTTGGGTAAGTGAACAAGCCGAGGTTAATGTTGTCGGCGTGCTGCTGCGATTTATCCTTGAACTGCGTCATGCGGGAGGCTTCCCCAAACTGCGTGGAGCAGCAGAGCAGCCAATTGAGCATCGTATGCGAAGGCACATGGGACTGCACCATGACAATGCTGTTCTCGCGCTTTAGCCCCAAAGCGAGAAGCGTAGCGTACATCTCAAATGTCTGGCGGCGCTGTTCTGCCGGCGGTCGGCGCACCGTTAGGGCGTGGAGGTCGGCGACACCGTAGATACAGTTGTTCGGGGTGTCCGTTCCGCTGTCGGTCATGGAAGCCCAGTTCTTCAAGGCTCCTAAGTAGTTCCCGAGCGTAGGAACACCGGTGGCTTGTATCAGACTGAGGACAGTCTTGGGTGTGGGCATGGCTTTGGTTCTCCGGTTCGTTTAGTTTGGGATAGAAGTACCGTGCGGCGGGCGCTGTCCCCCTCAGAACTTCCAATCGGCATATAACTGATTTAGTGCTTCTTTGTTCTCATCGGCACGAAATGTCGCGGTCATAGCGTCCACTAAGGCGTTGAACTCCGCATCTTTCATCTCGTGCAAGCAGATTTCGCGATAGCCGTTGTAATACTCCTCCGGCGATTCGCGCATATTTATGGGTCTTGCGAGCAAGAAAAAGTCCGGGAACTCCAGCAGTGTCACCTTGCCTTTGGGCGCATTGAATATCTTCTCAAAAAACTGCGGCGGGTCTCCCGGGTTGTCTTTCTTGACTACGGTATCGGATGGCGATGAGGATTGCAGGAGCGTTGTATTCTCCTGTGCTGCCGTAAAAAAGTCTTTTCCGCCGTTGATGGACTCCACTAAGGCGCTCAGTTGTGTTTTCAGCACAGAAATCTGCTGAGGGGTCAAGTCGGCGGAAACACCGGCGGCATTGGCGGCTGTGGTGTAAACACGCACACCAACATAGGCCGTATAGTTTCCGTAGAAATACGCTTGTATTGCAGCATCGGGTACCACGCGCTTCCCTGCCTTGGTGTAGAGTGCATCAAAGAGCATTTTCTTCGCCGCTTTGGCCGTCTCCGCTTGTGTCACGGTGGGTTTGGTGATGCCAAGGGATTTGTAGTAATTCCCATAGAATCGCCAAAGGTGCGCCGCCTGCGTGGATACATCATACTTGTAAGCAGTGTCCAACTTGTAGTTGCGCACAGCCAGTTCATTCTGCACAGCTATGGCCTCGCGGATGCTCTGCCCGGTCATCGTCTTTATATCCGCCCACTGCGTTTCGGTTGGCTTGCGATCCGCCAAAGCGGCAAACCGGGATTCCATCAGCGTCTGCGTCAGATAATAAGAGTACATCTCCCGGGAGATGGCCATGCCTTCTATCTGTAATATCCACTGGTCCCGCGGTCTGGACCACACATCGCTGAGAATGGCGAGTGCCATACCGACCGCCGCTAAGAGTATGGTCAGTTTCTTCACCCAGCCGATTCGCTTGGCGGGAAGTGCCGTCACGACCGCCGGGGTTGTTTGGGTTTCAGGCTGCTTATTCGCCACGGTCGTACCGCCTTTGCGAAAAAATCAGGAAGCCGCTCAAAGTGCTGAAGGAGCGTTTGCCTTTTTTACATGTCTATTATACCCCAAATGGTTGGCATTGTCAAGTTTTTTCGGCATTCCGCTTCAGCATCCGCAAGGGCGTGCCGGCTCGCGGATTTGGAAGAAATTATAATTACGTAGTTCGTTCCGCAAATATAAAATGGGAATATATAAAGATTTCTATTGCGTATCGGAAGCTGTAGTCTGCGATTATTCGGACCGAATTTGGAAACGGTCCCATTTTCTCTCAGTATACAGCAGAAGAAATGATGATATAATGATAATCAACGCTGCTGACGAAACTACATAATTATAAGTTCTGCACTCCGCTTCCCCCTGCAAACGCAGAAACCGGCACGCAAGCCCCAAGGTCGTTCCGGCTCGCGGATGTGGAGAAATAATAATTACGTAGTTCCTTCCGCAAACACAAAATGAGAATATATAATGATTTCTATTGCTCTTTAGAAGCAGTAGTCGTTGTTTTTTTGGATCGATTTCGGAAACGGTCCCCATTTCTATCCGTATACAGCAGAAGAAATGATGATATAATGATAATCAACGCTGCTGACGAAACTACATAATTATAAGTTCTGCGCTCCGCTTCCCCCTGCAATCGCAAAAGCCGGCATACAATCCCGCTGCAGCAGCAAGCATTGGATGCTTATGGCAGAGCAGCGCCACTACCTATCGAGCGGCAGCAAATGTGAATTATTTATGAATTCATGAATAATGGTTGACATTTTTTGAAATTTATGATATACTATACAGGTTGAATGAATCCCTCATTCTCCTATAGCGCGGGGTAGAGCAGTTGGTAGCTCGTCGGGCTCATAACCCGGAGGTCATAGGTTCAAGTCCTATCCCCGCAACCAGAGCACAAACCCCTCGGACGCTTCGTCCGGGGGGTTATGTATTATATGGTTTATACCCTCATTGCACTGTCAGCGCCATCACAATTCCGTCCTCTGCGGGTTTGCTGTACATTCCTTTCCTTACCTGCGCTTTGCGGTAACTGCGGGCACGGTACAGCTTTCGTGCGGGGTTGGAGGCACGCACCTCCAACCAAACGGTAAGACAGCCCTGCAGGGCGGCGGAAGCTTCCATCCGTGCCATGAGCTTGGAGCCGATGCCCTGCCCGCGGCGGTCTTGTGCTACAGTGAAATCCAAGATGGACGCCTCATCCGCCGCTGTCTGATAGGAAAGGTAGCCGACAACCTTTCCGTCCGCCTCGGCAGTTAAGAAGTGATTGTTCTCCCACGCATACTCCAACTCCAACATTGGCAGACTGCGCGGTTCGCTGAATGCGTCCGCCTCCAGCGCGGCGATGACCGCCAAGTCCTCCCATCGTGTATCCCGAACGGTGCAAGCCGCTTGAATGGCAGCATGTAAGGGCGGCAGTGCGGCGGCAATTTGGGAGGCAACCGTTTCATATGCCGCCAAATCCCCGCCGTAGGGGTCAGCAATTCCGCCGCCCAAAAGGTACAGCTTCTCCGGCGGGACGGCATCGGACAGAGCATAGAGGTGATTGGCGGAGAGGCAAACCACCGCCTGCGCTTCGCGAAGCAGCACGGGAGTAACAGGGCGGCTTCGGTGTGCGCTCAAATCGGCCCCATATGCAGCGGCTACTGTTATGGCATTTGCCGCTGCTTCGCCGCCGCCGCTGCAAAGCCCTGCACTCTCCGCGCCGCCGCCGTGCATCGCATTCCATAAGCCCTCCGCCAAGGGCGAACGGCAGGTATTCCCTGTACATACAAACAGTATCATAGTGCACTCCGGCAAGAAAGAATTTGCAGTATAAGGCAAGCGCACAAATCAGTCTTTGGCGGAATCCGCACTGTTTTTCCGCGCCGCTTGCCGGTTCAGCAAGGAAAGGACGGCCGCAATCATCCCCATCACAAAGAAGATGCCGCCCATACCGAACCCCATAATCCGCAACGCTTCTGTAATCATTTTTATCACCCTTTCCCCTGTGACGGAGCAATAGATCAGGCTTTAGGCACCAGACCGAGTATCAATCCGCCGGCTATCACGCTGGCAATTTGGCCGCCGACGTTGACCCCCGCCGCATGCATGAGAAGAAAGTTCTGCGGGTCCTCTTTCAGCCCCATCTTATGCACGACCCGGCAGCTCATGGGGAAAGCCGATATGCCGCAGGCGCCAATCATGGGGTTTATCTTCTGCTTCAGGAAGAGGTTCAGGAGTTTGGCGAACAGTACGCCGCCGATGGTATCAAAGACAAAGGCGAACAGTCCCAATCCCATAATAAGGAGTGTCTGCGGGGTCAGGAACTGTGCAGCCTGCATCTTAACGGCAACGGTCAGTCCCAGCAGGATGGTAATGAGATTTGCCAATGTCGTTTGCGCCGTCTCTGAGAGGGACTTGAGCACCCCGCACTCCCGCAGGAGATTGCCGAACATCAGAAAGCCCACGAGTGCAGCCGAACGCGGTGCCACCACACCCGCGAGGATACTCACTACAATGGGGAAAGAGATGCGCACCCACGGTTTGACTTCCGTTTTCATTGCGGGCATACGGATTCTGCGTTCTTTCGGGGAGGTTACGAGTCGGATGCATGGCGGTTGGATGATGGGTACGAGCGCCATGTAGCTGTAGGCAGCCACAAGTATCGCGCCCATATACTGTGTGTCATAGTAGTTGGCAAGGAAGATGGCCGTCGGACCATCGGCGGCACCTATGATACCGACGGCAGCGGCATCTTGCAGGGAGAAGACATCCGGGCGGAAATGCCCCACCGCTGCCGCCATAAGCAGCGTGAAAAAAATCCCGAACTGCGCCGCCGCACCGAAGAGCAGAAGTTTCGGGTTGGCGAGGAGGGGACCGAAGTCTATCATGGCACCGATGCCGATGAACAGAATCAGCGGGAAGAGTTCGTTGGCTATCCCTGCGCGGAAGAGTTCGCTCAGCGGTCCTTTTTCGAGCACACCGGCTGCCCATTGGTCTATGGCGCCGGAGAAAGGCAGATTCACAAGGATAGCCCCAAAGCCCATTGGCAGCAGGAGCGCCGGCTCCATGTCTTTCTTAATGGCGAGGTAAATCAGCAGAATGCCGATGCCCCACATCACCAGCATTCGGATATTATCGGCCGCTGCCGTCTCCAGTATGGAGCCGAAGAGCGTATCGGCGAAAGCGCGGAGTGTTTCCATAGCCGCTGTCCTCATATAATATAAAGTAAGCAATTCCGGCAAAAGTACACAACACTATTCTATCCCAACGGCATAGATTTTAACACATACAGCCGGAATTGTCAAGTGAAGGAGCCTTAACGTATAATTATATATGAGGATAACACTTTCAGACAGCGACAAATTGCCAATCCGGGTTGAATATGAGATGCGAAACAATGAACGCTCCAAAAGCAAAGCAACTTATCCCCAAAGCGCAAAAAGTACGGAAAACCTTCCTCGCCGCGGTACTCGCTTTCACCATGGTACTCCTGACCGCCTTACCTGCCTTTGCGGCGGCGAACCCGCCGCTCACGGCGGCGTTCCTTTCACCGCCGACCGACACCACTGCCTATGTCGGCTATGCCCTTGCGGATGACTCGTGCGGTGCTGTCGTGGAAGTGCGCGGCGGTGCTTTGGCAGAGCCGATCGGGCTGTTACGTGAAAATTCGTTCGGCGTGTCCGGCGGCGGCTATTTGATTACAGCGGTATGGGTCATTGCCGACGGCAGTGATACGGCAAGCATTCAGCCGGGGGAGAATATCCTGCGCGTGCGCGTCACGGTGAAGTCCAAAAAGACCGGGAAAGTGCTGGATACCTGCTTCTCGGAACCGATTACCTTTACCGGAATACCGTTTAAGGACTATGCGGACACCTATGGGATTCTGCCTCTGCGCGTTGGAGAGGAAGTCATCGTGCCCGCCGGAGAGGGCTTTGCCATATACGAATTCATTCCTTCGGCAGACGGGAGCTATGCAATCAGCTATAATACAGAAAGTTATGCTGTAAGAGACGGCAACGGTGATGTTTTGGGTTATCCGGACGCACTCTCACGTAAAGTGTTATATGATTTGGCTGACGGTGAAACGTATTATATTGAAGCTGAAAAGTTCGGCACAGATGAGCCTTTAAGCATCACGCCGAATCCCCGCCAACTCCGGCTGCTCAACCCGGGGGAACAAAGCACAGAATCCTTCACTTATAACATTTCCCCGGAACAGCCGGCTTTGGTCTCTTTGCATTCTTTATTGTACACGGATTGGGCGTATGACGATCTGACAGTAACATCCGTACCTGCAGGCGTGATAAAAGACACATCGGAAGATTGGGAGATGCTTTCCATCCCGGCGTTCGGTTCCTATGCAATTACGGTTACGGCTCCCGACGGTGCTGCCGTGACAGCGGACCTCAACGCCGTGTACGTTGAACCGGACTGGCTCGCAAAGCTATCCGCCGCGTGGGAGGCGTTTACGAACATAGCCGTCTGCATACCATTCACGGGCGCAAAAGTCTACATTATTAATATCATCTTCGAACTCCTCGCGCTTCCTGTGGAGTTCGCGGACGATGTTCGCCGCTTTCTGGTGTCTCTCCCCGAAACCATCCAAGCTTGGATAGATTACAATGCCGACAGATCCGCGTGGTTCGGTGAATACCAACCGGATTTGTGCGAACTATGGGAAGTCATCGTAAGTAAGTGGCAGGAGATTTCAATATAGCATTCAAAAGGGAGGCACGCTCTGCCTCTCCTATAGGCAATACAATAACCCGAAAAAGAAACCCGTTCCCGAAAACGCTTGCAATACCTGCCAAAGTGTGCTATAATTTATGCGGTAAGACTTAGACTTGGGCAAATAGCCTCCTTGCGGGAGAGCATAAAGGAACACCTATGGCAGCAAAGAAAGGCGGTCTCGGCCGCGGACTCGATTCCCTGTTTATGGATAACGACTTAGACCAGGCGGCGGCAGCCTCCGGGGTGACGGAGCTGCGCCTCTCTGACGTGGAGCCAAATGCCAACCAACCGCGCACGGACTTTGACCCGCAAGCCTTGGCGGAGCTGGCCGCGTCCATCAAGGAGCAAGGGGTCTTGCAGCCGATTTTGGTGCGCCCCTTGCCGGAGGGGATGTACCAAATCATCGCGGGGGAACGCCGTTGGCGCGCCGCACGGCAGGCCGGCCTGTATGCCATCCCGGCGATAATAAAAGAAATGACGGATGCGCAGGTCATGCTCGCCGCGCTTGTGGAGAACCTCCAACGGGAGGACCTGAACCCGGTGGAAGAAGCCAAGGGAATGCGGTTGCTGTTGGATTCGTTGGACATCACGCAGGAAGAGGCGGCGGACAGGCTCGGCAAATCCCGCGCCGCTGTCACAAATGCCCTGCGTCTGCTGAAGCTCCCGGAGGCTGTGTTGGAAGCAGTGCGCACCGGTGAACTCTCCGGCGGACACGCCCGCGCCCTGCTCTCTTTGGAGCAAGCGGCCGAAATGGAGAGCATCGCCGCCATTGTCATCCGTGACGGACTCTCCGTGCGGGATACAGAGAAATATGTCAAGGACTTCAAAAAAGTCCCGAAGCCGGCACAGCGCAAGCGCGTCAATCCCTATGCCGCCATTGAGCACCAACTGACGGAGGGCTTGGGGCGCAAAGTCACCGTGACCGCCAAACCAAACGGTGCCGGCACGCTCTCCCTCGCCTTTGACAGCAAAGAGGACTTGGAGCGCGTGGGGAAAGCCTTGGCCGCATTGGACTGAATTGCAAAGCCTGCTTCCCGAACGCTGTAAGCGTAAGATAATACATATGACCGGAGGGTAGACCAAATGCTCGACATCAAATTCGTGCGTCAGAACCCGGAGCTTGTGAAAGCAAACATAGAGAAGAAGTTCCGGCACAGCAAACTGGGGCTTGTGGACGAAGTGCTGTCTCTCGACAGCGAGTACCGTGCCGTTCTTGCCGAAGCGGAAAGCATCCGCGCCCGCCGCAACAGCGGCTCAAAGGAAATCGGCCGGCTCTTCGCGCAGAAGAAAGCGGAGGAAGCAAACGCCCTCAAGGCGGAGATTGCCTCCTTGGGCGGGCGTTTGGACGCGCTTTCGGTCCGGGAAAAAGAGCTTGCGGAGGAAGTCAAGTCCCGCATGATGCAGATTCCGAACATCATAGACGAGAGCGTTCCCATCGGAAAGGACGACAGCGAGAATGTAGAGAACGAGCGCTTCGGCGAAGCCTGGGTGCCGGACTTCGAGATTCCCTACCACGCCGACATCATGGAGAGCTTCGCCGGGATAGACCTCGAAGCGGCGCGCAAAACCAGCGGCAACGGCTTCTATTACCTGACGGGGGACATAGCCCGCCTGCACTCCGCTGTGCTGACCTATGCGCGGGACTTCATGATAGACAAAGGCTTCACGTATTGCGTTCCGCCGTTCATGATTCGCTCCAATGTGGTAACGGGCGTCATGAGCTTTGCCGAGATGGACAACATGATGTATAAGATTGAGGGGGAGGATCTCTACCTCATCGGCACAAGCGAGCATTCCATGATCGGGCGCTACATAGACACCATCCTCAAACCCGAACAACTCCCGCAGACCATGACAAGCTACTCCCCGTGCTTCCGCAAGGAAGTCGGTGCGCACGGCATAGAGGAGCGCGGTGTGTACCGTGTCCACCAGTTCGAGAAGCAGGAGATGATTGTCATCTGCGAGCCGTCGGAGAGCATGGAGTGGTACAACAAGCTCTGGAGCTACACCGTGGAGCTTTTCCGCTCCCTGGAGATACCGGTGCGCACACTGGAATGCTGCTCCGGGGATTTGGCGGATCTGAAAGTGAAATCCTGCGATGTGGAGGCTTGGTCGCCGCGCCAGCAGAAGTACAGCGAAGTCGGTTCCTGCTCCACCTTAGGCGATGCACAGGCCCGCCGCCTCGGCATCCGAATCAAAGGAAAAGACGGCACCTACTTTGCGCACACCCTCAACAACACCGTCGTCGCCCCCCCGCGGATGCTGATTGCTTTCCTCGAGAACCACTACCAGCCGGACGGGTCAGTGACGATTCCCCCCGTGCTGCAGCCTTACATGGGGGGGAAAGAACTTCTTGTCCCAAAAGGGAGTAATCAATGAGAGATTTGCTTTCACCGAAATTGGATGTCGTTTTTAAAAAGCTGTTCGGAAATGAAAATAACAGCGGAGTACCATACAGTATTTCGCATGCTGGAAACCAGAGAGCATTTCCCTTTCAATACACTAATGGAAATCAACGTACTCGACCTTACAAAAGTCTCAGCGGAAGCGCAGGATGGTCTTGCTGACTGGTTGCGCTTTATATGGGCACGGAAGGCCGACAAAAGGATTACAAACTGTAAAAAATACCCATACTAACCAAAACGAACAGTACGAACGGAGCGACTGCACACCATGACTTTTACCGAAAAAGCACAGCGCACGGCGGTCTCAGCGGCATTGCGGCCGCTCTTGGGCTATGCCGCCAAAGATACGGACAAGCACTTGCCCAAGATGGCCAACCGTGTAACCAAGATGTTCGGGCGCGTCTTCCCGGCGAAAGCCATGACGGCTTTCCGAAACGGAGCCAACGACCCCGAAAACACATGGAACCGCTTTGCGGCAACCGTGCTGCGGGAAACCGACCCGGAATTCCTGCGCAAGCTCCTGCTGTCGCTGGGTCTGGGAATATATAACGGCACCAAGCTTGTCCGCGCCAACCGGGAGAAGTATAAGTGCAATATCCCATTCCAGATTCTCTTCGACCCGACCTCCGCCTGCAACCTGCGCTGTAAGGGCTGCTGGGCGGCGGAGTATGATAAGCATGAGCGTCTCTCTTTCGAGGAGATGGACAGCATTGTCACGCAAGCAAGCGATTTAGGCACGCGCGTGTTCATGATCACCGGCGGCGAGCCGCTCATCTGCAAGAAAGAACTCATGCAGATTGCCGAGAAGCACAACAACTGCACTTTTCTGATTTACACAAATGCCACACTGATAGATGAAGCCTTGGTTCTGAAGACCAAAGAACTGGGCAACGTCGTCTTTGCCATCTCTCTGGAAGGCTTCGAGAACGAGAACGATGCCCGCCGCGGCGCGGGTGCTTTCAAACGTTCCATGGAGGCCATTGCCCTCTTGCAGAAGCATCGGATACTCTTCGGGCTGTCCATCTGCTACACATCTGCGAATCTGGAGACCGTGACCTCCGATGCGTTCTTGGATTATGTAATAGAGCAGGGCGCGCGCTTCATTTTCTACTTCCACTATATGCCCGTGGGCGCCAACGCCGTCACGGATCTCCTACCCTCCGCGCACCAGCGGGAGCGGATGTACCGTTGGCTGCGCAAAGTCCGTGCCGGTAAGGGCGGGAAGCCCATCTTCGTTATGGACTTCCAAAACGATGGGGAGTATGTCGGCGGGTGCATCGCCGGCGGCCGCAACTACTTCCACATCAATTCCGCCGGAGATATGGAACCCTGCGTGTTCGTGCATTACTCCGACTCAAATATCCGCGAGCATACCATTATAGAAGCGCTCAAGCGGCCGCTGTTCCAAGCCTATTACAAAGGCCAGCCTTTCAACGATAACCACCTGCGCCCCTGCCCGCTCTTGGAAAACCCCAATGCGCTCCGTGAAGTCATCGGTGCCACCGGTGCGGTCTCTACCGACCCCTGCGCCCCCGAGAGCGTGGAGTCCCTTTGCTCGAAGTGCGACCGCTACGCCGAGCATTGGAAGCCCGTAGCGCAGCGCATTTGGGAAACCAGTCCCCATCCGACACCCAAAACGCAGTACTACAGGGATGAGAGAAAAGAAGCCTGAGGCCGTTGTACACGGATACAAGAGAATAAACCGGCAAGAAAGTGAGCTGTTTTTGAATGAAACCCAAAACCTTGCCCACCGCCTCGCTGATTGCGCTTATTGCCGCATTCACGGGGCTTTTCCCGTGGTATTGGGATGTATTTGTCAACTGGCAGCCGGCGGTATACCCATGGGTATCCGTGCTGCTGATGTTGGGCGCGGTTCTGCTGACCCTCGTGTACTATTGGGTAAGGGAACCGAAGGCAGCCCTTCGGGAGGTGCTGCTCGGCACAGCGGTATCGGCGGCGGTATTTGCCCTTGTGCTGTTTGCGTTTACCGGGCTTATCAACCTCGGTTTGGGGCTGGGAGGCGAGACCGCAGCAAACAGTATGCTGCCGCTGAATGTGCTCCAGGTGCTGGTGCTTTCCGTACTGACCATTCGGCAGTTGCTGCAAGGCAAGCGGAAAGCACTGTCCGTTCTGCTGAGCGTTTCGGTTTGCATCTTGGCAACGGCTCTGACTGTGGGAGGGTTATTCATGCCATACTACTATAACCATCGCTACAAAGCGCCGATCCCGGACTTCCCGACGGCAGCAAACCCCGTTGCGGTTGTTCCGCCGGAAGCGTTCTCGGAGCGCACCATCTGGGTCAGCCCGGACGGCGACGATGGCAATGCAGGCACAAAAGAAGAGCCCTTGGCAACGGTAGCGAAAGCCTTGGAGTTTGTCCGGTCAAGGCTAATCGCAGCGCGAGCTGTCAATGCCCCCTCCGCCGTCAAGCTTCTGTCGGAAAACACCATCGCCTTACTGCCGGGCGAGTACCGCGTGGAACCGATAGTGATCGATGCCTCCATGGGCAAGCTCACCATTGCCGGCACCGTCGGTGCAAACGGCGAACGCGCCATCCTCACCGGCGCGATGTCCCTTTCTCCCACCGACTTCCAAGCCGTAACGGACGAAGCCGTCCGCAGCAGGCTTTCTGCAGAAGCGAAGGAAAATGTCCGCGTAATAGACCTCACCGGTCTCGGTTTGACCGCTGCCGACTGGGGCGAGATGACAGCCATCGGTTCCTGCAATACCGCCGCAAGGTATACGGGCGGCAAGACCGGCGCGCTTCCCTGTGAACTGTTTGTGAATGACACGCGGCAGATCATCGCCCGCTATCCAAACAGCGGCTTTGCCGCGACCGGCGCAAAAGTCCGGGATTTCTATACGGAGGGCGGCACTTTCGATGACAACGAGCCGGGCGATATATTCAAAGCAGACAGCGAAGTCGTCCGCCGCGCTGCGGCCTACGAGAGCCTCGCCGATGTCTGGATGATGGGTTGGTGGCGCTACGACTGGGCGGATGCCTCCACGCCGCTGGCTGCTGCGGATACCGAAGCCGGGACGCTCGAAAGTGTCTATGCCAGCAACTACGGGCTGCGGGATGAGGGCGCGCCGTTCTATATCTACAACGCCATGGAGGAACTGGACAGCCCCGGCGAGTGGTACCTCGACCGGGAGAGCGGTTTGCTGTATTTCTACCCCGAAGCGGGTTTTGACAGCGCCAAGACAGACCTCACGCTTTTGACAGAACCGCTCATTCGTGTCAGCGCGTCGGGCTATGCTGATGCCGCCTCTTTCGCAGATTGGTACGGCAGCGATTACAGCGTCTTCACCCTCTCCGGCGTGACGCTCCAAGGCACCCGCGGGGACGGGATTGTAATCGCCGGGCATAACTGCACCGTGCAGCACTGCATCATCAAGAATACGGCAGGTTGGGCCGTCACGGCAGAGGGCAACAACATCCTTGTGGAGGACTGCGAGATTACCCGCACAGGGATGGGCGGCATCCGCCTCTCCGGCGGGGAGCGTGAGAGCCTCACCCCCGGCAACAACCGCGCCGTGCGCAACTTGATTCACGACTGGTCGGAGATTTACCGTACCTATCAGCCTGCGGTATCCTTGGCAGGGGTCGGGAACTCCTGTGTCCACAATGAGATGTACAATTCTCCGCATGAGGCCGTCACCTGGAGCGGTAACAATCACACCATCAGCAGCAATATCATCCATGATGTGTGCCTGCTCTCCGATGATGCCGGTGCGGTCTACTCCGGGCGGCGTTGGGATTGGTACGGCACGGTCATCAGCGGCAACGCCATCTATAACCTCGGCAGCGGCGGACACACACCGGACGGTATTTACTTGGACGATGCCCTTTCCGGGCACACGGTGTCGGATAACCTACTCATCAACGTGCCGAAGTATGCGCTGCACTTGGGCGGCGGCAGAGACCTCACCGTAACAGGGAACATCATCATCAACGCCGGTTATCCCGTCAGCTATGACCAGCGGGCTCGTGACGGTGCCTTGGACCAAACCTCTTGGTTCACGCACTCCTCCCAAAAGGACGGCGATATGTGGAAAAACCTCGCCGACTCGCCGTGGCAAACGGACGTGTGGCAGACCGCCTTCCCACAGTACAAGCATTGGAGCGATGACTTCGCCGATACCGATAACCCCGACTTCGCTCCGAACCCCGCTTACAGCACCTTGACCGGCAACACCATCTACGACTATGACAAAGACTCCCTCGGCAGAATCTCGGAGGGGGCGCAACGCTTCAGCACTATAGCGGACAATACGTTCCATTCCGTCATCGGCATGACGGCCGACGCTTGGGAAGGCTTTGCTTTCTCCGAATGCGGGCGCGTCACCGGCGAATCAGACCCCGCAGCGTAAAAAATCGAAGAAAACCCTTTACAATTTATTGCAGATGTGGTATAATATCTAATGTACGTTTTGCCGTTCCCGGGCTGTTCGGACTCACCGACCGCAGCGCAGGATGGGGTGTAACGATAACCTCTACTATGAGAAAGGTGACGCAAACCCATGACACAAGAAGAAAAGAAAGGCATCATCGCCGCCTACGCCACCCACGAGGGCGACACCGGCTCGCCGGAAGTGCAGGTCGCTCTGCTCACCAAGCGCATCAACGACCTCACCGAGCACCTCAAAGAACACAAGAAAGACCACCACTCCCGCCGCGGACTTCTCATGATGGTCGGCCACCGCCGCAATCTGCTGGGCTACCTCGAGAAGACCGACATCACTCGCTACCGCGCACTCATTGCCAAATTGGGTCTGCGCAAGTAAACCGTCCGAATGCAGGGGCGCGTTCCACGCGCTCCTGCTCCCACAAGATGGAGTCTCCGTTTTAGCGGTAAATTCATGTCCTTGGGCACCGACGAGGATGTGCATTTATTGCTGAACGGGTCTCCTGCCGGAAAGGAAGGCGCAATGCGCCTTCCCCCCCCCGAGCGCAATGCGCTCGGCGAGCGCGGCCGTAATACGGCCGCCGAAAAAGGCCGTAATACGGCCGCTTTGCAAGGGGGCGCAGTGCGCCCCGAGAAAGGAGACTCCATGAGCGATTTTTTCAAAGACTTCAAGACCTTCTCGATAGAGATAGGCGGCCGCACGCTGACGGCCGAGGTCGGGAAGATGGCGCAGTTAGCCGGCGGATCCGTGCTGATGCGCTACGGCGAGACCAACGTGCTATGTACGGCGACGATGAGCGCCAAACCCCGCGAAGGGGTAGATTTCTTTCCTCTGTCGGTAGACTTTGAGGAGAAACTCTACTCTGTCGGAAAGATTCCGGGATCCTTCCAGCGCCGCGAAGGCCGCGCCTCAGAGAAGGCGGTGCTTGCCTCCCGGGTGATTGACCGTCCGATACGTCCGTTATTCCCGAAGGATATGCGCAACGACGTCGCCGTTGTCGGCACGATCATGAGCGTAGACCAAGACTGCCCGCCGGACATGGTGGCAATGCTGGGCACAAGCATCGCGCTGTCCATCAGCGAGATTCCGTGGCGCGGACCCATCAGCGGCGTGACGGTCGGTCTTGTCGACGAGGAATTCGTCATCAACCCCACCGCCGAGCAGCGCGACCGCAGCCGCATGAGCACGGTGGTCGCGTCCACCTCGGAATTGGTCGCGATGATAGAAGCCGGCGCCTCCGAAGTCACCAACGACGAGATGTTCGACGCCATCATGTTCGGCCACAAGGAGAACCAACGCATCGTCGAGTGGATTGCATCCATCCAAGCGGCGATAGGCAAGCCCAAGATTGACTTCCCCTCCAATGACCCGCCCGCCGAGATGTACGAAGAAATCAAAGCCGCCGCCATCGAGGACATCCGCAAAGCCCTCGACACCGATGACAAGCGCATCCGCGACGAAGCCCTCAAGCCGATTTATGAGCGCATCCACACGGCGTTCGATGCAAAGTATGAGGAGCTGGGCTTGGCGGAGAAGATTGAGGACTGCTTATATAAGACGCAGAAATACGTCGTGCGCCGCTGGCTCTTGGACGACGGCAAGCGCGTAGACGGTCGCGGTATAGATGAAATCCGCCCCCTCAACGCCGAGATTGATTTATTGGACCGCGTCCACGGCTCCGGGATGTTCACCCGCGGGCAGACGCAGGTTCTCACCATCACGACCTTAGGCTCCACCCGCATGGAGCAGAAGCTCGACGGCATCGACGAGGAGGAGCAGAAGCGCTATATCCACCACTACAACTTCCCCTCTTTCTCTGTCGGCGAAACCAAGCCCTCCAGAGGCCCCGGCCGCCGCGAAATCGGCCACGGCGCCTTGGCGGAACGCGCCCTGCTGCCGGTCATTCCCTCCGTCGAGGAGTTCCCCTACGCCATTCGCCTGGTGAGTGAAGTGCTCTCCTCCAACGGCTCCACTTCGCAAGGTGCCATCTGCGGCTCCACACTCAGCCTCATGGCGGCCGGCGTGCCGATTAAGGCACCTGTCGCCGGCATCTCCTGCGGTCTCATCACCGAGGGCGACCGCTTCATGACCATGGTGGACATCCAAGGACTCGAGGACTTCTTCGGCGACATGGATTTCAAAGTTGCCGGCACCAAAGCAGGCATCACCGCCATCCAGATGGATCTCAAGATTGACGGCCTCACACCGGAGATTATCCGCGAGGCACTCGACAAGACCTATAAGGCTCGCTTATATATCTTGGACGACATCATGCTCCCGGTCATCCGTGAGCCGCGCGCCGAGCTGTCGAAGTGGGCGCCCAAGATGCTCACCACGACCATCCCCGCCGACAAGATTGCCGCCGTCATCGGCAAGCAGGGCGCTGTCATCCAGAAGATTCAGAAAGAGTGCAACTGCAAGATCGACGTAGAGGAAGACGGCAACATCGCCAACGTCTTCATTGCCGCAAGCGACATTGAGGAAGGCCGCCGCGCCCTCTTCATGATAGAGACCATCGCCAACGACCCGGAGGTCGGTGCCATCTATAAGGGTGTCGTTACGCGCCTCATGGACTTCGGCGCATTCGTAGAGATTGCCCCCGGCAAGGAGGGACTGGTGCATATCAGCCACCTCGATGTCAAGCGTACGGAGAAAGTCTCCGATGCCGTGCAGGTCGGGGATGAGGTCATCGTCAAGGTCCGCGAGATAGACGACCAAGGCCGCCTGAACCTCTCCCGCCGCGAGGCACTCATAGAGGTAGAGGGAGCCGTCCCGCAGAACACCGTATCCGACGGACCGCGCCCGCCGCGCCGCGACTCCCGGCCGGGCAACCGCCCCAACGGCGGCTACCGCCGCTGAGGTCATCCTGCAAGAATTTCATTCGGGGGTGCGCACTGCGCACCCCCGATTGCTATAGCGTTGGCTTCAGCCGGGAACCCCGTCCATCTCCGCCCCCCCGGCGCCGGAGCAGTACTCATTGATGGCATAGCAGGCAGTAGACCGCCCCATGACCGCCACCACCCCGCCGAAGGTGCCGGTGTACATCACATTGGAGCGGGCAACCGCCGTGTAGTAGTAATCCACCTCGGCGTAGTTGCCCGCCTGCGTGTGGGTGAATGCTACATACTTCGGTCTATAGAGCGCAGCGCAGAACAGCAGATTGCCGTCCATACGGCCGTGGTGTCCGCCCTTGAGGAAGTCCACCTTGCCGACTTCCAGCGGCGTGGTAATAACTGCCGGGCCGGATATGTCCGCCGCGAGGAACGCCTTGCGGCCGTATCGGTTTGTCAGCAGCATCCCCAAGGAATCGTCGTTCAGTGCACCGGTACCCCAGTAGCCGGTATTGAGGAACTTTATCTTAAAGTTCCCCAATTGGATTGTGCCCAACTCCGCTATATCCTGCTCGACGGCAATCCCGCGGGCGGCGGCGGCGTTCAGGAGGTCATCGTATATAATGTCGTTGTCCCATGCCTGCTCTTTTTCACTGTAGTCACTGTCTGTATACCGTTTGAGGTACAGCGTATCACAGGTGATGGCAGGATCCAGCAGCACCTCATCCATCGCGCCGATGTGGTCGTTGTGCGCGTGGGTCCCCACGGCAAAGTCCAGCTTTCCGCCCGCCACGCGCTTGATATAGTCCGCCACATAGTACTCTGTCCCGGCAAAGGCCAAATCCTCCCGGCCGGTGGGATTTGCAGCATCATCCCCGGCATCCACGAGCGCGAAATGGCCGTCACTCTCCAGCAGGATGGCGTCCCCTGTAATGGTGCGCAGGACATGAATCTTGTCGCCCTCCAAGCCGGGTTCAAAGACAGGCAAGGAACCGGTCTCTTCATACTGCGGCTTGCCGGCAAGCTCCAACGCCAGCATCTTGACCACCCCGCCGGAGAGCAGCGGCGAGAGCAGCAGATGCACGCCCGTCAGCAGGCAGGAAGCGGCAACCTCTAAGTACCATAAAAACGTCATTGTTATTCTCCTTTACCCATGTAGTTGTATCTTTATTATAAACCAATCCGCCGTAAATTGCAAGCCCCGGTCCGGCGCACATTGCCAAATCCAACCAACAAGGCATCCCAAATTCTGCTTGAATTTTGCTTATGATTCTGCTATAATAGTTGCGTGTTTCAGACAGAGTGAATTTTGGATTATCCTACTTAGGAATGGTTGTGTATAGATGAACACCCACGAGTGTATTGCCATGCTCCTTGCCGGCGGCCAGGGGAGTCGGCTGTATGTGCTGACGCAGGAAGTAGCCAAGCCCGCCGTACCCTACGGCGGAAAGTACCGGATTATAGACTTCCCGCTCTCCAACTGCACCAACTCCGGTATTGAGACCGTCGGTGTGCTGACGCAGTACCAGCCGCTGGAGCTGTCTGACTACATCGGGAGCGGCGCACCGTGGGACTTGGACCGCACGGACGGCGGCGTGCATATCCTGCCCCCCTACCAAGCCGGTTCGGGGATGGCTTGGTACAAGGGAACCGCCAATGCAATTTATCAGAACATTCGTTTTATAGAAAGATACGAACCGGCGTATGTCCTGATTCTCTCCGGCGACCACATCTATAAGATGGACTACGCCCGTATGCTGGAGTACCACAAGGAGAAGGAAGCCGACTGCACCATAGCCATGCTGGAAGTGGACTGGGGCGAGGCCTCCCGCTTCGGGCTGATGCTTACGGATGAGGAGAACCGTATCACCGCCTTCGAGGAGAAGCCGAAGATGCCCTCCACGAACCAAGCCTCCATGGGTGTGTACATCTTCACATGGGAGAAGCTGAAGGCGTACCTCCTGGCAGACGAGGCGGACGAGAATAGCTCCAATGACTTCGGGAAGAATGTCATCCCCGCCATGCACAAAGCCGGGGAGAAACTCTACGCCTACCGCTTTGACGGCTACTGGAAGGATGTCGGTACCATAGACAGCCTCTGGGAGGCGAACATGGACTTGCTGGACCCGGGGGTGGACCTCGACCTCTCCGACCCGGACTGGAAGATTTATGCCCGCAACCCCGCCGCCCCGCCGCACTACATCTCGGAGAAAGCCACCGTGCAGAACAGCATGGCCGCCGCCGGCTGCTTCATAGACGGCAATGTGGATTTCTCCGTGCTCTTTGCCGGGGTGACGGTGGAGGAGGGGGCGGTCGTCCGGGACTCCATCTGTATGCCGGGCGCTGTCATCCGCAAGGGTGCTTCGGTGCAGTACGCCATCCTCGCGGAGAACGCGGTCGTCGGCGAGAACGCGCAAGTCGGCGAACGCCCGGAGAACTGGAAAGACAAGGCATCTTGGGGCATAGCCGTCATCGGTTCCGGCGCACAAGTCCCCCCCGGTGCAATCATACAACCGAAAGAAATGGTCGCAGGAGGGCAAGGGCAATGAGACAAAACAACGTCCTCGGGCTGATCTTCTCGAACTCCTTTGACGAATCCCTGCCGGAGCTGACCAACCTGCGCACGATGGGCAGCGTTCCGTTCGGCGGCTTCTATCGGCTGATAGACTTCCCGCTCTCCTGCATGACGGCGGCGGGTATCACGAAAGTCGGGGTTGTCACCAAATCCAACTACCGCAGCCTGATGGACCACCTCTCCCTCGGCAAGCCGTGGGACTTGGCGCGTAAGACGGATGGGCTTTACATCCTGCCGCCGTTTCTGGGCGGGACAGGCATCGGCAACCAAAATAAGATGGAGGGCCTGCGGGGCGCTTTGGAGTTCTTGGAGTTCTCCAAAGAGGAGTATGTCGTGATGAGCGACTGCCATGTGCTGTGTAACATAGACTATGATCAGCTCCTGGATACGCACCGCAAGTCCGGGGCGGACATTACGATTGTCTGCAAGCGGGGGAGGGCACCGACCCTTGCCGGGATGCGCTTCGCCGTGGACGGCGACAACCGTATCGGCGAGGTGTGGGTTCATACAGATCCGGAGTATGGGCTGTATTCGCTGAATGTCTATGTCCTGCGCAAGGCTCTCCTGGAGCGGTTGGTGCGGGAGGCTGTGCGCTTGGGGCGGACGGACTTTGCCAATGATTTGATTCGGCGGCACCTGGCATCCCTGAAAATCTGCGCCGCACCCTATGGCGGGTACGCCCGTACCTTTGACTCCCTCCAGAGTTACTATGACATTAGCATGGAGCTGCTGCAAGCGGATACGCGCCGGGCACTCTTCCATCCGCAGCGGCCGGTGCATACCAAAGTCCGCGATGAGATGCCGACGGTCTACGGGCTGTCAGCAAACGTTAAGAACAGCCTCGTTGCCGACGGCTGCCGCATAGACGGCGAGGTGACCGGGAGTATCATCTTCCGCGGCTGCCATGTGGAAGAAGGGGCGGTTGTGCGAAACAGCGTCCTCATGGCGAACACCTATATCAGCCGGGGTGCCAAGGTGGATTGCGTCATTGCCGACAAAGGGGTCATCCTGCGTCCCTCCAAAACGCTTGCGGGGGCAAGCAACTTCCCTGTGTACTTAGGTAAAGGAATTACCATATAGGCGTTTTTGGATATTTTTTGTTACCGTTTGTTACTTTTATACATTATGGAGGCGTAGTTATGCGGACAAGCTATGATGTCATTGTGGTCGGTGCCGGGACGGCGGGAATCTTCTTTGCCAAGCGGATGGCGGATGCCGGGTATTCGGTCGGGGTCTTTGACTTGCTCCCGGAGGAGCGTCAGGGGGAGCGGTTGGGCGTCTTCCACACGGACAAGGAGCGTCTGGCGCCTTTCGGTGTGCCGGAGCCGCATAAGGGCGATGCGGACTATATCACGGAGTTTGCCGTCGGCATCTCCAAGTCCTGCTTCGACCACTACCCGAAGCGCACAGAGTACCCCTATCTGGTGCTGCGCTTTGCGCCGTTTTTGAAGCGGCTGCGGGCATGGGCCGGGGAGAGCGGGGTGGAGTTCTGCTTTGCGCAGCGCTTTACGGATTTCCTGCGGGACGGACAGGGGCGCATCTGCGGGGCGGTCTTTACCGATGCGCAGGGACAACAGGCAGAAATCACCGGCCGCTTGGTTGCGGACTGCTCGGGGATTCCCTCCGCGGCGCGGCGCAAGATGGTGAACAGCCGTGTGGAGACCTTTGAGATTACCCCGCGGGATATGTTCTATGTCATACTCCACTACGTCAAATTCAAAGACCCGGAGAAAGACTGCTTCTCGGAACCGCCGGGCTGGCTCTACTACAAATCATGGCTCGGGCTGACGGAAGACCCGGAAGGCTTCCTCTTCGGGACGGGCGCGAACCTGTCCTATGAATACTGCTTGGCTTGCCACGATGCTTTCCGGGAGAAGATACCTGCACCTGCATATGAAGAGTATACAGAAAGCGACGACGGTCCCTACCGCCCGTCCTACGGTGTCGGCGCAGAACTCGGACGCGAGGGCTACTGGGAACGCGGGGTTACGCCCTACCACAGAGCGCCTTACTCCTTGGTGGACGACGGCTTCATCTGCATGGGGGACAGTGCCTGCATGACGAAACCTTTCAGCGGGGAGGGGATTACCTCCGGGTGGGTGGCCTGCGACATTGCGGCGCAGGTGGCGGCCGACGCTATGCGGGAGGGCGCGTACCCTACAGAAGCTGCGCTCTGGGCATACAATGTCCGCTATGCTCAGGGGCAGGGGGCGGATTTCGCCAACCTCATGGCGACACTCGTCAATGCTGTGGATTGCTCAGAGGCGGAGAATGAGTATGAGTTCTCTAAGGACATTGTGTTCTCCGGAACCAGTCTGACACGTACCTCCCGGAACTTCAACGGCGATATGCCGCTGCCGGAAGTGCTGGGGCTTGTACCGAAAGTTCTGGCGGGAATAGCTAGGAAAGGTATCTCCATGCAGAGCGTTCGCAACCTCGGGAAGGGCATTCTCTGCGGGATGCGGCTGAAGAGTCTTTACAAGGCGTATCCAACCGTTCCGTCCGCTTTTGCGGCGTGGGCGGCGAAAGCCGATGCGCTCTGGACCCAGGCCGGGAACATGGCCGATGTCGTGGAGCGGACGGATGCGCTGCGCAAGAAAGAGAGCAGCAGCATCGCATAAAAAACAGACGGTAAACAGGTTGCAGAGGATAGGCAGCCGTACAGGGCACCTCTGCGCTTCTGCGGTTCAGAGGGGACAAGGATTCCGTGCGATTCGATGTCGCCTGTTTGCTGTGCGCACCTCAAAAATCACACCTCTGTAGCCTCGCTGGCAGGGCGGTGTTTTGGTGTCCGTTGATACATAAGAGATTCAATACCAATATACTTATAGGTGAAGGGGAACCGGCTCTAAAGCTAAACTAAACTAAACTAAGCTAAACTAAACTAAGCTAAGCTAAGCTAAACTAATCTTTAGGTGTTCTCAAATGAATGCAGTGTAATCGGCTTTCGTCATTTTCACGATTGTTTGATGGCGTTTTTGCGCGTTTGTTGTGATTTTGCATAAAATCCCGGACGTCTTCCCGCGGCAACGTGTCGTTGCCCGGGTTGTTGCTTTGCTTAGCTTAGCATAGTTTAGCTTAGTTTAGTTTAGTTTAGCTTAGTTTAGTTTAGTTTAGCTTAGTTTAGTTTAGCTTAGTTTAGCTTAGTTTAGCTTAGTTTAGTTTAGTTTAGTTTAGCTTAGTTTAGCTTAGCTTTAGAGCCGGTTCCCCTTCACCTATAAGTATAATGAATAAAATGCGATTTGTCAAGGCGGTTTGGTAAAATTTACATTTTATCCATCTGAATTTGTCGAATGCGACGCTAATCGACAGCGCAGCAGAAAAAGGGCGCATCCTATGCGCCCTTAGTGTGTTTATGGCTTTATGCCTGTTTTGCGGCGAAAGAAGCGGCGAAAGAAGCGAGGGGGACTTCATAACTTTCATCGCCCTGCATGGCTTTGACGGTGCATTTGCCGGCGGTAAGCTCCGATTCGCCTATAACTGCGCAGAACGCGGCTCCCGATTTGTTGGCTGCCTTCATCTGCGCCTTGAGGGAGCGTCCCATTAAGTCCACTTCGGCGCGGCGGCCGCTTCGGCGCAGGTCGGCGGCGATGCGTGCGGCCTGGGTCGCCGCCTCTCCTCTGGCGGCTATGTAGATCTCCGGGGAAGACTTTCCGGGCAGCGGCGTGCCTGCGGCTTGCAAAACGGCGTATGTGCGTTCAATGCCCATGCCGAATCCCAAGGCCGGGGTGGGCGGTCCGCCCAACTCCTCCACCAACCCATCATACCGACCCCCGCCGCAGAATACGAGACCTTCCGTCGCCGACTCGTGAGAAACAAACTCAAATACGGTACGCGTGTAGTAATCTAAGCCGCGTACCAAGCGAGGATTCAGAACATACGGTATATTCATGTTCTGAAGCAACGCTTGCAGTTTCTCAAAGTGCGCTTTGCAGTCCTCACAAATATAATCCGTTATCAGCGGGGAACCCGCCGCTATCTCTTTGCAGATGGGGCTTTTGCAATCCAATATGCGCATCGGATTGCGCTCCAAACGCCCAAGGCAGGTCCCGCAGAGCGTTTCGGCTTTTGCCGCAAAGTAGGCACGCAGGGCGGCCGTGTAGTTTTTGCGGCAGGTGGGGCAGCCGATGGAATTCAATTGAACGGAATACGCCCCCGCTCCTCCCAAGTCGGAAAGCACGGTAACTGCAAGTGCAATGACCTCCGCATCTGCGGCTGCCTCCGTAGGTCCGAAGCACTCCGCGCCGAATTGCGAAAACTCTCGGTAGCGGCCGGCCTGCGGTTTTTCGTAGCGGTAGCAGGTGCTGATGTAGCTCACTTTGCAGGGGAGACTTTCAGCGAGGAGCCCATGCTCAATGCAAGCCCGCGCCGCACCTGCCGTGCCTTCAGGGCGCAGGGTGATGGAGCGTCCGCCTTTGTCGAGGAAGGTATACATCTCCTTTTGCACGACATCGGTGTCATTGCCGACCCCGCGCTCGAAGAGCTCCGTGTGCTCAAAGACCGGTGTGCGGATTTCATTGTAACCGAAACGCTCGGCGGCCGCCATTGCATTCAATTCAATTCGGCGGATGGCCGCGCTCTCGCCGGGGAGGACATCCTTTGTGCCGCGGGGGGCTTGGGTAATTAATTCCATTGTCTACCTCACGATTTGTTTCCCATACGGGGATTGCATTCAATTATAGCACAGGAAGCCGGTTTTGTCAATTGACTTTTCTGCCATGATATGATATAATCAGTATATATCATGACAGATGAATGGGGTTGAGGGTTATGTCCGCAGGATTCTGGACGCGCGCTGCTTTGGTTTTGCTTGAAATGGTCTTTGTGTTCCAGTCGCTGTTTGTACCGAAGCAGAATAGTCCGAACGGCCGGGCGCTGACTGCCTCTGATTTTTTGCACACCAAGGGAAAGTACATAATTAATTCTGCAGGCAAAGCCGTATTCCTGCGGGGGACAAATGCCGGCGGGTGGCTTGTCTATGAGCAGTGGATGTGCCCGGCGGATGCCCCTGACCAACAGACGCTCCGCAATACACTCAAAGTGCGTTTCGGGGAGGCTGTGCGGGATGAACTGGTTGCCCTTTACGAAGATACCTACTGGACAGAACAGGACTTTGACAACTGCGCAGCCATGGGGATGACGGCGATTCGGCTGCCGTTTAATATCTTCAATCTCTGCGGCGATTCGGAGGACCCGGAGACGGCGGACTTCACTCGCTTGGATTGGTTTGTTTCAAACTGCGCCGCGCGCGGGATGTACGTTATACTCGACTTGCACGGCGCCTTCGGCTCGCAGAATGGGGAGCACCACTCCGGGATTATTAACGACGGGCGACAGCTCTACTATAATGAAGATAACCGTGCCAAAACCCTGCAGCTTTGGGAAATCATAGCCCTGCACTACAAAGACAACCCTGCAATCGCGGCCTACGACCTCCTCAATGAGCCGGACAACGACACCGGGCATACGGGGGATGTGCAGTTTGATTACTATGACGAACTCTACAAGGCTGTCCGTGCCGTTGACCCCAACCATATCATTATCATCGAAGCCTGTTGGGAGAGCCAGGACATACCGCACCCCTCCAAATACGGCTGGAAGAATGTCATGTATGAGTTCCATTACTATGCCTGGGGAAAAACGGATGATGCCGATGCCATCCGTTTCCATAGTGCAGAACAAATCTGGAAAACAGGCTGGAAGTTCTTCGGCTGCCCCATCTATATCGGGGAGTTCACCATGTTCGGAAAGCAGGAGGCTTGGAATTATGTCCTCGATTCGTTCAATAAGGTCGGCTGGAATTGGTCGACTTGGACCTATAAAGTGACTTGGGACAGCTCCTGGGGCATCTATAACCACAAACCGCCGACGGTCAATGTCAATTCCGATTCCGCTGATACCATCCGTTTGAAGTGGTCCCAAGTCGGAACGGACCGTGCTTGGGCAACGAGTTATAAAGATATTATCGCTGCTTATTGCGCCGCTGCGTAGGGGCTTCGCGAAGCCCCGGGGCGGTTCGCGAACCGCCGCGCGGCTTCGCGAAGCCGCAAGCCCGGGCGCACCAAATTATTCTCGGAGTGTGTCATCCATGGCTACGAAACGCTATGCCCGCCCCCCTCGTGACCCGAAGCGCAAAAAGCGCAAGTGGGTGCCGGCATTGATTGCCGGAATCTTTTTGTTGCTTTTGGTCGGGACGCCTTTCCTGCTGCTGCATCTGACGCTGGGGCAGATGGATCGCCACCCCGAATTGCTGCCGTCTATGGACGGTGTGGGAGAGGATGCGCCGTTAGACCCGGCTGTGACCGGGCTGGTACCGGAATTCCAGCGAGCCAACAAGGCTTTGGATCAAAATGCTGCAGAGCGAATTATCTATGACGATGCCGATGTCATCAACATCCTCTTGGCGGGTATAGACTACGGTGCTGAGGAAGGAAAGGCACACGAGCATTGGGGCCGCAGTGATGCAATGATACTGATTTCCATCCACAAGGTAAAGAAGACCATACAAATGGTGTCCCTCTCCCGTGCGGCATATGTGACAATCCCCGGCTTTTGGAATGACCGACTGAACATGGGGCACGCTTACGGCGGTCCCGAGCTGATGGTGCAGACGGTCGAAGAGAATTTCAAAATCAAGCTGGACGGCTGGATGACGACCGGTTTTGATTCGTTTGTACGGATTATCGACCTTTTGGGCGGTGTGAATATCACAGTTACACAAGCGGAATACGATGCCCTGAAAGAGGTCAACCACCTCACGGAGGGCGCAGCGGCATATGACTTCAGCGGGGCGCAGACCTTGCAGTATGTGCGGCTGCGCCACATTGATTCGGACCGCGCACGTACGCAGCGGCAGCGCAATGTGCTCAACGCCATTGCCGCCAAAGCGCGCACTGCCCAGCTCGCCACCCTGCGCAAGGCTTTGATGGAATTATTCCCATTGGTGCAGACGAACCTCGGCAACATGGAATTGCTTTCCTTTATTCCTTATGTGCTGTATCCCGTGACGGAAACCACCATACCGGCGGCAGGGACACCGCTTTCCATAGTGGATCTGCCTACAGGGGTGAGTGTGGAGGTTATGTTTATGGACTGGCCGGCCGTGCGCGAGGATGTTGGGAATCTCCTGTTCTACGGCATTGCACCGCGGCCATATATAGGGAACAGTTCCCGGTGAACCGTGAACAGATGATGGATTTGCGGCCGGCAGTTTTGCCTTGCCAATCGCAGCTTAAGGAGGCATTATGAAGATTAAATACTTCGGCACGGCAGCCGCCGAGGGCATCCCGGCACTTTTTTGCACCTGCCCGGTTTGCCGCAAGGCGCGCCAACTGGGCGGGAAGAACATCCAGAGCCGTTCGCAAGCTTTGATAGACGATACCCTCTTGGTTGACCTTCCGCCGGACACGTTTTACCATACGCTCAACGGCTTGGATCTGCCGTCCGTTAACCAAGTGCTGCTTACCCACACGCACGGCGACCACTTCAACACCCTTGACTTGTGGTGCCGCTCCAAGGGGATTGCGCACTACGGGGCGTTCGATCAGCCGCTCCCCGAGCCGCTCCATGTCTATGCCTCTGAACGCGCCATGGAGGAAATCCGTAAGGAGCGTGAGTACTGCGGTTGCTTTGAGAAACCCGATGTGTTTGCCATGCACCCCTTGCAGCGCTATGTACCGACAGATACCCTCACGCACCGCATCACCGCCATGACCGCCGACCACTCGCAAAACGCCGGGGCTGTTATATATATAATAGAAGACAAAAGCGGCACAGCGATGCTCTACGGCAATGACACCGGCTGGTTCCCGGAGGAAACATGGGATTACCTCGCGCAGACCAAGCCGTATTTTGCTTATGTATCTCTGGATACAACAGGTGTTACGCAGAATTACCGCAGCGGGCATATGGGTTTTTCCGCTGGAATTGAAGTGCGTGAGAAGCTCATCGGCTTGGGCTGTGCGGACGAGAAGACCGTTTTCTGCCATGTGCATTACTCCCACAATGGGCGCATGGTTTATGATGAGATTGCCGTTGCCGCCGCCGACCACGGTTTCCTGGCCGCCTACGACGGGTTCGAAGTCCAATTCTGAGTGATAGGAAGCCCTTGCTATGCAAACCGTAACCATAACGCCCGCATATGAGAACCAACTGCTCTCCGATGCCATGCGCGCCGCCGGGGTGCCTTGTCCGCTGCCGTGCGGGGGGCGCGGGAAGTGCGGCAACTGCAAGGTGGCAGTCGAAAACGCGGATGGTACTTTCACCTACCGCTTGGCTTGCCAATGGCGCATTCGTGAGCCGGCAAAAGTACTGCCGCCGTTCCATCTATACAAGCCGCCCGAGGAGCGTGCCGCTGTTACGGCGGCTTCCGGCACGAGTATGCCTTTCGGTTTGGCAATTGACATCGGCACCACGACGGTAAGCGCCCTGCTCGTCGCGGAAGACGGCACAATCATCGACGACTGCCATGCCCTCAACGCCCAAAGCCACTTCGGCGCGGATGTGCTTTCCCGCATCCATGCCGCCGCGGCCGCTTTGCAGCCGTTGCAGACGGCGATTCTGTCTCAACTCCGCGGCATGAAACAGAGCCTCGCCGCACCGTATTCTCTGCCATGCGTGATTACGGGCAACACAACCATGCTGCATATGCTCTGCGGCTTGGATCCGACACCGTTGGGGCAAGCGCCCTTTACGCCGCGCAGCCGCTTCGGACGGGATTGGAAATGCGATGGGCTCTCGCCGGCGATATATCTGCCGCCTTGCATCTGTGCCTTTGTCGGGGCTGACATCACTTGCGGGATGCTGTCTTGCGGCTTCGGGCAGACGGATGAAACGCTCCTGCTGGCGGATGTCGGTACCAATGGGGAGTTGGTTTTGCAGCATGACGGCAAGATTTATTGCTGCTCCACGGCGGCGGGGCCGGCCTTTGAGGGGGCGGAGATTTCGCGGGGGATGCCCGCCGTGTCCGGGGCGATATGTAAGGTATACCAAGGGCGCGAAAGTATTAACTTTGCAGTCGTCAATGATGCGCGGCCCATGGGCATCTGCGGTACGGGGCTGCTTTCCGCTCTGCGCGTGTTTTTAGACCGCGGCGAATTGGACGAGAGCGGCTATATAGAAAACGACAGCCTTCCCATCGGCAGAAGCGGCATCTCCGTCACGCAGGCGGACATCCGCAAGCTCCAACTGGTCAAGGCCTCCATCTGCGCAGGGATTGAAACCCTCCTGCATGAAGCGGGCATTACAGCCGCGGACGTGGACAAAACCTTGCTCGCGGGCGGCTTCGGCACCAGCTTGGACCCGGCGGATGCCGCCGCTATCGGGATGATACCTGCAGAGCTGGCTTCGAAAGCAATCGGCGTCGGGAATACAGCCTTGCAAGGTGCTGTCACACTCCTATGCCATCCGGAGCGGAAAGCAGCAATCCAAACCCTCGCCGCAGCCGCCCGAGAGATACCTCTTGCCACCCATCCGGTCTTTGGGGAAGCATTCATCGATCGCATGGCGTTCGGCCTTGCTTCTTGAACAGCCGTGCCGTGCTTTTTAGTGCGTTCATAGCTTTTTTTGCAGGTAAAACAGCGAGTGCCTGCTTTGGCTTTGCTTTTCGGAAAAATAATTTGTGCCAAACGCCGTTGGTACAAGAACTATCGCGGATTCTGAAAATATCTATTGACAACCCATTTCGAAAGTGCGACAATTGATTTGTCTGTATGCGTCTTCCCTGCGGGAGAAATCGCGGAAAGCCATATATAAAACTATACCCGCATGGGAATCCAAACAAAGGCATAGACTGCAAAGCACCATTACAAAAGCCAAGCCGCCGAACATTTGCGTTTCAGAAAGGAAATTGATATGAACACTACACAGACTGCAAAAACAAAGGCAAACCATTGGAAACGCGCTCTTGCGCTCCTGCTCTGCTTCTTGATGCTCTGGGGCAGCGGTATCGGCGGCGTGTTTGCGTGGGGGGAGGAACTCGCAGAGGCTGTTTTTGAGGCAGTTGAAGAGAGCGAATCCGTCTCCTATGAGCTTCTCAAAGAAATACCGCTGAAGCACAAACGCAACCCAAAATATGATGAATGGCTGGCAGGCAAGGATTTCGGCGGAATCATCCCGGAAGAATACATCACAACCATGGATCCGCCGCAAATCCGCAATGTAGAGCTTTCCGGCACAGACACCTTTGCAGCAAAATATGACCCGCGCCCCGGCGAACAAGATGAAAACACATCCTCCCTGACACCGGTCAAAAACCAAGGGAGTCTGGGCTGCTGTTGGGCTTTTGCTTCTACGGCCGTGCTGGAGTCGCTGGTCAAAAAGACGACCGGCAATACGGTCGATTTCTCCGAGCAGCATACCCGCTATGCCCTCTCCAATGACGGCGGGAATCTGTATGGCTTCAGCCGCACAAACGGCGGCGGCGGTAATGCTTCTTACACGATGACATATTTTACCCGCGCTTCGATGGCGGGACCTGTCAATGAAACTGATATGCCTTACACGACAACAACAACAATCCTCCAGCCGGAAGAATATGCAAACAAGCCGCGCCAAGGCATTGTTACCGGTGCCCTATGGATTCCGAACCTTGAAAGCGGCACCCCAGGCAGCGATGTTTCGGGTACATATATCAAATTAGTCAAGGAAGCCGTGAGCCGTTACGGGGCTTGCCAAGTATCCTATTACAGCGGACAGACCGTTTCCGGCGATGTTGGCGGCGATGGCTACCGCACACTTGACTCGGGAATGAAAACCTATTATAACACATCAACAGATTCAAACCATGGGGTAGCCATTGTTGGCTGGGACGATAACTATTCTACCGACAATTTTACGCCTACACCTGCCGGCAACGGCGCGTGGCTCGTCAAAAACAGTTGGGGCGCAGATTGGAGTTCGGGCGGTTACTTTTGGATGAGCTACTATACGCCCATCAGCGATGCTTTCTTTATTACCGGATATGATCCGAACTTCACCGGTGCGGTTTATGATTATGCACCGATGAATAGGGGAAGCTATAGCTATTATTCGAATTCGACAGAGGTTTATGCGGCTAATGTTTTTGACGAAACCACCGACGGCAATGCCATAGATAAGATTCAGTTTTACAATTATAACGGCGCTTGTACCTATGCTGCTTATACATATATTGCAGAAACCGGCTCTATGCCGAGTGCAAACATAGTAAACGCTGCCGTAGCGGCCGGTTCGGTTGCCACCGGGACATTCAGCGAAGACGGCATTTACACCATTGATATTCCAAACCGAACCGTAAATGCCGGCGAAACATTCGCCTTGGTCGTCAAGTCTGCGAAATCCGCCCCAACAAATATGTACTATGTAATGGAAAGTACAGCAAACGATAATATTATTCAACAGAATGTGAGCTTCTATTCGGCGAACGGCACAAGTTGGAGTGTAAAAAACGTAACAGGCAACATCGTTCTCCGTGCCGTTATGACCGGCGGAACAAACAAAACCGATCCGGCAACGCTCAACACTTACGTTGAGCCGACTGTTACCGGAACCGCTCCCACAGGACAAGTGAACGTCTCCGGCACGAATGTGGAGATTCTCTTTAACAAAACAGTAACACCTGTAGCCGGGAAATATATCTCGATTGCATTGCAACCGCGTTCTTTCACTTATGATGAAGACGGAAACGCAACAGGGGTAAATGACGGCGGAAGTGCCTATCTTTGTACTTATAACATCCCGGAAAATGCACAAATCATCACCGGTACAGGCTCCAATTGTAAGGCGACAATACCCCTCTCTGCTTTCACAACCGGTAATGTCCTTACAAGCATTGTAGCAAGTTCCAAGGTTGAAAACGAGCGAGCATATGCAGCTACTGTATGTTTGGAACCGTCAGCCTTTGTTGACCCAAACGGCTTTTCTCTGACCTTTAGCGGCTCTTATTACTCCAATCCCACAAGATACAAAGTCGGCACCACCTTCTTCATCCGCAGCCCCAAAAAACCCACTGTTACCGCCGTCACGCCCGCGGGCACGCAAGAGGCAACCTCCGGGAACATAGAGATTACGTTCTCCAAGCAGATGAGTAAAGTCGCCCCCGGCACCGTGACCCTTTCACCGGGGAACTTTACCCTTACCGGCGGCACTTGGTCTGCGGACGGCACGGTCTATACGGTTCCCTACAACAACATTTACAGCGGGCTGACCTATGACGTCGGCATCAGCGGCTTTGCCTGCGCGGATGACAATGTCATGGACGCCGTCACAAAGTTGGCGCAGTTCTCCCTGTCCGGCACAATGCCGCAGTTCACCCTCACCCTCGACCCTGCCGGCGGCACGGTCACACCCGAAAGTCAGACGCAGAACTACGGCACAAGCTACACCCTCCCGACACCCACACGCACAGGGTACACGTTCACCGGTTGGACGCTGACGAGCGGCGCCGGTTCCCTCAATGCCGATAAGACGGTATACACCTACGGCATCGGTGCGGGGACGGTTACCGCCGGCTGGCAAATTAATTCCTACACCCTCACCCTCGACCCTGCCGGCGGCACGGTCACACCCGAGAGTCAGACGCAGGACTACGGCACAAGCTACACCCTCCCGACACCCACACGCACAGGGTACACGTTCACCGGTTGGTCGCTGACGGGCGGTGCCGGTTCCCTCAATGCCGAAAAGACAGTCTACACCTACGGCGAAGGCGCGGGGACGGTTACCGCCGGCTGGCAAATTAATTCCTATACCCTCACCCTCAATGCGGCCGGCGGCACGGTCACACCCGAGAGTCAGAAGCAGGACTACGCCACAAGCTACACCCTCCCGACACCCACACGCACAGGGTACACGTTCACCGGTTGGACGCTGACGAGCGGTGCC
>JAISUW010000035.1 GCA_031271865.1 Oscillospiraceae bacterium
GCTGCTTGGGTGGCTCAAGGGAAGCAGGGGCAGTGCGGCGGATTTTGGCTATTTTTTGTTACCGATTGTAACTATTTCCGCCGCTCTCTCGCCTTTTGCTTCTTGCCTCTTGGTTAGGATGAGAGGGTTTGCACTTAGGTCTGTTCTTCCCACATGGGAGTATGTTCACTTGGGTTGGTTGCCTCCCCGATTGGGGGCGCCGCCCCCAAACCCCCGCCCGGGGGGCCGCTTGCGTGGCGGCCCCCCGGAACCCCCCGCGGCCGGGGGACACCCCCGGACCCCCGTGCAGAAGTGCCCGCTTGGATGGAAAATTCGCCTCATGTCCTGTAGGGCAAATTTTCCATAGGCGCTGCTTGGGTGGCTCTGTGTGGGTTGGGGGCAGGGTTTTGGTGTTCTGGGTTGGTTGGGTGTGGGGACGTGCCTATATGGACGTCCCTACAGGGTAGTCGGGACGTGCCTATATGGACGTCCCAACATGGTAGTTGGTTTGCTTCTGCCCTCCGGTTGGTATAAAAGGGTTTGCACTTAGGTCTGTTCTTCCCCCATGGGAGTATGTTCACTTGGGTTGGTTGCCTCCCCGAGTGGGGGGCACCCCCCCAACCCCCCCCCCGGGGGGGCGCCCCCCGCGCCCCCCCGGCCCCCCCCCCCGGGGGGGGGGCCGGGGGGCGGCGGGGGGCCGCGCCGGGGGGGGGGGGGGGGGGGGGGGCCCCCCGGGGTGGTGGAACAGAGCTATCCTTTCAGCCTACCATTAAGCAGAAGCAAACCATAGTGCAAACCCTTTTATGCCAAGTTGCAGTAAAAAAAATAAAGGGTACCCCCCCCCTTCGTGTCTTGCTTCTTGCCTCCTTTCACCTCCTATTATAATGATTTTTTTGCGTTTGTCAAGGGGTTTTGCCAAGTTTTACGGTTGGTTCATCTGCTTTTGACGGATTTTGTCGGTTTTTGGCGGGGTGCCGGATGCTGTTGTTTGCCGGTTGCCCTCTTTCAAATGTTCACAAATTTTTCCTTGCGTTATTGCGTAAACTATGGTATAATCTCCATGGATACCATTCTGAACTTAAAGGCGGTCGTCTTGTGAAACAACGGATTATTACGGGGCTGTTAGGATCCTCGTTGGCGGTTTTGGTTCTGGTTTTCTTGCAAACTTGGTTGCCCGGTGTGCTGCTGGCGCTTTTTGCCGGGATGGGTGCCTATGAGATTATGCACGTCGGCGGGGTGCGCAACAAGGGTATGATGGCGACCGGTGTCCTTATGGCCGTTGCCTTAATGCCTATCTTGGAGTATGAGCTGTTAGACAGAATCAAGTTCCCGTATACGGCGGCACTCTGCCTTTATATCTTGATTCTTGTGCTGTGCCTTTTCTTCCGGTACGAAAAAACCTCTTTCGCGCATCTGCTGATAACCCTCGCCGCTTCTGTGGGTCTGCCGTGGTCTATCTTTACCCTGCTCCTGATTCGAAAAACCTTGCAGGATTACTGCGGTCCTACGGTAGAACCGAATCTGATTATCTATTTCTGGTTCTTCTGCTTCTGCTGCGCTTGGCTGACCGATGCAGGGGCTTACTTCGTCGGTGTGCGCTTCGGGAAGCGCAAACTCTGCCCGAACATCAGCCCAAAGAAAACCGTGGAGGGAGCGGTCGGCGGTATTGTTCTTACACTGCTGTTTAATATCGGTTTTGCGCTGCTGTTCAATGCGGTCTTCCTCAAGCAAATGCATCTCAATGTCTGGACGATTGCTGTCCTTTCCCCTGCCATCTGCATTGTTTCTATGGTCGGCGATTTGATTGCATCCGTTTATAAGCGCAACTTCGGCGCCAAGGACTATGGGCGGCTCTTTCCGGGCCACGGCGGTGTGATGGACAGATTCGACAGCCTGATTTTTGTGTCGCCCATGATTTGGATGATACTCTACTTCGCCTGCACTTGGGGTCCCGCCCTCCATGAATTATTGGGGTTCTGGATTCTGCTGAAACCCGTGGGATAACTTGCCATGAAGAAATTGACCGTTTTAGGTTCCACCGGCTCTATCGGTACGCAAGCTCTGCAAACGGCTGCCGCCGCAGGTTATGCGCCGTTCGCCCTCGCGGCGGGCGGCAATGTGCGTTTACTGGAGGAGCAAATCCGCCTATATAAGCCGAAGTATGCCGCATTGGTGGATGAGGATGCCGCCAAGGAACTGAATGCTGCCGTCAAGGACACCGCAACGCGGGTTTTGGGCGGACCTAAAGCAGCCGAAACGCTTGCGGAAACGCCCTGCGACATGGTACTCAATGCCATCGTGGGCATCGCGGGCTTGCCCGCCGCTGTTGCCTGCCTGCGCGCAGGAAACCGCTTGGCGTTGGCTAACAAAGAGAGCCTCGTCGCCGGCGGCGCGTTGGTCACACGGCTTGCCAAAGAGAGCCGGAATCCCATCTTGCCCGTGGACTCTGAGCATTCCGCTATATTTCAGTGCCTGCAAGGGATACCGGGTGCCGCTGTGCAGAAAATTATCCTTACCGCGTCAGGCGGTCCGTTTTTTGGGAAGTCTAAAGAGGAACTCACGAACGTAAGCTTAGAGGAAGCGCTCCGGCACCCCAATTGGTCCATGGGAGCCAAAATCACGGTTGACAGCGCCACGATGATGAATAAAGCCTTGGAGCTCATTGAGGCTTGTTGGCTTTTCGATGTGCCGGAAGACAAGGTGGACGTTGTGGTACACCGGCAATCGGTCGTGCATTCCGCTGTGGAGACCGTAGACGGTGCCGTCATTGCCCAACTCGGCGCGCCGGATATGCGCCTGCCCATCCAATACGCTCTTACCTACCCGAAGCGGCTCGACGGCAACCTGCCGCGCCTGTCGCTGACAGAATACGGCACACTCACGTTTTCCGCCCCCGACACCGACGCTTTCCCGGCGATCTCCTTGGCGCGGGAAGCTATGCGCTCCGGCGGCCTTGCCCCTTGCACGCTCAATGCCGCCAATGAGGAAGCCAACACTCTCTTCCGCCAAGGAAGAATCAAGTTCACCGACATCAGCCGCCTCGTTGCAGACGCCTTACAGAGCGTCCCGCAAGGCAACCCTGGAAAACTCGACGACATCTTAGCGGCAGACAAAACAACACGTGCTTATGTGAAAGGGTTACTATGATGCCTCTTGCCATTTCGCTCTCCGCCGTTTGGGGCAAAGTTTGGCCCATCGGCTTGGCTATACTGTTTTTCGGCGTACTCATTCTCTCCCATGAGCTGGGGCATTTTCTAAGCGCCAAAGCTTTCAAAATCCGCGTGACGGAGTTCGCGATGGGCATGGGCCCCAAACTCCTCTCTTTCGGCAAAGGGGAGACGAAGTATGTTGTCAAACTCCTGCCGTTCGGCGGCTCCTGCATGATGGATGAGGACGTGGAACACTCCGATGACCCCCGCGCCTTCATCAACCAGAAACCGTGGAAGCGTTTCATTGTGCTCGCCGCCGGAGCCATCGTGAACATCCTCTGCGGCGTTCTGATTGCCGCGGTGATGTTAGGCTCTGCGGCTCTCCAGCCCGACCCCATGCATCGGCTGATCGGCACCCCCGTTGTCCGCGCCTCGGAAGCAGGCTCCCTCACCTATGAATCCGGTCTACGCGAAGGGGATGTTTTTAAAAAAATCGGCAGCCACAAAGTCTTTGCCTATATGGATATCCGCTTCCTCCTCTCCCGCGACAGCGACCGCATCGTAGACCTCACCGTAGAGCGCGACGGCCAAGAAATCCTGATGCGTAATTTCGCGTTTGCCACCGGGGAATATGAGGACGGCACGAAAGGCTATGCGCAGGACTTTTTGCTGCTCGGTGTGCCGGTCACTTTCGGCAATACCGTCAAGTACGCTGCCGCGGAAAGCCTCTCCATGAGCCGCTTGGTTTACCTCTCCTTGCTGGATATGATCGGCGGGAAGTTCAGCCTCCGCGACATCTCCGGTCCGGTCGGGGTCGTGAACATCATCACAGAGCAGGCGCAGGATGCGCAAGCGCAGATTGGTCAGGATAAAGCCGCCGCCTTGGACGCACTGCAGAACTTGCTTTTCCTCTGTGCGCTGATTTCCATTAACATCGGCCTCATGAACCTCCTGCCTATCCCCGCCTTGGACGGCGGCCGCCTCCTCTTCACGCTCATAGAAATGATCATCCGTAAACCTGTCCCGCGTAAGTTTGAGGCCTATGTCCACGCCGGCGGTATGGCCGTCTTGATGCTCTTTATGGTGCTCATTACCTTTAAGGATATTGTGCAGCTGTTTCAGAAGTAGAATATGCCGTATGGCATCCCGGATGCCGTACGGTTTCTGCCGCGCCCCTTTTTTTTGGTGACAAATATCCACTTTTCGCCAAATTTCAACGAAAGCCGTCAAAATGTTACAATATTTATTCTGTACAAGAATAATAACGCGTCTAATTGTAAACATTTTATGAACACTTTATCGCTTTAGCACATTACCGCTTGCAATTATTAAAGTATTGTGGTATAATCAGCTTGTAACCGGTTGAAACCACTTTGCAGCCGGTAGCAGCTAAACCGCGCGCTGTAAGCAGACCCGAAGGGGATGTTTATGGACGCAAAGTATAAACCGCCAGATGCCCGCCCTGCTCCGGCAGGTATCAGTGCGGAAAGCCCCAAAGGCCCCCCCGGTGGATTTTAAAAGGACATGCTGTGAAGAGAACAGGCACTTGAACCATACCGGATAGTTAATCGCTACGGAAAGAAGAAAGCACCTTAATCGGGGGGAAGCCGAAGGACGGCTTCCTTTTTTTATGCTTCACCTCCTGCCGTTGGGCAGGAGGTATCTCTTTTTTATAGTTAGGCAATCGCCGCACAAACGGCTGCCGTCATTTCCGCGCAGGTCACGGCAGTTTCTCCGGGCACGGCGATGTCGCCAGTGCGTACGCCTTGCGCCAGAACCGCCTCCACAGCGTTTTCTATGGTCTGCGCCTCTGCTTCCAGTCCGAGGGAGTGCCGCAGGAGCATCGCGGCAGACAGTATAGTAGCCAAGGGATTCGCTATGCCTTTCCCGGCGATGTCCGGGGCGGAGCCGTGGATAGGCTCATACAATCCCCGCGTACCGTCACCGAGGGAAGCGGAGGGCAGCATCCCGATGGACCCGGTAATCTGCGAAGCCTCATCGGAGAGTATATCCCCGAACATATTCGACGTGACGATGACATCAAACTGCGAGGGGTTGCGCACCAACTGCATGGCGGCATTGTCCACCAGCATATCCACGCATTCGATTTCGGGGGTAAGGGCGGCCATTTCATGCACCACTTCCCGCCAAAGCCGCGAGCTTTCCAAGACGTTTGCTTTGTCTATGCTCGTGACCTTGCCTTTGCGGCTTTTAGCGGCACGGAATGCTACCTCCGCAATGCGGCCTATCTCTTGCCAAGAGTATTTCTCCGTGTCCCAAGCGAATTCCCCGCCGGGGCCGCGTCCTCTGCCGCGCTCCCCGAAGTAAATACCGCCGGTCAGTTCCCGCACGATCAGTATGTCAAACCCGGCCGCGGCAATGTCCGTGCGCAGGGGACACGCTTCTTTCAGCGCGGGATAGATTTTGGCAGGGCGCAGGTTGGCATATAGCCCCAGCGCTGCGCGGATTCCCAATAGAGCGGCTTCCGGGCGCAGGTGACCGGGCAAGGTGTCCCATTTCGGACCGCCTACGGCTCCCAGCAGGACTGCATCCGCCGCTTTACAGCCGGCAACGGTTTCCTCCGGCAGCGGGTGCCCTGTTTTGTCATAGGCTGTGCCGCCAATGTCGTAGCTTTGAAAAGCAAACGTATGCCGGTGCTTCTTAGCAACTGCCTCCAAAACATCCACAGCTGCTTGGACTATCTCCGGACCGATGCCGTCACCGGGCAGGAGAGCGATGGTGTGTTGCATGACGCGTTTCTCCTTTAGTAATATGGGAATATTATACACTATTTTGCGGCCGATTGCAATAGGAAATAGAGAATCGGCGTTGGTAGAGGAAGAGAAAATGTGTGTATTTGTCAAGTTTTCCGTAACCTTTTGCCATCAATCGATTCAGAATGTCAAGTGGTATTTGTCGAAAAAAAATCAATATTTTGTGTAAAAAGTGCTTGCATTTTCCCATATCTTGTGGTATACTATGTATCGCAGCCGGAAAACGCAGCAAATTCTATCCCATCGAACGGCCGCAAAGTAACAACCCCTTACAACTTGAAACCGAGAATTTCGTCGTCAAAAAGACAGGCACGCAATGCCAATCCGCCAACCGCAACAAAGACGACAAAACATAAGAACCGAATAGCGACAGTCTGCTCTACAGCACCAAGTAGGAGGAGTTTTCCATGCAAGTCATCAAACGGGACGGCACAACCGTAGACTTCGACCGTGCCAAAATCGTAGCTGCCATCTGCAAAGCCAATGAGGCTGTTGACCCGGAGGATCGCATTGATTCCGTAGGCATCGACACCATCGCCGCAAACGTAGAAAAGACCCGCCGCAAGCGGATGCTTGTGGAGGACATCCAGGACATCGTGGAGCAGGGACTGATGGAAGCCGGCAAGTTTGAACTTGCGAAGGCTTATATCATTTACCGCTACACAAGGGCACTCGTGCGTAAGCAAAACACAACGGATGATTCGATTCTATCGCTCATCCGTGCTTCCAACAAAGACGTGATGGAGGAGAACTCCAACAAAAACGCCGTCACTGCCGCGACCCAGCGTGACCTGATTGCCGGGGAAGTCAGCAAGGACTTGACAAGCCGCGTCCTTCTGCCGGAGCACATCTCCAAGGCGCACGACGAGGGAACGATTCACTTCCACGACCGTGATTACTTCCTCCAACCGATATTCAACTGCTGCCTCATCAATATCGGCGATATGCTCGACAACGGTACGGTCATGAACGGGAAAATGATTGAAAGCCCGAAGTCTTTCCAAGTTGCCTGCACGGTAATGACACAGATTATTGCATCCGTAGCCTCCAACCAGTACGGCGGGCAGTCGGTGGATATTTCCCACCTCGGCAAGTACCTGCGCCGCAGTTATGAGAAGTTCAAAACGCAGGTCGACGACGAAGTCGGCGGTCTGGTAGCGGCTGACCTGAAAGAAAAGATTGTGCAAGCCCGCCTGCGTGATGAGCTGAAGTCCGGTGTGCAAACCATCCAATACCAAATCAATACCCTCATGACCACCAACGGGCAGTCACCGTTTGTGACCATCTTCATGAACCTCGTTCCCGGGCATGAATTCATCAAAGAAAACGCGATGATATTCGAAGAGGTCATCCGGCAGCGTTTGCAGGGCATCAAGAACGAGAAAGGCGTCTATGTTACGCCGGCTTTCCCGAAACTGATTTATGTGCTGGATGAACACAACTGCCTCAAGGGCGGTGAATATGATTACCTCACGAAGCTCGCGGTGCAATGCTCCGCAAAAAGGCTCTACCCCGACTATATCAGCGCCAAGAAAATGCGCGAACACTATGAAGGAAATGTCTACTCCTGCATGGGCTGCCGCTCTTTCCTCACACCGTGGAAAGATGTGGACGGCGAATACCGCTTCGAGGGCCGCTTCAACCAAGGCGTTGTCTCCCTTAACCTGCCGCAAATCGGCATCCTGGCCTCCCGCTTCCCCGGCACGCAGGAGGAAAAAGACAAGTACTTCTGGCACCTGCTCGACGAACGCTTGGAACTGTGCAAGGAAGCTCTCCTCTGCCGCCACAACGCCCTCAAGGGTACGAAAAGCGATGTATCCCCTGTGCATTGGCAATACGGTGCTATCGCCCGCTTGGGCAAAGGCGAGGTCATCGACAAGTACCTCGTCAATGGCTACAGCACCATCAGCCTCGGATACATCGGTCTGTACGAGGTCACGAAACTCATGCGCGGCGTTGCCCACACCACCCCCGAGGGAGAAGCTTTCGCCATGCAGATTATGCGCCGTATGCGTGCCGCTACGGACGCTTGGAAGAAAGAAACTTCCATCGCGTTCGGGCTGTATGGTACCCCCGCCGAAAGCCTCTGTTACCGCTTCGCCCGCGTGGATAAAGAACGCTTCGGCACCATCGAGGATGTCACCGACAAAGGCTATTATACCAACTCCTACCACGTGGATGTGCGAGAAACCATTGATGCTTTTACGAAGTTCACTTTTGAAGAGAAGTTTCAGCGTATCAGCTCCGGCGGCTGCATCTCCTATGTCGAAATCCCAAATATGCGCCACAACCTAGAGGCTCTCGAGGATGTCGTCCGCTTCATCTATGATAACATCCAGTACGCTGAGTTTAACACCAAGTCCGATTACTGCCACGTCTGCGGCTTCGACGGCGAAATCATCGTCAATGCCGACTTCGATTGGGAGTGCCCCCAGTGCCATAACCGCGACCACGCCAAAATGAATGTCACTCGCCGTACCTGCGGCTACCTCGGGGAAAACTTCTGGAATGTCGGTAAAACTAAGGAAATCGCTGCGCGTGTGCTGCATCTGTGAGTGTGGCGGCCGCATTGCGGCCGTAGGGTGGGGACCGCATTGCGGTCCCGGGGCGGAGGCCGCAATGCGGCCTCCCGCGCTGTGGAGGAGAGCTTATGAACTATGCCGGCTTGCGGTTCCACGACACGGCCAAGGGTCCCGGCGTGCGGGTAAGTCTGTTTGTCTCGGGGTGTGAACACGCCTGTCCGGGGTGTTTCAACCCGGAGGCATGGCCGTTTGACTATGGGGAAACTTATACAGCTGAGATTACAGCGCAGATACTGGACGGTCTGGAACCGAGTTACATAAAGGGCTTCACGCTCTTAGGCGGGGAGCCGCTGCATCCAAAGAACATTCCGGCGGTGCGGGAGATTTCACAAGCGGTGCGCATGACCTACCCCCGGAAAAGCATTTGGTGTTACACCGGCTATACATTTGAGGAATTGTTGCGGCGCATAGAGACGGAACCGGATTTGGGTATGCTTTTGCGCTATATAGATGTATTGGTTGAAGGACGCTTTATAGAAGCGCAGAAGAACCTCGCCCTGCGCTTCCGGGGCAGTTCCAACCAACGGGTATTAGACTGCCCGACTTCGCTCACCGTCGGCGCACCTATTGAGTTAGAAGAATATACCTTTATCCCGTGATATAATGCGAACCATGTTTCATGCAGCCGAAAGGCTGCTTTTTTTGTATATCTGCAAAGCGGGAAGCCCACGCCTCCGGCAAGTACCTCTGCTTGATGCGTTCTGGAACAGGAATCGGCGGGGAGACCAGGAAGTCGTGGAGGTAAGTGAGAGAATCCATGCCAAGCAAGAAGATATTCTGCGGGTGGTAGAAAGGCGCAAAGCGCAGTTCCCGGTTGTTGGAAATGAGTTTCCTGCCATAGAACATCGCTTCCATCGGCCGAAGGGAGAATCCGGTCTGTCCCTCTTGGTTTAGGTCAAGAATAGCCTTGGAGACGAATACTTGATTCAGCCAGAACTCATAGTCAAGATATTCCGTTGTGACGCACCAGCTGTCTGTGTAAACCTCCGGCGGATTCTCTGTGTAGACCGTTTCTGCGGCGGTCTCAGCGGTTTCCGGGCTGAAAACACGGAAAGCGCAGCACAACCCCATAGCTTGTAAACGACGATACAACAGGCGTATCAGTCGGTAGCGGTTCTTAATATGTCCCAAAAAGCTGATATCTGCAGGCAATTCCTCCCATGGGATGCAGGACAGATGCGATGGGCAGGGCAACGGTTGGTAGAAAGTAGTGTTTCGCTCTAAGCCGAATTTGATGGCATCCTCCGGTTGGAAAGTGTATACAGTATGGAACTTTTTCAGCTCCTCCAATTGCTCGGGAAGAGGGGTCCATTCACAGTCTGAACCCGGAAGCGGCATGGCATCCCAGAGAAAATAAAACGTATTGCCTCGCGTATTCTCTCGGAAAGGTGCCGAAAGCAAAAACGCCGTCGGTACGCCGTTGAAGAATATGACCTTGTCATAAACAGCGATTATCGAGCGAATGTTCTCATATATGTACCCTGAACCATTAATTTCTATGGGTGCGCGCAAAGCATCAAAAAAATATGCACGGTAGTTCGTGGTTACAATGAGTGTTTTACCGTTCATGGGCAGCCTCCGGGTTGTAGGTTCGGTTGTCCATTCCTATGCCCGGATGTGCTGAGATAGAAGCAGCATTGCTGCATCTTATTCCGCCGAGTGGGATGCCTGTGCATTCAAGCTCAAGCCGGCGGTATGACCGGCTTGATACTCATAATAAGCTTGTGCCCCAATCATGGCCGCGTTATCCCCACACCATGCAAACGGCGGCAGGACGAGGTGCAGCCCCGCCAAGTTAGAACATTGCTCCATCTTCTGCCGCAGGAAGCAGTTGGCGCTGACGCCGCCTGCGAGGGCAACCGTATCATACCCGAAGTCGTGTGCCGCCTGTACGGCATGCCCGGCAAGGTAATCCGCGCAGGCAGCCTGCAGGGAGGCGGCGAAGTCCTTTTGGTTTAAGTCTTTGTTGTTATGGATAAGGTTCACGGCAACGGTTTTCAGACCGCTGAAGCTGAAGTCATAGGGGGCGTTTTCTACCTTAGGGCGCGGGAAGCGATAGGCCGATGGATTACCGCCCTGTCCGAGCCGATCCAGATGCACACCGCCCGGGTATGGCAGACCGAGCTTGCGGGCAGATTTATCAAGACACTCCCCGACGGCATCATCACGGCTCCTGCCGAGAATACGGAACGTTGTATAGCCATCCACACCGATAATCTGCGTATGACCGCCGCTGACGACCAAAGCCAAGAACGGCGGCCGGACCGGTTCGCTTTCTTCTGCAGACAAGTAGTTTGCGGCGATGTGTGCCCGGATGTGGTGAACAGGGATGAGCGGTTTGCACAGAGCCATCGCCAAACCCTTGGCGAAGTTCACGCCAACCAACAAAGCACCGATGAGTCCCGGCGCATAGGTAACAGCTACGGCATCTATGTCTGTCGGATGCATTCCGGCTTCCGCCAGGGCTTGGTGATACAGCGGTGAGATTGCCTCTACATGCATTCGGGAAGCAATCTCAGGCACAACGCCGCCATAGACAGCATGGGCATCTATCTGTGAGGCTACACAAGAGGATAATACATAGCGGCCGTCGGCCACAACGGCAACAGCCGTTTCATCACAAGAGGATTCAATGGCAAGGATTCTCATTATCTCTCCCGCTTACGCGATTAGCTTTTTTATCAGATCCGGCCCGTGCGGTATGTATACCCCTGTTGACGCTGCGGTTGCTTCCGTGAACGCTGCAATCGAAGCATGGGGTGCATCTGACTTGTAGAGCAAATACGGCACCGGCTCAGAAGTGTGCGTTTTCAAAGCAAGCGGTGTGGCGTGATCCGGAAGAATAAGGACTCTGTACGGTTCTTGCTTCTCTAAGTAAGCCAAGAGCTGCGGCAGTACACGGCTGTCTATCAGCTCAATGGCGGTAACTTTGTTTTCCGCCTCGGCGCGGTGGCCGCACTCGTCAGGAGCTTCTATATGCAGATATACCAAATCCTGCCCGGACTCCCAGGCTGCTATAGCTGCATCGGCTTTCCCCTCAAAGTTGGTATCGAGGTAAGCCGTGGCTCCCTCGACTTCCGGCGCATCCATCCCGCTGAGCTTTGCTATGCCTTTGAGTAAGTCTACTGCGGATATGACGGTGCCTTTCAAACCGGTCTTGGTATAGAAACTCTGCAGGGCAGGCTTTGTACCCTCCCCCCAAAGCCAAGCGGAATTGGCTTTTTCACCTCGCAGAATGTCCGCACTCTTGCGCATGATTTCGCCCAGTTGTTTGGCTGCCCGGAGGTTCGGCAGTTTGCCACGGATGGGTTGGTCTGTGATGTCATGGGGCGGCGTAAGCGGCTTGATAGCCTCCAAGTACTGCTTACCGTTTTTCCAGAGCAGGCAATGGCGGTAAGCTACCCCGGGATAGAAGACGAATTCATCCGTACCGAGTGCTTCCTGTAACCGTGCCATCAGAATACCGGCCTCCGGCGTACTGATGTCGCGGCCGGAATAATCCAACATGGTGCGCGCTTCGTAGTCCTCCTCATCCGAAAGGGTAACGAGGTTACAGCGCAAAGTTAGGTCATCCGCACCGATTGGCACCCCGATAGAGGCTGCCTCCAAAGGGGAACGCCCGGTGTAGCATTCCGCAGGGTCATATCCCATGACGGAGAGGTTTGCCACATCCGAGCCGGGCTTCAAGCCGTCGGCTACGGTTTTCACCAGACCGATCTCCGACTTTGCCGCAAGGGCGTCCATATGCGGCTTCTTTGCCGCTTCCATAGGCGTACGATTGCCGAGTTCAGGGACGGGACGATCCGCCATACCGTCACAAAGGAGAACAAGATATTTCATATCCATTGCCTTTCCGGTTTCGATTTGTGAAAAGCCCTCACTTCTTACGTGTGCCGAACAAACCGCGGGCTATAGAAGTACCTACGCTCTTGCCGAACATACTGCCGACCACATTCTTGGTGACTTCGCGGGCGGCGGTATTCACTACATTGCCAACGACACGGCCGGCCTGTGAGGAGGATCCGGACTTGCCGGAGGACTTGGCCTTTGTCTTGGCTTTCTCTTTGGCTGCTTTCTCTTTCTCCTTTTGCGCTGCGGCGGCAGCTTTCTCTTTCTCCTTAGCAGCGGCGGCGGCGGCTTTCTCCGCTTCTTTGGCTTCCGCTGCAGCGGCTTCGCTCAGTTGCTCATAAGCAGATTGGGTTTCGACCGTCTTGCCGTATTTTGCATACAACGGATCTTTTGTGATGAGCCTATCCACCAGTATCTCTTCCGCCACACCCATGTAGCTCTGCGGCGGCAGGATTTTGGTTTGCTGCACCATCTGCGGGATACCGTCCTCATCCAAAAAGCTCACCAAAGCTTCCCCGGTTCCTAAGGCGCCGATGGTTTTCTCCGTATCAAAGGCGGGGTTGGGACGGAAAGACTGCGCCGCTGCGCGGACGGCTTTCTGCTCCTTGGGCGTATAGGCACGTAAGGCGTGCTGGATTTTGTTGCCGAGCTGTGCGAGTACCGTTTCCGGGATGTCGCCGGGGCTTTGGGTGACAAAGTAGACCCCCACGCCTTTCGAGCGTATGAGCCGCGCTACCTGCTCCACCTGCCGAATCAATGCCGCATTGGCAGTGGAGAACAACAAGTGCGCTTCATCAAAGAAGAATACAATCTTCGGCTTATCCAAGTCCCCCGCTTCGGGAAGCTCTTCATAGAGTTCGGACAGCAGGAAGAGCAGAAATGTCGAGTACAGCAGCGGGTTCTGCACCAATTCAACGCAATGGAGCAAGTGGATATAACCGCGGCCGTTGGCATCGCATTGGAGCCAGTCATGGACATCCAACGCGGGTTCGCCGAAGAAGAGATTGCCGCCGGAGGCATCTAATTGCACCAGTTTGCGTTGCAGGGAAGCAATGGTCTGCGGCGGTATGGAGCCATAAGAGCCTTGCAAATCCTTGGCATGGGAGCCGGCATATTCAAACAGAGCGCGGAGGTCTTTGGTGTCCGTCAGAATCCAGCCGTTGTCATCCGCCAATTTGAAACAGACTGCAAGAACCTCTTCTTGCGCGTCCGTCAGTTCCAGCAACCGGGCTAGAAGCAGGGGCCCCATATCGCTCACGAGCGCACGAATCGGTATGCCGCGCTTCCCATAGACATCAAAGAAACGCGTGGGATACCCTGTATATGCAAAACCTTGCACACCGAGCTTCTCCACGCGCTTATTGACATTCTCTGTGGACTCTCCGGGGAGGCATATGCCGCTCACATCCCCTTTGATGTCCGCTAAAAACACAGGCACACCCATGTCGGAGAAGCTTTCCGCCATCACTTTCAGCGTGACGGTTTTGCCGGTTCCCGTGGCACCCGTTATCAGACCGTGCCGGTTGGCGATGCGCGGCGGCATACAGACCCGCGTGGATTTGTCACCGGGGTCAGATCCTGCAACTTTGGCGGCCCAAAGCAAGCTTTCCTCTTTCAGATACATCGGCTATCCCCGCTTTCTTTTTTATAGTAAGAGTATATCACACCATGTCGGATTTGTCAAGAAGTATCCGTATTGTGAAAAAAGCGCAAATCATACTTGACAAGCGCAATGCAAAGTGCTATAATCAAATACAGGGGATTAATCTGCCAACCGAGACAGTAGGGGAAAAGAGAACAACCGCCAAACATCCGAAGCAAAAAATCAGAGACGAAGAAGGATGGAAATGCATAATAACAATTTTGTTCGAACGAACGAACGAACGAACGAACGAACGAACGAACAGACGAACGAACGATTAATACGCTCTAAACATACCAATCGTCATATGGGCAGCCAAAGCGGTTTGCTGGCACACTTCGCAGTCGTGCTGGCGATTTTGGCTGTCTGCTCCTCTTATATGGTTTGGTCCCCGCAAGGGACGCTGGCAAAGTACCGCGCCGCCGCTCAGGGCAGCTCTACTGTCAGTGTGGCTAAGTGGAAAGTGGATGGCTCTTCCATCAGCGGTCTCCCGGCGAGCGGCGGGGCATTTCTGCTCTACGGCAGCGGCGGCAACTACAGACCGACGGCCAACACAAAGACTGTTACCCTGTCGCTCAAGAATGAGAGCGAAGTGACGGCGAACTTCAAGTGTCACCTAAAAGATGTGACCACAAACACCGACAAGACTTCCTCCGTGACGTGGGCAGCCACGACCACAGGATACACCTACAATACTACCAACGGCGTCACTATTCCTGCGGGGACGACCGTCACCGTTACCGCCACTTTCGGCAACACCGTCACATCCGCCATGACGGAAGATACAATGCAGTTCTGGTATGAAGCCGTTCAGGTTGATTAAGGGGAGGGAGCAAGAATTGAAACACTACACAAACCGCAGCTACATAGCCATCATTATCTTTGCTGTGTCGTGCGTTACGGTGCTCGGCATCCAATCCATCCGACCAACCAACGCCAAGTATGTGCAAGGTGAGACCAATTTGGGCAATTCCTTTGTTATCCTCAACTCGAACTGCTGGAAGTACTCTCCCTCCGGGAAGGTTGAAACGGACTATGGTAAAACCACAAACACAACCGGCACCATCAGCCCCGCAAAAGCCGGGAAATACGGTTTCATATTGGTGGGAGGCAGCGGAGGGAATTCCTTTCAGCGCAACACATCCTCCGGAGGTATGACCGGTGGGGAAGGCGGTTGGACAAAAGGCACGATTACACTGACAGCGACACAATCCGTGAACTTTGTCATCGGCATGGGCGCACAGCACGCCTTGGGGGTCGACGGTTACCGTTGGGGTGCCTACCCCTACGGCGGCAAAGCGCAGGAAGACGGCGCGGGCGGCGGTGGATGCAGTCTGCTCTCCACAGCTACCATAGCGGATGCCGGGGGGCATAATGAATTCTTTCGGTATAATGATTCGGGCAGCATACATGACATCGGTTGGGATGGTATGTTCTCTTATGCCGGTGGCGGCGGCGGTGCCGGTGCACCCGCGAGAAGCAACACCACAAAAGGCGCAGGTGCCGGCGGCGGCGGCGCCAATGGTGTAACCGATGCACTCAACGGTCCCGGCACGGCAGGCGGCTATATGTTTACAAACAACGGCAGCGTAACCAACAGCGGCGTGACAGGATATGCTCAGCAGACAGCAAACCAAGGGACACAAGGCGGCGCAGGCGGTGAAAACGGTCCGGGAAACGGCGGTGTCTCCGGCACTTCGGGCAGATCAGGCTACGCCGGCCGCGATAGTTGGGGCGGCTATTCCGCAGACGACAACTCCGGACCCAGTCCGCATAATGTATCAGGCAACCAACCGACATGGGCCGGCGGCGGCGGCGGCGGCTATTACGGCGGCGGCGGCGGCGGGCAGGGAGACAATTGGGACGGTCACGGCGGCGGCGGAAGTTCTCGCAATCAGACCAAATTGTCGATGGCTGCTCTTTCCGCCGTAAACCAAGGTGTCCTCTATGGCTCCGACATCCGTAACACACCGGAAGCGTGGAGCGGCAATACGTGGGCGAAAAACGGAGCCCTCTACTTTATGTGGTTCGGAACCTCCGCAGCGTACACATCCTACTCCTGAGAACAACAAAGCATAAACAGGGCGCACACCGTGCGCCCCTTATGTTGCTGACTGTCAGCTAATCATTGTAATCGGCAACGGCTTGCTTCTTCCAAGAATACGGCTCGTTGATGCCTTTCTTGCGGGCAGAAGCTACGGCGACCAGTTCCCAGATAAGGCAGACAAGACTGAAGACAACGGCGGCATAGATTCCGATGAAGTACCCCATGAGCGCCTTGTTGTCCCCGATGATGGGGAAGCGCAGCCACATGGCATTGGCGTCCGCATAGATAACCTGGCCTTTGATGCTGCGCGTGAGCAGGAAGTTGAAAATCAACCCGTTCGCGCCCTCCAAGAGCAGCATGGCAATGATGGAAGGGATGCTCTTGACGCGCAATTTGACCATGCCGCCGCAGAGCATCCACAGGCAGGCAAGTATCATGGTGATATGGCTGAATGTACTCTTGGCCTGCTCATAGCTGAACTGCCCGGCATCATTCCATATCGGGAACATATAAGTAAACGTTGTCAGCAGTCCGCCCAGCACCCCGCCCAACGACACGAACGGAGCCAAGAACTTAAAGGCTTTTTTGTCCTGCGGAAGGTACGCCACAACCATGAGCAGATACATCACCACATTACAGTGATAGAGCGGATACAGAACACTCCGGGGCGCCTCCCCGGTGGCGTTGTTATACAGCGACGTCTCCCACATGATGGATATGTGCAGCAGGAACGTCAACCACGCAAAGACGCGCAGGGCGGCAACCTTGCCCTTATGGTCTTTGACCGTGCACCGCAAGACAACGCAGATAATAACAATGAGTGAAAGGGAGATGATGTTGAACGTGAGCATCTGAGGGGTCATTTTGATCGCTTCGCTTTCTGTAGATTTTGAAACTCTGTAATTATATTATAACAGACTGCAACCCAAAAGTAAAGAAAAAAAACTCCCGCCTGCGAGAGGTGGGAGTGTGAGCGCACCGCAAAAACCGAACAAAGAACGAAGCGGGGAATGTGGGGCGTGGCGGCTAACAA
>JAISUW010000070.1 GCA_031271865.1 Oscillospiraceae bacterium
CAGCGGCGCAAGGAATACCGGGCTGGACAATGCCGTAGGCGAGTACATCCTCTTTCTGGACAGCGACGATTGGTGGGAACCGGGGCTGGTTACGGCGGTCGTAGCCAAAGCGGAGCAAACCGATGCGGACATGGTTTGGTTCGGGCAGTATAACGTACTCGCCGATGCAACAAAAATCGCCCAACCGCCGGAAGCCGCCGACCTAAATCCCAGTGAGAATCCCCTCCTGTACTTGATGAAACCAGCCGCCTATCGCGGCAGCTTCAGCAGCGCTTGGAACAAGCTCTTCCGCCGCCGCATTATCGAAGCAGAGGGTTTGCGCTTTACAGATACAGCGCAAGTCTTGTGGGAAGATATGCTTTTTACGCTCTGCTACCTGACTGTGTGCCGGCGTGTTCGTTCCATTGCGGGCTGTTGGATTAACTATTTACAGCGTCCGGGTTCTCTGGTGCGCAGCGGTTTTCCGCAGCGCTTCACGCGTTTCTTTCGGCTCTGCGAGCACTATCGCTCGTTTCTGAAAGCGCATCGCTTGCCTCTTTATCCGGCCGACTACTTCTACTGGCAATTGATGTTCTGCCGCCTCTATGCGCCGCCGCAGGAGATCCCTGCCATGTTTGCGGATTTCAAGTCCTTGGCAAAGCAAGGCGCTTTCCGGCGGATGATGCTCCGGTTGGCGTTCGGCAAGGTGCTTCGGCTCTTCCGGCAGGGCGGCGGCTATGAAATCACCGTTCCTGTTTTTCGCCAAAGGCTCTGCTGCCTGCTTTTTGCCTTCGGTTTGCCTCGCTTCGCACATATGCTCATATAGGCGTTTGAAAAATTTTAGGTATTTTGTCGCAAATTTTATTGACAAATGTGCTGATTTGTGATAGAATAGTTAAAGATAAAAAAACATCGCTGATAAGAGATAACTATATTTTTCAAATAGGAGCCAAGATACCTTTGACAACCGAGCAGGTCATTCTGATAGAACGCATGGAAGCCGCCGTAGCCCTTTTTGGCAGTTTTGATGAGAACATCCGTTTGATAGAACGCGAGTTCAACGTCAAGGTGCAAAACAGGGGCGCGGAGTTAGTGGTTTCCGGCGAACCGGAGAATGTCGCGCTCGGGACAAGGGCCATCAATGGTTTGCTTGCCATGATAAACAAGGGGGAGGACCTCTCCGACCAGAGTGTGCGCTATGTGCTGAGTATGGTGCGCGACGGGAAAGAGGGAGAGATTGAAGCCCTTGCAGCCGACAGCGTGTGCCTCACCTCCAAAGGTAAGCCTGTCAAGCCCAAAACCCTCGGGCAAAAGAAATACATCGAGGCCATGCGCAAGAACACCATCACCATCGGTGTGGGTCCGGCGGGAACGGGCAAAACCTACCTCGCCGTCGCAATGGCCGTCAAGGCTTTCCGCGCAAAAGAGATTAACCGCATCATCCTCACCCGCCCCGCTGTCGAAGCCGGCGAAAAGCTGGGCTTCCTGCCCGGCGACCTGCAGCAAAAAGTGGATCCCTACCTGCGCCCGCTCTATGATGCCCTCTTTGATATGCTGGGTGCCGAGAGCTACAAAACCCAACTGGAGCGCGGTGCCATCGAGGTCGCGCCGCTGGCCTATATGCGCGGGCGAACGCTCGATGACAGCTTCATCATCTTGGACGAAGCGCAGAACACCTCCCGCGAGCAGATGAAGATGATCCTCACCCGCTTGGGTGCCAACTCCCGCATGGTCGTCAACGGCGACATCACACAGATTGACCTCCCCGACGGCAAGCCCTCCGGCTTGGTTCACGCCGTGCGCATCCTCAAGGGCATTGAGGACATCGGCATTGTGCGATTTACCGACAAAGACGTTGTGCGCCATAAGCTCGTCATGGAAATCATCCGCGCCTACGAACGCGAGGACAAGAAGAAATAGCTCCCCCTGCTGCCGGTTTCGGCGGCATTTGCTTAGAGCAAATTTTAGACCCATTTGCGACTTCAAGCACTTTGAACAGGACACAAATCAAAACACGGAAGGACGATTCCTTATGCCAGCAAAACTCAAGGTCTTCATTGACGATGCCCAAACTGCCGTCAAGCCGCCTGCCGGGTTACGGATGCTTATCCGCCGTGCCTGCAATGCCGTTGCTGTGCAGGAAGACTTAGATGGGCGCTTCGAGGTCGGCATCCGCTTTGTGGATGGGGATGAAATCCACGCTTTGAACCTCCAATACCGCAATGTGGACCGCTCAACGGATGTGCTCTCCTTTCCGCAGGGAGAAAACGGGGCGTATGATACCAACCCCGAATCCGGCGCATCCGTATTGGGCAGCATTGCCCTGAACCTGGTGGCGGCGCAGAGCCAAGCCAAGCTCTATGGGCACAGCTTCAACCGGGAGGTTGCCTATCTGACCGTCCATTCCATGCTTCACCTCTTGGGCTACGACCACGAAAAGGGCGGCTTGGAATCCGTCCAGATGCGGGAGAAAGAGGAGAGTGTCCTCACCGAGCTGGGACTGCCCCGCGGCGGCTCTTATGTATAACGAAATAAGCGCACCTTATTTTTCGAGGGGGATGCCAACATAGAACCCACCCCCAAAGCACACCGGCTGAAAACGCTTGGGCAGCTGTATATCTCTTTCCTATGGATAGGTCTCTGCACTTTCGGCGGGGGCCTGTCTATGATTCCCATGCTGGAGCGGGAAGCCATCACCAAACGCGGCTGGGTCACGCACCAAGATTTGCTGGACTACTATGCCATCGGCCAAGCCACACCCGGCATCATAGCTGTGGATGTGTCCTGCTTTATCGGCCAACGCCTCTGCGGAATCCCGGGCGCCATCATCGCCCCATTGGCGGTCATCAGCCCCGGGGTTATTCTTATGATACTTGCCGGGCTGTTTTTACCGAAAGCCGCCGCCCTCCCGCCGGTTGCCCATGCACTCGCCGGGATACGGGTGGCGGCCTGCGCTATGATTGTCGTCAACGTCACCCGCATCATCAAAGGCAGCCTCAAGGAGTGGTGGACGTGGCTGTTATGTGCGGCGGCATTTACCTGCGTCGCGGTGTTGAAACTGAATCCTGTATGGGTGGTAGCGGGGGCGGCGCTGCTTGCCGCCGCCGTCTTTGTCGGCAAACGCATTGAAAAGAGCCGGAAATAGAGAATGCGTTGCGTATGCCGAGCCCTTGGCGCGGATGGGGGGGCGCAGCACTATAGGGGCATCGATATGCATATTGACGCGCATATATACATCGAGATCGGCGTCGATACCGATATCGACATCCCTCTCTTTATCACACTAAAGTATTGTTGACAGTCAACACAATCCCAATTTTGTTTCCTATTAAGAATTATGCGCCACAAATGAATAATATGCACCTCACAGCCCACCCAAACAGTCGACCCCGCCAACGCAGCGCGTGCTACAGGGCATCTCTAATAAACCCAAATCTGTTGGCCAAGTATAGAGGCGGTGTTTTGCCGCCCATTAATAGACATGGGATTCAAAACTGACGCGAACAGGCTGCGCTTCTGTAAGAATGGTTAACATCCATGAAGTGCCTACACAAAAGGGGATGAAACCAAGGCGGATTTGTGCTATAATAGTCTTGCGGGGAAGGCTGACCACCATTTGGGATTCAACCCGTCGGTTAACATAGCTGACTTGCCTTCGAGCACAAAAGGTTGTGGCCTTGTGCTAATGGTGCAAAGATGAACACGAGTACGAAAATTCATAACTCAGGCAAGTCTCCCGCAATCACTTTTTGTCGGAGGTAATGCAATGGACGACATTCTGGAGGTCTGCTGCGGACTGGATGTACACAAAGATATGGTCGTGGCGTGCTTACTCAGGGGGGCAATCGGCTGTAAAGCGGAGGTGCGCTATACTTTCTTATCCGCCGCATACGCCGCCTCGGTAATCTCAGTAAGCAGCACGGCTTTCTCCAAATCCAAGCCGGGCACGGATTTCTCTCCGGCGATGGCGGCATCGATGAACTGTGCCAGGGGGGATGGTTTTGCGGTCGGCCACTCCTCGCGGGGGATGTCGCGCTCCTCCTCGCCTGCCAAGCGGGTCCAGAGGCGGTTTTGTCCGCCCATAGCAACGTAGCCTTTGGTACCGTAGACTTCCAGCTCATCGGACACGCAGTCGGTGACAAAGCCGGTTTCCATCGTACCCAGAACGCCGTTTGCAAACTCCGCCAAGACAATCGCGTTTTCATCCGAAGATGTACCGTAGATATTCGACATCAGTGCCGTGATTCTCGTCGGTGCGCCGAAGAAGTCGGAGAGGATATAGACCGGGTGGGCACCCAAATCCATGAGGGAACCGCCGCCGCTGTCCTTGAGTTCAAACCAATAGGGCGGCAGCCACCCGCCGGACACGCCGGAGTGGCTGCGGCGGAAGCGCGCCGCCGTCACGGTACCGAGCTTTCCGTCCGTCAGGAGTTGCTTAATGTATTGTACGCGGCCGGCGCCCTTTTCCGGGAAAGATATGACAAAGGTCACGCCCGCATCGGAAACGGCCTCTGCCAGCCGCTTTGCCCCGGCGGCATCCGGTGTCAGGAGCTTCTCCGTGAAGATGTGCTTGCCGGCCTTAGCGGCTTTGGTAAGCAGTTCTTCGTGCATCGTAGTCGGGGCGCAGCAGACCACGGCATCCACATCCTCGCGGGCGAGGAACTGATCATAGTCCGGCTCCCATGCCGCCCCTTTTTTCGCGGCAAAACTCTTGCCGCGCTCCGCGTCGCAGTCCCAGACCACAGTAACCCACGCCTTACCGGAATTCTTGATGTGGTCCGCGTAGCCGCCGGCATGGACGTGCCACGCCGAAATAAAACCTATTCTGAGCATAGAAAGCCTCCTCTTGTGAATGATAGTTTAGAGTGTGTAGGAATAGATTAGGGGGATTGGCGGATAATGACCTTCTTGGCCTCATCTATCTCTATGACAAAGCTGCCCTGCGTCATGCTGACGGCAGTAGTGCTTTCGGCTGCAGGCGCGGCAGAGGCATCCGTCTTGGTGACTTCCTCTTTACCGGCTTCGGTCGGCAGCGGTGCCGTTGTTTCCGGTATACCCATCCCGGCTACGGCGGATTGAAACGCTTCGGATATTATTTGTTCTATATTATCGGCAATTTGTTTTCTGGATGCGCTCCAACCAATGAGAAATCCCAGGGCAAACAGCAGCGCACCAACCACAATCATCACCCATAATTCCTTACGAGTGGCCGGTTTGATTTCTTCTGCGGCAGAGGCAACAAAGTGCGCAGCGTTGCGCACAACCTCCTCAGCGGCCTCGGCGGCATCCGCCAAGCGCTCGGAGGCTGTCGGGGAGCCTTCTTCCGGCGGGAGCTGCTCCCCTATACCGACAGGCTCGCTCGCCTCCGGAAGAACACTGCCGTCCGGTGCTTCAGTTACGGTTTCCTCGGCAATGAACGCCTCGGCGTTACCTGCCCCTTCCGTCCCGGCGGAAGCCTCCGGCGGGCTGTCCGATGCAGCGCTTGGATTCACCTCTGTCATGGTACCTCTCCTTTCCGCATTACCCCATCGTTTCAGGTATACGCGAAGCCATACGCAACGCTTCGCAGGACAACAGCACGCACCAAGCCGAACGCGGCTCAGCTGCTGTTCACACTTCTCTTTCCCTCTGTTCCCTGTTCAGATTGTGCAGCCACTTCCAGACATCGCGGCACATATCATCTATGCCGTACTGCGTCTTCCAACCCAATACCCGCTCCGCTTTGCTGACATCGGCATAGCACTCTGCGATATCCCCTGCTCTGCGCGGCGCATACTCCATAGGTATCTTCACACCGTTCACACATTCAAAGGCTTCCACCAACTCCAAAACACTCGTGCCTTTCCCCGTACCCAAGTTGAAGACTTCGCAGCCGGGAGGCGAAGCAACCATGTGTTCCAGCGCCTTCACATGGCCCGCGGCAAGGTCGGCAATGTGAATGTAATCACGGATACAAGTACCGTCCGGCGTGGGATAATCATGCCCGGTCACGAGCAGCTTGTCGCGCTTCCCCATGGCAACGTCCTGGATAATCGGGGCAATATTCAGCGGTACACGGTTGGGGTCTTCCCCCAGTTCCCCGGAGGGGTGCGCACCCACAGGGTTAAAATAGCGCAGGAGCGTCACGCGCCACTCCGGATCGGAGACGCAGAGATCCGCCAGAATCTGCTCATTCATGATTTTTGTAGTGCCATAAGGGTTGGTAGCCTTACCCACAGGCATATCCTCCCGGAACGGAACCGGGTTTCGGTCTCCGTAAACGGTCGCGGAGGAAGAAAACACCAGCGTTTTGCAGCCATACTCCGACATCACTTCGCTCAGGTTCACCGTTCCGGCGACATTGTTCTCATAGTACGGCAACGGAATCTGAATGCTCTCATTCACCGCTTTCAGCGCCGCGAAATGAATGGCGGCATCGATCTGACATTCCTGAAAGAGCCGCACCAAACAGGCGCGGTCCCGCGTATCACCTTTTACAAAAGTAACAGCCTTACCGCCCAGTTTCTCTATCCGCGCGAGAGTAGATTCCTTGGCGTTATAAAGATTATCGAGGATCACCACTTCATGGCCTGCTTGCAGCAGTTCCACGCAGGTGTGTGAGCCGATATAACCTGCGCCGCCTGTTACGAGGATTTGCATGGCATTCTCCTTTGGTGTCAGCAGAGGCATATGCCTCCTGAAATAGTATACCTATTTTACCACGTTCTTACCGAAAAGTAAAGGGAAAGTTTCTTTGAATTCGGCACGCAAGCTTGACAAAACTGCCATTCTGTGTTATGATAGTAGAATGTAAGCAACCGCTTCAGGCGGCGAACGGAAAACTTGAAAGGTGGGCTATCTTTGCCTAAGGAAAAAACTGCTTCCGGCCGGAAAGCAGAGCTTCTCGAAAAACTGAATGCGGTGGTGCCGACGCAAGAGCAACTGACTTGGCAATCCGTCGGCTTCTGGATACTGCTGAACTATTCCCACTCCCCGGAGAAACCCATAAAGGCTGCACGGCTTGCCAAAATCTGCAAGTCCTCCGGTGCCGGTGGGGTGGTGCTTTCTATCCGCGACCATATCACGCGGCAAGCGGTCGCGGAAGCATTGCAGAACATCGGTTTACCCTGTATGGAGTATATCCCCGAATGGGCAAGGCATATCGGCAACACGCGCGGGCACGCCCGCAGCGCGGAGTGGAGCGTCGTCCCAACAGAACTGGAGAATCCGGCGGATTGGGACATAGGTTCCCGCAAAGCCATCCAAAAGGCGCTCAAGGCAGGCAAAGAAATTGCTTGGCTCCCCTGCTATATGCCTGTGAGCAACCGACCGTCCTTTGAATACATAGCCAAGGAGGATATGTACGCCCACCCCTTGGCGCAGCTCTTGGATAACTACTACGACAGCGTAGGAAAGAACGCTTCCCTCATCCTCAACGTCCCCCTGAACCCGGAGGGGCAGCCGGCGGAGCAAGATGTCACGACACTCCTGCACTTGGGGGCGCAGCTGACTATAGATTTCAAGGAGGACCTGGCGCAGGACTCCGGTATCTCCGCCACCCAATCCTTGGATACCGCCCACAGACCCGAGAATGTACTTCTATCTGAAGGGGACGTGTATTGGCATTCCGGTGCGTTCACAAAACCCGTGGAGCTCGTGCTGGATTTGGGCGATGACTATGATGTCAACAAGTGCGTCCTGATGGAGCACTCCCCCACCGGGCAACAGATCGAGCGCTTTTCCCTGCACTATGAAACACCCAAGGGGAAGTGGCAGCTCCTCAAAGAGGGTACCACCGTGGGCTATAAGCGTATCCTCAAATTCCATGAGAAGCGGATGCGCCGCCTGAAGCTGATTATAACCGAAAGCCGCGGCTTTGCCACCCTGGATTCATGGCAGTGCTATTAACAGTCAAAGGTTAGGTATCGACGGCCGGCGCTTGTGAATGGAGATAGGTATGCCCTTTACATATGAGAAAAGCTTTGGGACTGCCGCGCAGCTCCCGCCCCCGGATTTGCCGGAGGTAGCCTTTGCCGGCAGATCCAATGTCGGGAAAAGCTCCCTCATCAATGCCCTCCTCAGCAGGAAGCATTTGGCACGGGTCAGCGCAACGCCGGGAAAAACCATTACCGTCAACTTCTTCACCAATGGGCAGTACCGCATTGTAGATTTGCCAGGCTACGGCTATGCCAAACGCTCCAAAGCAGAGTTGGAGCGCTTCTCCAACTTAATGGAGGGCTACTTCTCACAACCCGGACGCCCTTCCCTGTCCGTCCTGCTGCTCGATATGCGGCACAAACTCAGCAAAGATGATATCGTAATGCTCCAATTCCTGCAAAATACCGGACGGCCGTTCGTGGCCGCCCTCACAAAAGCTGATAAACTCAATAAAACACAAACAGTAATTCAAACAGACTATTTTTCGAACATACTGACCGATTTCGGTGCCATGGCAGTATTTACCACTGCCGCGCAAAAACACTTGGGAACATCTGAACTCATGGGCTTTATCCACCAATTCATGGCACAGTTTAGCGCGGAAGAATCATAAGTTTTGCTTGAAAAACGTCGGACAGTATGCTATAATAGAGGCTGTGCTTGCGGCAAATTGAATTCAATTCAATTCAATTCAATTCAATTCTAGGAGGATAGCAACAAATGAAACTAGGCGTATTCACGACCTTACTCTCCAACCTTTCCCTGAAAGAGGCGCTGAACTACTTCAAGACCTTAGGCATTGAAATGATTGAGATTGGAACCGGCGGGTACCCGGGGAATGCCCACGGCAATCCTACTGAGCTGCTTTCCGACGCAGCCAAGTTAGCACAGTGGAAACAGACCATAGCCGACAGCGGGCTGGAAATCAGTTCCTTCTCCTGCCATGCCAATCCGCTGCACCCCAACAAAGCCATCGCGGCCGACTTTGATAAGGCCATCCGCGACACTATACTGCTTGCGGAAGCTGTCGGCGTAACACAGATTAACACTTTTTCCGGCTGTCCCGGCGACTGCGAGGACTCCAAGTATCCCAACTGGGTCACATGCCCTTGGCCGAATGACTTCGGCGATATCCTGAAGTGGCAGTGGAAAGAGAAGCTCATCCCCTACTGGAAAGAGCTGGTGGCTTTCGCAAAAGCACACGGCGTGACGAAGATCGCCCTTGAGCCACACCCCGGCTTCTGTGTATATAACACGGAAACCGTCCTCAAACTCCGTGAGGCTGTCGGTCCGGAAATCGGTGCAAACTTTGACCCCTCCCACTTGCTGTGGCAGGGCATTGACCCTGTCCAAGCCATCCGCGTCTTGGGAAAGGCCGGTGCCATCTTCCATTTCCACGGCAAAGATACCAAAATCGATGCCGCCAACACCGCCGTCAACGGTGTCTTGGATAATAAACCATACACCGACGAGATTAACCGCTCTTGGATCTTCCGCTCCATCGGCTACGGTCGCGACGAGAGTTACTGGAAAGATGTCATCTCTAACCTGCGCATGGTTGGGTATGACTATGTCGTCAGCATTGAGCATGAGGATTCCCTGATGAGTCAGAATGAAGGGCTCTCTAAAGCTGTAGAAATGCTCAAACGCTGCCTCATTACTGAGAAAACAGGTGAGGCTTGGTGGGTGTGAGAGGCCGTATTACGGCCTCCCGGAGGAACCGCAATGCGGTTCCCCCCCGGCACCGCAATGCGGTGCCCAACGCGCAAACAGGAGCCGCGAAGTATGAAGGAAGCGACAGCGATGCCGCCAACAGAAGAGAGAGGGGTATAGCCGCAGGCGGCTATACCCCTAAATTCGTTGGAAAAAACAGGAAGGCGCCCCGGGGACGCAAAGATATTCGTCATGATGCATATAATGGCGTAGAAAAAAATGAAATTTCGGCAGCGACCCAATAAAATTTCTACAATGGAAACCCGGACAGCGTTAGGCTTGTCTAATATATATATAATAAGCCGATAAACTATCGGCGCACCATACACCGCAATAGATAAGGGGTATACTACGATGGCAGAGAAACCGAAGATTGGCTGGGCACTCATCGGCTACGGCGGGATGGGATCCTGGCACGTTGACAACGTGAGGAAGCAGATACCGGACATTGAGTTCCTCGGGGTGTACGACATCAAGGAGGAACGGCAGCAGCGGGCGAGAGAGAAAGGCATCCATGCGTATGAGAGCCGCGAAGCCCTCCTCTCGGACCCGCGGGTACAGCTTGTGACCATCGCGACGACCAATGAGGTGCATGAGGAAATAGCCATAGATGCCATGCGCCACGGCAAAAACGTCATCAGCGAGAAGCCGGTGACGCTTTCCCCGGAATCGCTGGAGCGCATGATAGCCGTTGCGGAGGAGACGGGGATGCTCTTCACCGTCCACCAGAACCGCCGCTGGGACTGGGATTACCTCTGCGCCAAGAAGATCATAGACGACAACACCATGGGGCACGTCTTCCAGATTGAGTCCCGCGTCCACGGCTCGCGCGGCATACCCGGCGACTGGCGCGGCATCAAGAAGTATGGGGGAGGCATGGTTTACGATTGGGGCGTACATTTGTTCGACCAAATGTTGACCCTCATGGGCGACCGGAAGCTGCTCTCGGTTTACGCGCAGCTGACGCACGTCACTGTGGGAGAAGTGGACGATGGCTTCCGCGCCATCTTCAAGTTTGAGGATGACTACTCCTGGCTGGTGGAAGTGCTGACCAACAACTTCTACTCCCTGCCGCGCTGGTACCTGTGCGGGATGAACGGCTCTGCGGTAATCAAGGACTGGGACTGCCGCGGGAGCATCACGATGGTAGAGGACTGGGAGAACAAAGATGCCCTGCCCATCCAAGCCGGAGCCGGACTGACAAAGACGATGGCACCCCGCGGCACCGACTCCATCAAGGAATTCCCGCTACCAAGCGACACCAAAGCCTGGAACGATGTCGTGAAGAGCTGGTCGCGCTTCTATGAGAACGTTGTCGCGACTATCCGCGGGGAAGAAACGCAGATTGTCACATGGGACCAGCAGCGCCGCTTGGTGAAGCTTATAAAGGCGGTTTTGGACAGCGGCGAGAGCGGTGAGGTCATACGCTTTGAATAACTCCCCCGGTACAGGAGTATAAATTGCCTGAACTGAATAACCCTAAACTTTGACTGCGCAAAACCCGGACACCTATGCCCGGTGTTTTGCTTTAAGGAGGACAGCAGCGCATGGATTACGAGGCCATGGCACGAGAACTGGAGAGCTGCCCCTGTGCAGCAGGGACACAAAGACTGCCCTATATCCGCATCGGGGAGAGCGTTCTGCCTACAGCCGGTGAAATCCTCCGACAGGAGGGTTTCCCGCGGAAGATATTGCTCATCAGCGATGAAAACACTACCCGCGCTGCCCGAGGTCTGCTGCGCTCCCTTGTGGAAAATGGCTTTGTCGTGCGGCGGCATATCTACCCTGACCTGCGCTCGGCTACGCTGGAAACGGTCAAACACGTCCGCAGCCTGACCCCGGGTATTGCCGGAATCATCGCCGTCGGGACCGGATGCATCAGTGATGTGTGCCGCATGGCTGCCTCACAGACGCGCAAACCGCTCTGCATCTTTGCTACTGCTGCCTCTATGGACGGCTTCGCCTCCGCGACCGCACCGATTATCACGGACGGCTTCAAGACCTCCCATCAGGCGAAGGCACCGGATTTCCTCCTCGCCGACACTGCGGTGTTGGAGAAAGCACCGGCTTTCTTGACCGCCGCAGGGGTCGGGGATATCGCCGGCAAGTGCATTGCCTTGGCGGATTGGCGCATCGCCGCACTGTTTGGGGAGTGTCCGGCTCCCGTTGCCGCTGTTTCCTATAAGGACAATACGAGCTCGCAGGTCTTCTGCACGGAGCCGTACTGCCCGCAGATTGCCGCCCATGTGCGCGAGGCGTTCCATATGGTCAGCAGGAAAACGGACAGCGCACAGCCGTACAGTACGCAAGTCTTGGAGGCGCTGATCCTCTCCGGGCTGTGTATGGCGTGGCACGGTTCCTCGCGGCCGGCCTCCGGGGCGGAGCATTCCCTGGCGCACTTCTGGGAGATGCGCAAACTCTTTGCCGAAGAAGCACCCGAGTTCCATGGGGCCATGGTTGGCGTGGCGACACTGCTCTTGGCGGAAGTATACCACCGTACCGTGAACAACCCCTCCCCTGCTTTCGTACCTGAACACAAGGACAAAGTCGGCTTGCGCCGCGCTTTCCCGGGGCTGGAGGCGGAGATAAAGCGTATGAACTGCCCCTCCCCTCTGGCGAACCTTTCGCCGGAACAGCTCGCAGAAACGTGGCCGGACATCTGCCGTATCGTCAGAGAAGAAATCCCGCCGACGGCAGAGCTGGAAGCCCTGCTGCGGGCGGCAGGGGCGCCGCTCACGCCGGAGGAGATTCATGTCCCCGCGGAATTGGTCACGGAAGGCCTGCGCTACAGTTCCTATGCCCGTAAGCGCATTACCCTCCTGCGCATTCTCAACGGTATGGGACCGGGTATCGTCTAACCCCGCGCGGCACCGGGGCGGTTCGGCGCCGCGGTGCTGCCTGTATCTTTCTTATACCAATGCAGGGGCGGCATACTGCCGCCTGACCGTTTGCCCTGCCGCACAGCCGTATGCCGCCCTGCGGATAGGTGCATACCTGAGTGGCTGCATTATACCGGGGTCGTAATGGAAGCTGTGAATATAAGCGCTGTTTATATTTTGCTTTTACTGCTTTTTGTAACTATTCCATCTCGATGGTTGCCGGAGGCTTGGGGGTGATGTCATAGAGGACACGGTTCACGCCGGGGACTTCGTTGACGATGCGGGAGGATACCTTGGAGAGAACCTCGTAGGGAATCTGTACAAAGTCGGCTGTCATGAAGTCATTGGTGTTCACGGCGCGGAGGGCTATGGCACTTGAGTACGTCCGGAAATCCCCCATGACGCCGACGCTGCGCATATTGGTCAGAGCCGCAAAGTACTGGCTGGGCACGGCGTCCAGCGGGTAAGGGGACAGGGCGGGGTCGCGGCCGTTGGGGAAGTAGTATGCCTCCAGTTCCTCGCGGAAAATGGCATCGGCCTCACGGAGGGTGTCGGCTTTTTCGGGCGTGACCTCGCCTAAGATGCGCACACCCAAACCCGGTCCCGGGAAAGGCTGCCGCCAAACCAGCTCCTCGGGGATGCCCAACTCCAGACCGGCGCGGCGCACCTCATCCTTAAACAGCATCCGCAGGGGCTCTACAATTTCATCAAAGTCCACCACATCCGGCAGCGCGCCGACATTATGGTGGCTTTTGATAACCGCCGAGTCGCCGCTGCCGGACTCGATGACATCCGGGTATATCGTGCCTTGCACCAGGAAGCCGACTTTGCCGATTTTCTCGGCCTCGCGCTCAAAGACGCGGATAAACTCTTCACCGATAATCCGGCGCTTGCGCTCCGGCTCCTCTACGCCTTTGAGCTTCTCAAAATAGATGTCGGCTGCGTTTACGCGGATGAAATTCATGTCGAACGTTTGCGTGGCTATCCGCTCCACTTCATCCCCTTCGTTTTTGCGCATGAGACCGTGGTCCACAAAGATATTCGTCAGCTGCTTGCCGACGGCCTTATGTACCATAACGGCCGCAACGGTGGAATCCACGCCGCCGCTCATGGCACAGATGACTTTGCGGTCGCCGATTTTTTCGCGCAAGGCTTGGATGGTCTGTTCTACGTAGCCTTTCATCTCCCAGTCGCCGCGGCAGGCACAGATGCCTTTCAGGAATGCCTCCAGAATCTCCTGGCCATGCTCCGTATGCTGTACCTCGGGATGGAACTGCACGGCGTATAGATTCTTCTCGAAGTTTGCCATGGCTGCCGTGGGGCAATCGTTGGTTTTCGCCGTTACAATGAAGCCGTCCGGCGGTTCACTGATGTAGTCTTTGTGGCTCATCCAGACCGTGAATTCGCCGCAGGGAAGCGGGAGGCTCTGCGCGGCATCTGCGGTGAGCCGGATGCGTCCGTATTCCCCGACCGGCGCGGTGGCGACTTTCCCTCCCAACAGATAGGCCATGAGCTGCGCACCGTAGCATATGCCCAACACCGGTACGCCCAATTCCAGCACTTCTTTGGAGCAGTGCGGGGAACTCTCCTCGTAGACACTGTTGGGTCCGCCGGTAAGGATAATGCCTGACGGGCGCATCGCCGCAAGCTCCCGGGGCGGCGTTTTATATGACTTGACAAGGCAGTATACCCCTGCCTCTCGGACACGCCGAGCGATGAGGTGGCTGTACTGCCCCCCGAAATCCAAGATAATGATGCATTGGTGTTCCACTGTTTATCCCCCTGTAGCCGTTTATTATCGTACCTATTATAGCACATTCAGGCGCAAGAAGCAAGAGGTTAAGGCAAGAGGCATGTTTTGTGCATTATGACGGAGAATTAGGGTTTTCTTGCTTGAACAATCGTGAATTTGACGAAGATTTTTAGGTCTTGGTTGGGTGGAAAGGGTTTGCACTTAGGTTGAGTTGTGCCTTATGGTGTGCTGATCGGATAGCTTAGTTCCTCCACCTTGGGGGCGCCGCCCCCAAACCCCCGCCCGGGGGCGCGTCCCGCAGCGCCCCCGGGACCCCCCGCGGCCGGGGGACACCCCCGGACCCCCTTGCAGAAGTGCCCGCT
>JAISUW010000019.1 GCA_031271865.1 Oscillospiraceae bacterium
TTGTTACCGATTGTAACTATTGGGTTGGCTGCACGGTTCTTGCCTCTTTCCTCTTGCTTCAAGCTGCCGGTTTGGGTGGATATTTTTTGTTACCGATTGTAACTATTGGGTTGGCTGCACGGTTCTTGGCTCTTGCTTCATGCTTCACGCTGCCGGTATGGGTGGATATTTTTTGTTACCGTTTGTAACTATTGGGTTGGCTGCACGGTTCTTGCCTCTTGCTTCATGCTTCACGCTGCCGGTATGGGTGGATATTTTTTGTTACCGATTGTAACTATTGGGTTGGCTGCACGGTTCTTGCCTCTTGCTTCATGCTTCACGCTGCCGGTATGGGTGGATATTTTTTGTTACCGTTTGTAACTATTGGGTTGGCTGCACGGTTCTTGGCTCTTGCTTCTTGCCTCTTAAAGGGAAGCACACAGGCCTTTGAGGTAGGCCTTAAAGTCCGCCCCGATTTCCGGGTGGTTGAGGGCGACCTCTACGTTGGCCTGCATAATGCCGAGCTTGGCGCCCATATCATAGCGCACGCCGTCGAAGTCAATGGCCATCAGTTCCCCCTGCTTCCCCAAGGCGGCGAGGGTGTCGGTGAAGTAGAACTCCTCTCCCGGCGGGGTAAGCTTCAGACCCTCCTCCAGCATGGGGAAGACCTTGGCGGGTACGACGACGCGCCCCAAGATGGAATAGCAGGAGAGAATCTGCTCCTCTGTCGGCTTCTCTATAATCTCATTGACGCGGAAGAGTTTCTCCCGTACCGGCTCCACGCCCAAGGAGCAGTACTTCTGCACATCCTTGCGGGAAACCTCTTTCACGCCGACGCAGCCGACACCGAATTCCTCCGTGACACGCACCAGCTGCGCCAGCACAGGGTCGCTGTCGTTGATACATACATCGTCGCCGTAAAGGATGGCAAAAGGCTCGTCACCGACAAAGCTCTTGGCGCAGAGGATGGCGTGGCCCAAGCCTTTGGTTATCTTCTGGCGGATGAAGTAGATATTGGCAAGCTCTGCCGGCTTCTTGACGGCTTCATAGATCTCCTGCTTCTTGGGGTTGCTCTTCAGGTTTGTTTCCAGTTCAAAGGCATGGTCGAAGTGGTCTTCGATAGCCACCTTGCCGCGGTTGGTGATGATGAGGATGTCTTCAATCCCGGCGGCGACGGCCTCCTCCACGAGGTACTGGATGGCGGGCTTGTCTACGATGTTGAGCATCTCTTTGGGGACAGACTTGGAGGCCGGAAGCACACGTGTGCCCAAACCGGCGGCGGGGATGATGGCCTTCTTTACTTTCATCTCATTCTCCTGTCGTTTCGTTTGGTTATCGAATTAGGGATTCGGATACATAACAAGTATACACCGTTGCCGAGAGATTAAGTCAGCAATTTGTCAAATAGTGTAATCAGCCACATCGGGATGGTTTGGAAAGCGGTAAAGTACAGCAGCGGCGCAAAGAAGTTCGGCCCGCCCTTGCGAAGCAGTATCCGCGCACGGATGCCTTGGCGGTCGCTTTCCTGCTTGACGGTGGCGGTGTCCTCGTGGGCATCGAGGATGTCTTTCCATATCTTATCACGCAGGCACTTGTCGCCGAACAGTCCGCAGCACAAGTGCAGCACAACCCAGAAGCCGATGTTCAGCCCAATATATAAGCGTGACTCTTTTAACACTTGCTTTACATCGGTCAAAAACGTATTTACGGCAGCCTGTACTTCAGCAGTGTCATTGGTTTCGACAGCTGCATTGAAAGACTCCGTATAGCTCTCCTGCACCGGCAGGAGCTTCTCATACAGCGCATTCTGCAAGGGGTTGAGTGCCAGCAAAACAACCAAAGAGATACCGGCCAGCAGCAGTGCCGGGCGCCAAATCTTCCGGAAGAAGAACCAGTATGTCCCGAAAAAGAATGCAGCCCAGTTCCATCCCACAAGGCGGTTCTTCTCAAAGACAGCGGCGTAACGCTCCACTTTCTTTAAGCTCCCGCGCACATGGACGCCGATTTCCTCGACCCTGCAACCGTCTATCTCGTCGTCTGCATGGAGGGTGCGGCCGTTCACGGTCAAGGGAGGCATCTCCTGCGGCGGTAAACGCATCTGCATTGCCCGCTCCTGTACCTCATTCGCCCAGACCAAAAAGTCCGTGCCGCAGGTGGGGCAGACAGCCGTCTCCGGCTTGCAGGGACTGCCGCACACCGGACAGATGCGGCTGTTCGGCTCATTCTGTAAGGACGGCTCCGGTTCTGTAGGTTCAACCGACGGCTTCCACAAATAGTCACCATGCTCCGCATGGTAGGCACAGCCGCCGTTCGCTTTCCAGCATTCCTTGTGCTGCGGCGCGCCGCAGTCCGGACAAACCACTACATCCTCTTCGTCAGGGTGCAACCCCTGGCGGCACCAAACACATGGCTCGTTTTCGTAACGCATCGAATTCCTCCATCCGGGAATAGGGGTAGGTACTACCTGCTCCGCACACCAATCCAGTATCTTAAAGAAACAAATCTATTATACTCTTTTTTTCGGCATTTGTAAAGAGGGATAGAAAAAGTTTTACATTACTCCCCCCTATGCCTTTATCGCCCGCGTGCATAAATCCCGGGCGGCAAAGCCGCCCGGGGGTTGGTTTAGTTTAGCTTAGTTTAGCTTAGTTTAGCTTAGTTTAGCTTAGTTTAGTTTAGCTTAGTTTAGCTTAGCTTAGTTTAGCTTAGCTTAGTTTAGCTTAGTTTAGCTTAGTTTAGCTTAGCTTAGCTTAGCTCAGTTCAACAATTCCCACAACTGCTGCGGGTAATCCGTCATAATGGCATCGGCGCCGTTATCGACGAGGTGCTGCATCTCATCGGGGTTATTGACAGTCCAATACTGGACAGCCATATTATACTTATGGGCATAGTTAATGAATTTCTTGGAACCGAGGTCTGTAAAAGTTTGGAGCAAGTCATTAAAGAAGCCGTCGACCCCGGAAGTAGAGCCATAGGGGAGTTGGAGGACGCTGTAATCGGGTTCCAGTTCGGCAGCGTCGCCGCCGACCAAAGAGTACAGATAAAAGAGGAGGGCTTCCAGCAAATCGGCGGAGGTGACCAAATCGGGGTAGTTTTTGGCGATATACTTACCGACATCGGGCTTGGAGGTAGCGACAATGGTGCGTTCCATGATACCGAGGTCTTTCAGGACTTTATAGAGTTTATCGGCGCACTTCATGCCCAGCAAAGAGGTGTCCTTGATTTCGATGATATAGCGGAAAGGCTTCTTTTTTGTGGAGTGTTTTTCCGTGTACTTGAGCACATCACCGACGCGCACCACACGCAGGTTTTCCGGGATGTCCTTGCCGCGCAGGGAACTGTACTTCGCTTTGCCGCCGTTGAATTTTGCGCCGAGATTCAGGTTGTCGTGGAGGGTTTGGTAGTCGTAGTCCTGCGGGCGGATATTCTCCTTCCCGAAGTATTCCACGGCATTGGAGGTATCGTCATAGGTATTGTTGTGGAGCAGGACAATCTCGCCGTCCTTGGTGATATGGATATCAAACTCAAAGATGTCCACATCGAACTCCTTGGAGTTGATGCAGTACTCGAAAGCCATCAAGGTATTCTGCGGAGCTTCGCCGGCACCGCTGCGGTGGGCGGAGAGTTCCACTTTTTTGTAGTCATTGATAAAGATATTCGAGGAATCGGAAGCCGGGATGACCTGGGTGCCGACTTGGTCGCTCTTCTGGACCATGCCGGTGAGCATCATAAGCAGGGAGATAAGAATGGTAATGGTGCGCTTGATGGCTAAAATCATAAGTATTCCCCTTGTTAAAGAAAGTTCATTTGTATACTACAACTTTATCATAAATCGGAGCGTTTGTCAATGCCAATTTCAGAGAAAGCCGGGAATGTTCTCCATTCGAAATAAAAAAGCGGCAGGGAATGGCCGACCATCCCCTGCCAAGCGGCGGTGCGTCTTTGCGTTAGCCGAGACCGCTGAAAAGCGGCGCGAGGAGTTCAAGCAAACCGGTGAAGAAGCTGATAATGCCGGTGCCGCACTCCGCAATGGGGGTGAGTGCTGTGGCTGCATCGGTGATACTGCCGGTGCAGGAAGCCACGGCATCCGCGGTTGCGGTTGCAGCGCTGCTCACGGAATCCGAAAGTCCGGTGCAGAAGCTGAGCAAAGTGTTGAGCCATTCCATGTGATAATCTCCCTTCGTGTCTGACGGCAGGCAATCGGCCGGCCGAATGGCCGGTGTGTGCCCGCAATTGAGATTATACACTTTTGCGCCCGGGTCTGCAAGTCAAAGTTATTCCCAATGCAGGGGAAGGAAGGCGGTTTTTCCGTTTTATGTTACTATTGGATGGTTCCCCCGCCGATGACAACATCGCCGTCATACAGCACGCAAGCCTGCCCCGGCGTAATCGCCCGCTGCGGCTCGTCGAATTTGACGCGGATTTCGTCTGCGCCGATTTGTTCGGCGGTGCAGGCGGCTTCCCGGGCGCGGTAGCGTATCTTTGCCGTGCAGCGAATCGGCGCATCCAACCTGTCCATCGGAATCAGATTGATTTCATTTATAAGCAATGTGTCGGAATACAGCCGGGAAGAATTGCCAACATGGACGGCGTTTGCATCCGGGTCAATTTTCCATACAAAGGCCGGCGCAGGAAGCGCAAGCCCCAATCCTTTCCGCTGCCCGATGGTGTAGCGCTGGTAGCCCCTGTGCTGCCCCAGAATCTGCCCCGCCTCGCCTACAAAGTTGCCGGGTGGGAAAGTGCGCCCCAGATACCGTTCCAAGAAGCTACCGTAGTCGCCGTCCGGGACAAAGCATATGTCTTGGCTGTCCGGCTTTTCGGCGTTCCAAAAGCCGTAGTCTGCCGCTGCTTCGCGTACTTCCCCCTTCGTCAGGTCGCCGAGCGGGAATTGAATTGAATTCAATTGCATCGGTGTCAGCATATACAGCACATACGTCTGGTCCTTGTCTGCATCCCGTGCTTTTTTGAGGAGGGGGCGGGATTGCATTGCATTCCATCCACCCCGCGCATAATGCCCTGTAGCCAACCCGTCAAACCCGAGCTGCCAAGCGCGTTCCAGGAGGGCGGTAATCTTGACGAAGCGATTGCAGTCAATGCAGGGATTGGGCGTTTTGCCGGCGAGATAGGCGTCAACGAAGCGCCGGATGACAGTACTTTCGAATCGGTCTTTAAAATTGAAAACGTAGTGCGGGATACCGAGTTTGACGCAGGCGGCTTTGGCGTCCTCGACATCGGAGAGGGAGCAGCAGGTGCGGGATTGCCGGGCTTCGTCGGTATCGAAGAGTTTGAGCGTAGCCCCCGCGACGGTATAGCCCTGCTTTTGGAGGAGGGCGGCGGCGACGGTGCTGTCCACGCCGCCGCTCATGGCGGTTAGGACGGAGCGGGCGTTGGTATGAGCATCCATGCTGTCCCTTTCAGCCGAGCGCTATCATTTTATCTATACACACCCGGGCCTCTCGGAGTGTATCGGGGTCGAGCCGGATTTCCTCCCCGCCTTGTGTAGAGAGAGCGAGGTACACATCCATAAGGGTAGTGACTTTCATATTCTTGCAGACGAGTTCTTTGGTGAGGGGATAGAAACGCTTCTCCGGGCATTCGTATTGCAGGTGTTCGGCGATGGCGTTCTCCGTACCGATGATGAACTCCCGGGCGGAGGAAGCCTTGGCGTACTGCATGATACCCGCCGTGGAGCCGACGTAGTCCGCCAATGCGCAGACCTCGGGGCGGCATTCCGGGTGAACGAGGACAAGCGCCTTCGGGTGCGCGTCGGTCGCGGCGGATACGGCTTTCACATCCACAGCGGCATGGATGGGGCAGCCCCCTTGCAGGAGCTTGAAGGTCTTCTCCGGGCACTGCTTTGCGACATAGTCACCGAGGTTGCAGTCCGGGATGAAAAGAATCTTGTCATTCGGCAGCTTGCGGACAATCTCCACCGCAGAGGAGGAGGTCACGCACACATCGCAGACGGTTTTGAGCGCAGCGGTCGTGTTGATATAGGCGACGACGGTATACTCCGGGTAGGCCGCTTTCACTTGCGCAATGATTCCCTTGTCCATTTGCTCCGCCATAGGGCAGCCGGCGTCAGGGTTCGCCAGCACTACGCGCTTCTCCGGTGAGAGGAGCTTCACGCCCTCCGCCATGAAGCGCACGCCGCACATGAGCATCGTCTGTTCCGGGCGGTCCAAGGCGTTCTTCGCCAGCGCAAAGGAGTCGCCCACAACGTCGGCAATCTCAATGATTTCCCGCGCTTGGTAGGAGTGCGCGAGGATGCAGGTATCGGTTTCTTTCTTCTTCTCCAGAACCGCTTGCTGGAGTTCGGCAATCGTCATAGTCCATCTCTCCTGCTTACGAATAACAGTTCCCTGTCAATTGTTTACCGTCAGATAGGCGGTCATAGCCCCCTTCTCGCCGCCGCAATGGATGGGCAGCCCCGCATACATCAGTGCCGCGCCGGAGAGCTTGGGAATCTGCGTATCGCGGTTCAGGGTGACGCTGTAAATTTTCTCCGGGTCTAAGCCTTGCAGGTACAGGTTCGGGCGGTAGGCGTTGTTCTCCCCGCGCACGGAGAAGAACTGTACGAACGCCTCGGTCTTGTCCGGTGTGACGAACATCCACGCGCAGGACCACTGTGTTTCAAAGGGACTCACCAAGCGGTACATATCCCCCTCGGCGATAATATGCCGCCGCGCCCGCCACTCGGCATTCAACTCTTTCATGCGGGCGATGTCGCCGGGAACTTTGGTGAGGTCCAACTCATAGCCGAAAGTGCCTGCCATGGCGACATAGGCCTTGAAATCCAGCGGGGCACTGTGCGCCGACACGTGCGCCCCCATGGTGCTGACGGGGTAGGCGTAGGAGGTGCCGTACTGTATCTTCAGGCGGTCTACGGAATTGGTGTTGTCCGAACACCACGCCTGCGGCATATAGTAATGCATCCCCGCATCAAAACGCCCGCCGCCGCCCGAGCAGCTCTCAAAGAGGATATGCGGGTACTTGGCGGTCAGGCGTTCCAGCAGTTCATATAAGCCGAGATAATACCGATGCCATGCCTCTCCTTGCAAGGCAAGGCCGGGGGAAAACACCTCCGTCAGGTTGCGGTTGAAGTCCCACTTGACGTAAGCGATGTCCGCGCTGTCGAGTATGGCACTGAGCGCGTCAAACAGGTAGTCCCGCACCTCGGGCAGCACAAGGTTCAGCACGCACTGCCCGCGCCCTAAGCTCCGCGGTCTTCCGGGGATGTGCAGCGCCCAATCGGGGTGGGCGCGGTAGAGGTCGCTGTTGGGGTTGACCATCTCCGGCTCAAACCAAATGCCGAACGCCAAGCCTTCCGCTTTCACGCGCTCCACAAGTTCGCCGAGCGTGCAGCCGAGCTTGCCTTCGTTGACTACCCAGTCGCCCAAGCCCTTAGTGTCGTCCGTCCGCGCCCCGAACCAACCGTCGTCCATGACGAGCATATCGATGTCTGCCTTGGCTGCCTCCCGGGCGATGGCGACGAGCTTGTCGGCATCGAAGTTGAAGTAGGTGGCCTCCCAGTTGTTGATGAGGATGGGGTTTTGTATCTGCGCGGCATTGCGGCGCACCAAGTGCTTGTTATACAGCCGGTGCAGCGTGCGCGAGATGCCGCCCAAGCCGTTGTCGGCAAAGGTCAGCACCGCCTCCGGTGTAACAAACGCCTCCCCGGGTGCCAAGTGCCAAGCGAAGGTGTCGGGCTGTAAGCCCGCCTGCAGCCGGGTCATATGCATCTGGTTCACTTCGGCCTCAATCTGAAAGTTCCCGGAGTAGATGAGGCTCACGGCATAGGCGTTGCCCTGCGTTTCGGTCGCGGTACGGTCGCAGAGCATCATAAAGGGATTGAGCTGGTGCCCCGAGGAGCCGCGCCGCGATTGTATCACGGTACTGCCGTGCGCTAAGGGGCGGCGCTCCGCGTTCCGTTCGCGTACCCAAGCTCCCTGGAGGGTAATGGCATCATAGTCCGAGCGGAAGAAATCCAAGCTCAGCGACTGCGCGTTCCGAAGCGTCAACGCCGCCGCGCCGGTGTTGCGGATTACCGCAGAGCGGCTCACGGCATTCAAGTTTGCGAAAGCGGTATAGTATAGCTCCACCTCCAGCTGCAGCAATTCGTCAACGGCTGTTACAACGAGCGTCTCGGCCTGCCCCTCCTCCGACACCCACAGGTGCGGCAATCCCGGCAAGTCCGGTTTGCCGCCGCGGATATCGTGGGATACATATTTCAGCTGCGACCCAATCGCGCCATCTGCCGCCTGCACTGTCAGGGCAGGGGCGCGGAAGTCGCCCGTGTTGGCACAGGGGTATTCCTGCGGGAGGTTGTCAAGCGTCAGTCCGTGCGGAACGGCTCCCGGCGGGTTCGGGCAGAAAGAGGCGCCGCCCCCCTGCCGCAGCAGGTAGGTCAAATCCGCATCGGGGATGCGTTTCCCATAGTACAGATGCACCAAGTAACCGTTCGGGTCGGCGTAGAGGACATAGCTGCTCTCTCCCGCATCGAGTTTGAAGATACGCTTCTCTTCATTGTAAGTAATAAGCATAGCGTGTCCCTTTCCTATCGGGTGTTCTTATGAATTTGACTAATTATACTACAGTTTTGCGGACTTGTCAAGGTTTTCCGGGAGGGGCAGGGGATTGTTGCTTTATGCTCTTGCTTTTTCGGCCGGGGTGGTGTATAATAGTATTGTGAAGAGGAGGAATGCGGACAATGCGAACGCCGAGTGTGTATCTGGAAACAAGTATCTTCAATTTCGTTTTTGCAGATGATGCTCCAGACAAAAAGCAAGACACCATACAGCTCTTTGATGAGATTAAAGTAGGAAAATATGTACCTTTCACATCGGTATATGTTCTTAGGGAACTGAATCGAGCGGAAGACGATAAGCGCGAAAAGATGGCATCACTTATTGACGATTATGGTGTAGTCTTGCTTGATGCTTCTGAAGATGCAGAGCACCTGGCTGATGCATATATAGCACGTGGGATTATTCCGGCAAAGTATGGAGCGGATGCGTTGCATATTGCGGCTGCCTCGGCTGCAGATCTTGATTTTATTGTCAGTTGGAATTTCAAACACATTGTGAAGCGCAAAACGGTAACTCTGACTGAAGCAGTAAATGCGGAAGAGGGTTATAAGAAGATTGGCATCTATTCTCCTACGGAGGTGATTGAGAATGATGAATGAACCGAAATCCATGCGCCAGATTCATGTTATCCGTGAGCAACTCTCTAGTGAGGCTATCGGATTATCACCGACAGAACGCTGCGAAAACGCTCGCGCCGAAGCGCAGGAATTAATCAATCGATTCGGGATTAAATCTAAGATTATCTCGCTAAACAAACCAAAACAGTTTGAAATGCCTGCATAAAGCCCTTTTTCCCTGTCGGGTACCCAGCCCCGGCAGGGGATTGTTGCTTTATGCTCTTGCTTTTTCGGCCGGGGTGGTGTATAATAGTACAATCAAAACACAAACGGAGGACACCGCTTTGCAGACTTTGCAGGAATACCTCACCGGGAACCCCTACCCGGGGCGCGGCATATGCATGGGGCTTCTCCCCGATGGCAAGACGAGAGTCGCCGCTTACTTCATCATGGGACGCAGCGCAAACAGCCGCAACCGTATCTTCGTAACGGACGGCGACGGCATCCGTACGCAGGCTTATGATGCCTCCAAGATGAAAGACCCCTCCTTGGTGATCTATGCACCCGTGCGCACGCTCGGCAACCTGACCATCGTCACCAACGGCGACCAAACCGATACCCTCCACGAGGGGATTCAGCGCGGGCAGACGCAGGAGATTGCCTTAGGTTCCCGGGAATACGAGCCGGACGGACCGACCTTTACGTCGCGCATCAGCGGCTTGCTCACGCCGGAGACCTACGCGCTCTCCATCCTGAAAGCGGATAACCACACAGAGGCCAAGCCCCCCTGCAACCGCTTCTTCTACTGGTACAACCTCGTCCCCGGACAGGGTCACGCCATCCATACCTATGTCACAGACGGCAACCCGGTCATCCCCACTTTCGAGGGCGAGCCGGTCAAGGTGGCACTGGACGGCACCATCGATGCCTTCGCCGCCTCCCTCTGGGAGGCATTGGATGCGGAGAACAAGGTCAGCCTATTCGTCCGCTATATCGGAAAGCGTACCGAGAGCCGCATCATCAACAAGAACAAATAACTGATTCACCGAACAAAGGAGTGCATTATGACGGAGATTCAACTCAAATACGGCTGCAACCCGAACCAGAAGCCCTCCCGCATCTTCATGGAGGGCGACTTGCCGGTAACGGTACTGAACGGCCGCCCGGGATATATCAACTTCCTGGATGCCCTCAACGGCTGGCAGCTTGTGAAGGAACTGAAAGCCGCCTTGGGATTGCCCGCCGCCGCCAGTTTCAAGCACGTCTCCCCTGCCGGCGCGGCGGTCGGTGTACCCTTGACGGATACCCTGCGCCGCGTCTACCGCATCGCGGAGGACTTGGAACTCTCCCCGCTGGCCGCGGCCTATGCCCGCGCCCGCGGCAGCGACCGCATGAGTTCCTTCGGCGACTGGATCGCCCTCTCGGATCCCTGCGATGTGTCGGCAGCCCAACTCATCCGCCCGGAGGTCAGCGACGGCATCATTGCCCCGGGCTATGACCCGGAGGCTCTGGAGCTCCTCAAGCAGAAGCGCCGCGGCGGCTATAACATCGTGCAGATAGACCCCGCCTATGTCCCGGCGCAACTTGAGCGCAAGCAGGTCTACGGCATCACATTCGAGCAGGGCAGGAACGAGCTGCAGATAGACGAAGCGATGCTCTCCAACGTCGTCACCGCCAAGAAAGAAATCCCCCCGGAAGCGAAGCGCGACCTTGTCTTGGCACTCATCACGCTCAAATATACGCAGTCCAACTCCGTCTGCTACGCAGCAGGCGGGCAGACCATCGGGGTCGGTGCCGGTCAGCAGAGCCGCATCCACTGCACGCGCTTAGCCGGGGAGAAAGCCGACATCTGGCACCTGCGGCAGCACCCGAAAGTGCTTGCCCTCCCCCTGCGCCCGGACTTAGGCCGCGCCAATTCCGACAACGCCGTGGATGTCTACCTCTCCGCCTACCCCGAGGATGTCTTGGGTGCGGATGTCTGGCAGGACTTCTTCACCTCCCGCCCGGAGGTGCTCTCCCCAGAGGAACGCAAGGCCTACCTTGCCTCCTTGCGCGGTGTCGCCTTAGGCTCGGATGCCTTTTTCCCCTTCGGCGACAACGTAGAGCGCGCTGTGCGCTCCGGTGTCTCCTACATCGCCCAGCCCGGCGGCTCCGTCCGCGACGGGTTGGTCACAGAGATGGCGGATAAGCTCGGTGTCGCTATGTGTTTTACCGGGATTCGGCTGTTCCACCACTGAGGTGGGTTCTGCTTCTTTCCTCTTTCCCTTTGGTTGGGTGGAAAGGGTTTGCACTTTGGTTGGGTTTTGCCCTCAGGTTTTATAAAAGGATGGGTGTGTTCCTCCACCTTGGGGGCGCCGCTCCCACCCCCCCGCCCGGGGGCGCGTCCCGCAGCGCCCCCGAGACCCCCCGCGGCCGGGGAGTCACCCGGACCCCCTTGCAGACTTGCCCGCTTGGATGGAAAATTTGCCTTATGTCCTGTAGGGCAAATTTTCCATAGGCGTGCTTGGGCGCCTCTGTATGGGTTGGGGGCAAGTTTTCGGTGTTCTGTATGGGCGGGATGTGGGTTTTTGCCTTTTGCTTCTTGCTTCTTGGTTTGGGGCATCTGATTCGGTTGATTCTGCAATTGCTATGTGTACATATACATGTGACAAAGGGAAGGCGGGGCGGCATTTTGCCGCCCCTATATTTGTATACACTTGCCTCTTTTGCTATTACGCGCGGTGATCCTTATACAAAGCCGAGTACCCGCCCGAGAATGCCGCATAGGCAAGCGCGGCGATGGGCCAAATCAGCCAGCTGCGATCCCAGCGGTCGGAGATGAAACTCCATGCGAGGTAGCCGGCGGTGACAAGCGGCCAGTAGACGGCGGCGACAGCGCCCAACCGGCGGTCGAGTGCCTCCGTGCGGCGCGGGTGACGGAAGTCGCCGATACCGAGCAACAGCTCATAGGCACTCTTGCGCAGCGCCCCGGAGATGAACAGATAACAGGCTATACCAATAACTGCCAGCAGGACGGAAACCGCTATGGTCGCTTGCCGGCTCTCGCCGAGATCCACGCCCAAACCGTCCGCACTCTCAAGGAAGGCTTTGGCGTCACGGTCTTCAATTGCTTCGCTTGCATTGGCTACTGCATTCGTCACGTCTGCGCGAAACTCTGTCACGGCTTCACGCACGTCCTGCGCAGCCTGCGATACACCATTGGATACGTCTTCCGAGAACTCCTGCACCACGCCCGTACTTTCCGCCTTGGCTGTGTTTGCGTCCGGCGCATACTTCGCGCCGACAGCCACAACAATACCAATAGAGAGCAGGATGATACCGACACCGATGGCTATGCGCAGCCCAAATCCCTTGTGGAAGTCGCCGTAGTCCGCTTCCAAATCATTGCGATAGTCGTCGGGGATGCGTACGCCGCGCCGCTTGTAGCGCTCATACCGCGCAATGTCCAAACCCTTGATGATGAACAGCGCCACAGCTACGGCCAGACACACGAAGAGTGCCAACACACCCGGTACCGCCTTGCCGAATACACTCAGCAATACCGTCAGTGCTACGCCTAAGAGAATCAGGAACACGCCGATACCGAACCAGTGACCGGTTGCCGTTGCCTCATAAAGATATTTCTTTGCCTCGTCTGCTGTCAATTCCACACGGTTTTCATCGTCTGCTGCCGTTGTGGTTATCGGGGTATAGTCGTCCATAATGCCAACCTTTCTTAATATGCGTTTTGTGCGTGTATCGTGTTATTCGCTTCCTGTAGTTTGTCCCATTTTGCGGAATTCGCACAAAATTCATATTGGTAATGGTTGGATGGGGAACCGCATTGCGGTTCCTCCTTGCGGCCGCAGTGCGGCCGCCGCCGCCCGGGGACCGCAATGCGGTCCCTCGTCTTGCGGCCGCAATGCGGCCGCCGCCGCCCGCCAATCAAGCCGAAAGAACCCGCACCACCAAGCGTGTGCAGTCTTCCATTTCCGTGAGGGAAGCCCATTCGCGTGTAGAATGGACATCGTGCATAGAGCAAGCGGCGACGAGACCGGTAATGCCATGCTGCGCGAAGTGGTTCATATCGCTGCCGCCCATAGTGGGGTGCAAATCGCAAGGCAAGCCTTCGGCTTGGCAGGCAGACGCAAAAGCGCGGCAAATGGGTGCGGCGGGGTCGGCGGCGAAGGCATGGAGAACGATTTGCTCCTCCCAGCCGACAGAGGCACCGACGGCGGCGGCTTCGGTTGCGAAGACCGAACGGACAGCATCCCGCAGGGCGAGGGCTTTCTCGTGCCGGAGGGCACGGATTTCCCCGCTGACCGCGCAGGTGTCGGGGACGATGTTACGGGCAATACCGCCTTGGATAAGGCCGATGTTGCAGGTGAGCCCGGGCTCGGGTTCACCGAGATGCAAAGTTGCGATGCCTTTGGCAGCGGCTTGGATGGCGTGGACGCCATCGCGGGAGGCGAAGCCGGCGTGGGCAGCTTTGCCGCGGATAGTAGCCGTAAAGGAAAGGATGGTCGGGGCGGCAATGGCGGAGGAGCCTATGGGACCGTCCAAGTCCAGGACGAGCGCTTCCTTGGCGGAGAGGCGGGCGTAGTCGGCAGCGGCGGCACCCAAGCCGTAGATTTCCTCGGCGGCAGTGAAGAGAATCTCCGCCGGACGGTGTGCCGCGCCGCTCTCTTTTATGCGGGCGATGGCTTCCAGAATGATTGCAAGCCCAGCGCAGTCGTCGGCACCCAAGATGGTCGTACCGTCCGAACGGAATGTGCCGTCCGCAGAATTATATATGAGCCGCTTTCCTTTCGCCGGCTCCACAGTGTCCATATGCGCGGAGAGCAGGAGCGGCATCCCGGTGCCTTCCCAAAAGGCATAGAGGTTGCCGCAAGACCCGCCCCATGGGGCAGGGCTGTCCGTTTGGGTTTGCAGACCGAGGTTTTCCAATTTGCCTTTCAGACAGGAATACATAGCCTCCTCCCGCTTGGAGGGACTGTAGATCTCTGCAAGTTCGGTAAAGGTCTCGCGCAGGCGGTCGGAATTCATGGGCTGCTCCTCCTTAAGATGTATCAGATACAGTTAGCGTACAGTATGTGCGGCAACCAAGTGCTTATGATGTATAATATTACCAGATTCACCGCTGCTTGTCAATCCCTCTTCCAAAAAATAAAATGCGCCGAAATGCGTTTTCCGGCGCTGTCAACGGTCAAACTATCCGCATAGAATGGAATAGCACCGAAACAAGTGAATGAGAAATACAGGGTGATATTCATGCCGAAGAATGCGGGGAAACGAATCCTGGCCGCCATGGTTCTCATGGTGGCATTGATAGCCTGTGACTTACACCTGCCGCAGAATGTCCCCGCGGAGGATGTAGACGTCACATCGGTGACAGCGGCGGCGGCGACACCGGCCGTCACATTGGAGAATGCCAAGCGGACTGCGCTGCAGGCTGCAGGGGTGGATTCTGCCCTAGTAGCTTTCACGAAGGCCGCCAAGACTTACGAGCGCGGTCACTACGAATATCAGATTCATTTTACGGCTGACGGCTGGCTGTACAAGTACGCCATCCATGCTGCTTCGGGAAAGATTCTGTATGAGTCGCGGGAGCAGATCACGCTTCCGTAAGCCGCAATGCCTCCTTTCCCATCAAATACGCGCAGGGCGCGTATTTTTTTGCTTGCTGTCCCTTGCGGGCACTCCCCAATTGTAACAATTCTATTGACAACGGCGCTTTTTTGTGGTAAAATGGATTCATATAGTAAAATCAAGCGGCGCAAGACCTGCGCCCAAAAGGAGCTGTACTTCCGATGAAAGGCATTATCCTCGCCGGCGGATCCGGGACAAGGCTGTTCCCCTTGACGATGGTAACATCCAAGCAGCTGCTGCCCGTGTATGACAAACCCATGATTTACTATCCGCTGTGTACGCTGATGCTGGCGGGGATTCGGGAGGTACTGATTATCTCTACGCCCGACGACCTGCCGAAGTTTGAGAAGCTTCTGGGGGACGGCTCCCAGTTTGGGATGGTTCTCAAGTACGCGGAGCAGCCCAGTCCGGACGGCCTCGCGCAGGCATTCATTATCGGGGAGGACTTCATCGGCAAAGACTCCGTGGCCATGGTGCTGGGGGACAACCTCTTCTACGGCAACGGCATGGGTGCCCTCCTGCGGCAAGCCGTGCGGGAATGCGAGCAGAGTTCCAAAGCGACCATCTTCGGTTACTATGTCAAGAACGCCTCCGCTTTCGGCGTGGTGGAATTTGCAGAGGATGGCACGGTGCTGTCCATTGAGGAGAAGCCGGAGAAGCCGAAATCCAACTACTGCGTCACGGGGCTGTACTTCTATGACAACCGCGTAGTGGAGTTTGCCAAAGGGCTGAAACCCTCTACCCGCGGGGAGCTGGAAATCACGGACATCAACCAGATTTACTTAGACCACGACGCACTCAATGTCAAGATTCTCGGGCGCGGCTTTGCGTGGATGGACAACGGAACCGTGGAGAACCTCATGCGCGCCGCCGCTTTCGTGGAGCAGGTGGAGACCATCCAAGGAATCAAGATTTCTGCGCCGGAAGAGATAGCCTGCAACATGGGCTGGATTACGCTCGAGCAGCTGGAGGCCTCCGCGAAACGCTACGGCAAAAGCGAATACGGCAAGCACTTACAGCGCGTCGTTGACGGAAAGATACTCTACGGCGGCACCGATGCCCGCCCCATCTGGGGACGGGATTCCGAGTACCGCCACGAAGGATAGACAACAGTTGACAGTAAAGGACTCTACGGTCTACTGTTTATTTAGGTCCCGCGCCGTATGCCGGCGTTGAATGAACCGTTTCGCAAAGGGAACCCGGGATTCCTAAGTGCGGCCGGCTTATCATATACTTGAAGTGAATGCTTACTTATTGTGAAAGGGAAACCAAATCATGCCTGCTTCCGTACCGTCCGCACTATGGGGTCTGTCCGCCGTGTGCTTTCTCTTAGCCGCCCTGACCGGGGTCTTTCGGGCAAAGGGCATGGAGAAGATGCGCATCCTCTTCAAGACGCTGGCTTCCATGATGTTCTGCGCCGTCGGCTTTGTCGCGCTGATGGGGCGCGAGGTTCCGCAGGTGAGTGTGCGGGCGGTGCTGCTGCTCGTGGCGCTTTTGCTGGGGCTGGTCGGGGATATCTTCCTCGGCATAGACGGCTTCATTCATCGGGATGTGGTGAACTTCTTCTTCCTCTTAGGCGGAGCTCCGTTCCTGTTCGGTCACATTGTCTATGTCGGTATCCTGCTGTCCATAGGTACCTTTGAACCGGCGTACCTGTGCATTCTGGCGGTGCTGCCTGTGCTGTTCCTCCTGCTGCACTATTTCAAGGTGTGGAACCTGCACTCCAACCTGCCGCCGCTCTTGTGCTATGCGCTCGTCCTCTCCGCAATGGTCATGGGGACGCTCAATCTGGCCAGGCAGGGGGGAACCCTTGGGCAGCTGATGATAGCCCCCGGCATCCTTTTTGCCATTTCGGACACCTCCCTCTTCTTGGGAAAGTTCGGCACGGAGCGCATCCGCAGGCTCAAGCCCTTGCTGTCCTTTATGATTATGCTCACTTACTACAGCGCACAGTGCCTGTTTGCCATTTCCATTCGTTATATTTAGTCGAATCCCAAAACCTATGCGCAGGAGCTGATACCCGTGAAACTGCATATTGCAAAACGCCTGACAGCTTTTGTACTCTGTGTGCTGCTGCTGCCGGGGGTGGGGCTTGCGTCCGCCCGGGAGGTGACGCTGCAAGAGGTCTACGCAGAGAACATCGGCTCCAAAGCCATCTGGACGCAGGGCGGCGCAGTCACGGAGGAGGGTATCCTCTACTACTGCTACCGCGACCGCACGGATGCGCGGGTTTGGCTCTACAAGCGGAGGCTCTGCGACGGTGCGCTCTTGGTGCAAAGGGAAACCACGGAACTGCTCGGGCACGCCAATGATATGACTTGGAATCCGGTCACGCGGCAGATTCTGATTCCCATCTGGGGCAATTCAACCACCGGCGGCGGGAATCCCGGCGTGGCGGTTCTGGATGAAAACCTCAATGACCTGTATACATTCAACGGCCCCCATGCCTTGGCCGGGATTGCCGTGTATGACGCTGCACAGCGCATCTATGTCGGGACGGTAGGCGGCTCCGTCATATCTTTCTTCCAAGACCCGAACGTAGAGGGCGGCGCGTGGTTTGCGCGTTCCACTTACTATCGCACGCCCATCGATACGCATACCCACCAAGGCTGCTCCTATTACAAAGGCTATGTCTATGATATAGAAAGCCCCGACGACGATGTCGGTACAAACCTATTCCTTGCTTATAAGTGCAATGCCCCTGCCGTAGATGCCCAAGGCAGGATTACTGCGGTTTCGTTGGACAGCAATTACCGCAGCACCGCCGGCACGTTCAACTTCTGCACCATGCTCGAAGCACCCCACAGCGAGTGGCTCGGTGGTTTGGTGGAGTCGGAGTTCCTCTGCCATACCTCCGACGGCCGTGTCTATTACGGCGCTGAGGAGAAAAGCCCCCTGTGCCGTATGCACGTCTATGAGGTCACAAATACCTTGGAGCCGGATCTGCCCGCGCCATCCCTCCCCGGCTTCGGCGAGGGATGGCTCGGGCAGATGCTCGAATACCTGTGGCGCGTTTTTCGTTGGGTGCTGAATTGGCTGAACTTCGCTTTGGCACAGCCGTGAGGGGTAGGCGGTTCGCGAACCGCCGTTAGGGGCTTCGCGAAGCCCCTGTGCTGCTACCGGTTGTTACGCGTAATCGGTCGCCCTTTCGGATGACCTGTTACGCGTAGCAGGGCGGCGGTTCGCGAACCGCCGTGGGGGCTTCGCGAAGCCCGGCGGACAAGCGGTTGCAGATATGCAGCACGAAGTGTCTATTGCGAAATTGGAATGAATGTCGGAAAACGAGTGG